>JBDTVC010000021.1:0-34047 GCA_040007475.1 Burkholderiales bacterium
CGGCGGCGAGTCGCTCGCAGCCGCGTTGCCAAAGGTCAGCGCTCATTGTGGAAAAGTTCTTCTTGGGAGCGGTCGGATTGTACGTTGCAGCGCATGCGAAACCACGGTTATCCACAGATTGACGCTGGCCGTCAATGCCCCTGCCCACCCACACCCGACGGTGTAAGTCATTGACCGGGAAGGGGGTTTTTGGTGTAATAGTGGGTTTCCCGGAGCGGAGCCGCTGCCCGGGAGCAGATAGACATTGAAGTCATGTTGGACCGATCATGAAACGCACCTACCAAGCCTCCAAAGTTCGCCGCGCCCGCACCCATGGGTTCCTGGTCCGCATGAAGACCCGTGGCGGCCGCGCCGTGATCAACGCCCGCCGCGCCAAGGGCCGCAAGCGTCTGGCCGTCTGAGGCCAGCGACGTCGAGGCTCGGCACGCCACCCGCGTGATAGCCCGCCTCGTTCGTTCCGCCGACTTCGAGCGTGTGCTGCGCTCGCGCAGCCGGGCCAGCAGCGCACACTTCGCCGTACACCATGTGCCGGATCGTCCCGGCTCGCCAGCCAAGCCGCTGGCCCGTGCACATCCCGCCGAGTTGTCAACAGGTGAGACACCGATGGTTTCATCGCCTGTGGATGACTTCGACGCGAGCCGGGTTCGAGCCACACCGGATGCCGTCTGGCTCGGCGCCGTCGTGCCCAAGCGTCACGCGCGCCGCGCGGTGACGCGCACGCTGCTCAAGCGCCAGATTCGGGCAGCGGTCACGAGCACCGAGGCGTCGTTGGCGGCGGGCCTGTGGGTCATTCGCCTGCGCGCACCGTTCGATCGGGCGCAGTTTGTCAGCGCCGCGTCCGACGCGCTCAAGCGCGCCGCGCAGGCCGAACTGCAGCACCTGCTGGCGAGCGCGTCGCAGCGCGTCGCAGCGCGCTGAACCGCCCTTCCGATCATGTTCACGATGCTGCAAGGGTTGCCCAGGCGCGTGCTGATGGCGCTGGTGCGCGGTTACCAACTGGTGCTCAGCCCGTGGTTGCAGACCGGCTGCCGGTATGAGCCGACGTGCTCCGGCTATGCGATGCAGGCCCTCGATCGCCACGGCGCTGCCGCCGGCACCTACCTGGCGGTGGCGCGTGTACTGCGCTGCCACCCCTTCTGCCAAGGCGGCCCGGACCCGGTGCCCGAGCGCGCGCCGCGGTTGTTTCGTCATTTCGTCACCGGCGCGTCAGATCGCACCGGCAGCGTGTCCCCCTCTCCGCTCGACAACCAGACTTCCCCATGACCGATATGCGTCGCACCCTGCTATGGGTGGTGTTTTCGATGTCCCTTTTCCTGATCTGGGACGCCTGGCAACGTCACAACGGCCAGCCGTCGCTGTTCAGCCCGCCGCCGACCAAGGTGGCCGCTTCGGGCGCCGCTGGTCAGGCCAAGGTGCCGACCGGAGCCCAAGCTGCAGCTGGCACGCAGTTAAACAACGGAACCCTCGTCGTTGCCAATGTCGTTGCTGAGCGGGTGGAGATCACCACGGACGTGGTCAAGGCGACCCTCAGCGGCGAGGGTGGTTCGTTGATTCGACTGGAATTGTTGAAGTACCAGGAACCTGTACCGAAGCAGCGCGCGGAAAGCGGCTTCTTTGATGAGGTTGCGCGAGCGGCAGTGGACCTGTATCAGCGCTTAGGAGCAATGCTCGGGGGTCGAGCTGTGGACACGGCGACACGCAACGTCGTTCTGTTCAATCAATCGGACGACCACTCGTATTACGTGGCGGAGTCAGGCCTTGCGCCGACAGGCGGCGACGCCGGCTTCCCAAATCATCATACGGTCATGGCAGTTGTTCCGGGTCAGCGGACATTGCAAGCTGGACAGGATGCGCTGCAGGTTGTGTTCGAGTCACCAGTCATCGGTGGCGTCAAGCTGGTGAAGACATATACCTTCAGGCGCGGGGACTACGTCGTCAATGTGAAGAATGCAGTCACCAACGAGGCCGGAGTCGCCGTCAAGCCGCGCTTGTATTTGCAACTTGTTCGCGACGGTGTCCCGCCCCCAGGCGGATCGGGCGTCTATTCGACTTTCACAGGTCCTGCGATCGACGACGGAAGCAAGTTCCAGAAGGTTGAGTTCAAGTCCATCGACAAGCGTGGCTCCGCTGACAAAGAGGATCACACGACCGAGGCCGACGGCGGCTGGATTGCAATGGTGCAGCACTATTTTGCGTCAGCGTGGTTGATCGACGTGGCCGGCGGTGTCAAGCAGCCACGCGCGTATTTCACAGGCAAGGCCGACCTTACCAATCCAAGTACAGGTGCCCAAGCGCACGTGTACTCGGTCGGCATGTTCGTGCCGCTGGGGGAGATTGGCCCCGGTGCTACGAAGACTTTCGATGCGAGGCTGTTTGTCGGGCCGCAGGAGGAAGAAAAGCTCGCTGCGCTCGCGCCACGCCTCGAGCTCGTTAAAGACTACGGTATCTTCAAGCTGCTCGCCGAGCCCTTGTTCTGGTTGCTCACCCAGCTGCACAAGCTGATCGGCAACTGGGGCTGGTCGATCGTCGGGCTGGTGCTGATCCTGCGTGTCGCGTTCTTCTGGCTCAACCTGAAGGCCTACACCTCTATGGCGCGGATGAAGGCCGTGAACCCGCGCATCACCGAGCTGCGCGAGCGCATGAAGGACAAGCCGCAACAGCTCCAGCAGGAGATGATGAAGATCTACCGCGAGGAAAAGATCAACCCGCTCGGCAGTTGCCTGCCGATGCTGCTTCAGATGCCGTTCTTCATCTCGCTCTACTGGGTGCTCTTGTCCACCGTCGAGATGCGCAACGCACCGTGGATCGGCTGGATCACCGACCTCTCCGCCAAGGACCCGTTCTTCATCCTGCCGCTGCTGATGACCGGTACCAGCCTGCTCCAAACCTGGCTGAACCCGACGCCGGCCGACCCGGTGCAGGCCAAGATGATGTGGATCATGCCGCTCGCGTTCTCGGTGATGTTCTTCGTGTTCCCGTCCGGCCTGGTGCTGTACTGGCTCACCAACAACATCCTGTCGATCGCGCAGCAGTACCTGATCAACAAGAAGCTCGGCGTGCTCGGCAAATAGTCAATGACAGCCCCTGCGCGCCTGCGGCACGGTCCCCTTGGGCCACGAAGGGGCCCTTGCGTGGCCCTTGGAGCTCAAGCGGCTTGGGGCGGCCCGGCGCTCGCTTGAGCGCGCACCGAGCGATGCTGCCGCGCCACCGGGACCCGATCGTTGCGATTGCCACCGCGAGCGGGCGCGGGGCGGTCGGCATCGTGCGCCTCTCCGGCGCCGACCTGTCGGGCGTGATCGGTGCGTTGTTCGGGCGCGAGCTCGCACCGCGCCACGCGACCTACCTGCCCTTCACCGACGCGGGTGGCGCCGTCATCGACCAGGGCCTCGCGATCCATTTCCCCGCGCCGCATTCATACACCGGCGAGGATGTGCTCGAGCTGCAGGCGCACGGCGGCCCGGTGGTGCTGCAACTGCTGCTCGCGCGCTGTCTCGAAGCGGCGCCCGGCCTGCGTCTGGCGCAGCCCGGCGAGTTCACCGAGCGCGCGTTCCTGAACGACAAGCTCGACCTCGCGCAAGCCGAAGCCGTCAGCGATCTGATCGAGGCCAGCACCGAGGCCGCGGCGCGCTCGGCCGGCCGCTCGCTGTCGGGCGCGTTCTCGATCGAGATCAACGCGCTGCGGGATCGGCTGATCCAGCTGCGCATGCTGGTCGAGGCGACGCTCGACTTCCCCGAAGAAGAAATCGACTTTCTCGAGAAGGCCAACGCGCGCGGTCGCCTGGCCGACATCACCGCCCAGCTCGACCGCGTGCTCGACCGCGCGCGCCAGGGCGTGTTGCTCCGCGAAGGCATCAGCGTCGTGCTCGCGGGGCAACCGAACGTCGGCAAGAGCTCGCTGCTGAATGCACTGGCCGGCGCCGAACTCGCGATCGTCACGCCGATCGCCGGCACCACGCGCGACAAGGTCACCGGCACGATCCAGATCCACGGCGTGCCGGTTCATGTGATCGACACCGCCGGGCTGCGCGAATCGAGTGATGAGGTCGAGCGCATCGGCGTGGCGCGCAGCTGGAGCGAGATCGAGCGCGCCGACGCGGTGCTGTTCCTGCACGACCTGACGCGTGCGGGCGATGCCGACTACGACGCCGGCGAAGCGGCGATCGCCGCGCGGCTGCCGACGGCGCACCTGCTGCACGTCTTCAACAAGAGCGATGCCGCCCCTTCGCGGCCGACAAGCGACGGCCTGGCGCTGTCGGCGCGCACCGGTGACGGCATCGAGGCGCTGCGCCTCAAGCTGCTCGAGTTCGCCGGGTGGCATGCGCAACCCGAGGGCCTGTTCACCGCCCGCACCCGGCACGTGCAGGCCCTGCGCGCGACCCGCGACCATCTGGGCCGCGCGGCACAGCAGGCGGCGCGCGCCGACGCCGCACTCGATCTGCTCGCCGAGGAACTGCGCCTCGCGCACGACGCGCTGGGCGAGATCACCGGTGCGTTCGGCGCCGACGACTTGCTCGGCGAGATCTTCAGCCGGTTCTGTATCGGGAAATAGCGGCAGTTCCAACGGCGTGCATTGAAATCATGCGCAGGAAAGCGCGAGAGTCAGGACCTTCCGGCGGCCTCCGCGATGCGCGTCAGCGCCGGGCGGAAGGCGGGCGAGATAGCATCCGCGTCCTTGCTGCCTGCACCGGCGGCCCGGATCATCTCGATCCCTTGGGGGGTGCGGACCCGCTCCAGCGCCATCAAGGCGAAGTCGGCCTTGCCGGGGGTGACCTGCCCAAGGAGGTACTTGACGCTGTCCATCGTTCCGATGTTGGCGATTCCGTACATCGCGGACATGACCAGCGCCGAGCGCTTCTCGGTTTTGTCCGCGGCGACGATGCTCGTCAGGCCCTCGACCGCCGCGGGGTTCGCGGCGCTTTCTAGGGTCTGGAGGATGCGCCCGCGGTTCTCAGGCGGCAGCACGCTGTACTCGCCGGCCAACGCCAGCAACTGGCCGCTGTCGGCAGTGTGGGCGAGGGCGGCCATGGCGGAACGCTCTACCGCCGGGGTGTCGGCTTTCAAAAGCGCCTGCACGTAGCCGGCGGCGTTCTCCGTGGTGATGCCGGCCTCGAGCTGGCGACCTAGAGCGACAGCGGCGTCTCCAGGCACCATGTTGCGCAGCTGATCGAACTGTTGCAGGACTGCGCGCGCCTGTGCGTTCAGCGGCACGATCGCGCGGGGCATGGGCTGGGCTGGCGCATCGTGGTTGTGCGCCACGTCGTGGTCATGACCGTGATGTGCCGTCAGCGCGGTGGCGTCCCCAGCTGTGGTTGACGTGGGAGCCGGTACGCCGATCGACGGCAGAATTGCGGGCGATCGGCCGTTGGCCATGAAAATGTAGGCGCCGCCGACGCCCACGGCTACGGCCGCCAGCGAAATCTTCCAGTTCATATCGATACCTCTGTACGAACGGTCACGGGATCGTCACGTCAACTCGGGTCACGTTGTTGGTCTCGTCGAGTTCGTCGATGACGTTCAATGGATCCAACGCAATTTCGAGGACATACGGCCCCGCCGGCACGCCCGTGACATCGATCCACTGCCCAGAAAGGGTCGAGCTGTAGACGTCCGCCCAGCCGGCCTGAATGCCCTGGTTGCTGCAGGTGTAGCGTGCCGAAGGATTGGCGGAGTTGTCGATTCGGGCGATGTCCATCAGGCAGAAACCCACCTTCTTGCCCGCTCCCACCGGCGCGCCCGAGGGGGTGAGCAGGCGGTATTGCGCAAAGCTGCGGAAGTGGTAGTGACCATGGCACGGACCCCATTCAAACGACGAACTGACACTCGGATCCCCGAGCACAAGGTCGGCTGTGCCGATGTTGCGGGTCTGCGTGGTAAAGCGCATCAGCCTCTTGGTGCCCGCGGTGATCGTGCCCTCCTCGATCTCGCAGGAGCTGCTGGTGAAGGTCTCGGTCGTGAAGTACGGGTTCAGCGCGGAGGCCAGCACCACGAGGTCGGGCTTGCCGGTACTGGCGGTGCCACTAAAGCTGGCCTTGATCGTCAGCCCGGAGTAGGCGGTGTACCCGTGCACCATCACGAAGTAGTCGCCGATTCGCGGCGGGTTGATGGCGACGGTCTCGTTGCTGGACGACGTGTAGGGACGCTGGTCATACACGCTGGTCGTGGCTAGCGCGCCGAACTTCACGTAGATGTCGGCGTCGCCCGATCTGCCGGTGATGCTGAAGCTCACGCTGGTGGCGCCGCTCGGCACCGCGAACTTGAAGTTCGCCACGCTGTCCTTGGCACCCGACAGGCCGGTGATTGGTGTGTTGTTCGTCAGCGTTTGGAGCGAGTCGCGGATGGTGAAGGTGGCGCTGGCCACCCCGCTTGTTGTGTAGTTGGTCGCGAAGGCCGCAGCCTTCACGGTGGTGGTGGAGGTGACGAGGATGGGCGCGACGTACACCTCAGAGCCGGTGGTGGGCATCGCGCCGTTGAGCGTGAATCGGATGACGGCGGACGGCGTTGTCGACGCGAGCGCCACGCTCACCTGGCCGGAATAGCTGCCCGCCGCCGGCGAGAACGTCGGGGTGGCTGCGACGGTGCTGCTGCCCGCGTTATGCGTCGCCTTCAGGATGACGCCGGTGTAGGCAGCGTAGGCGTGAATCATCACGTACCAGGTGCCGGCAGCGGGGTTATTGACAGTGACAGTCTCGGTCGCGGTGACGCCATACGGCCGATAGTCCCAGCTCGACTCGGTCGGAACGGCGCCGAACCTGACATAGATATCAGCGTCACCCGACGTGCCCGTGATTGCGAAGACCGCCTGGGTCGCGCCGGCCGGAATCGCAAACGAATAGTAGATCTTGTTGCCCTTAGCGGCGGAGCTCGGCCCCACGCTGACGCCGTTGCTCAGTGGCAGTGGCGAACCGGACGACTGCGCTAGCGCCGCACCGGTGAAAAGTGTCATTGCGGCCAAGACCCACGCAAGCGCGAGGGCGTATGCAAAGGGCAACCAGTGCTTCGAAACCGTCATAGGGCACCCCTTGGATTGAAATGTGACCAGAGCTCCTCAATGATTGCGCCGTGCGTTCGCCCCTGGCATCCCCAAGACTAGGGACGGCTGCACTCTCATCGTTGCCAATTCATGCGGCCTGCCAGCGTTTCTCAACTCTTTGCATCGATCTGAAGCAATCTTCGACGTCACGAGCTGGACAGCCCCGCCCTCAGCGGCCCAACGTGTCGTACCGCAGCCCGCTCGCACCCTCGCCACGGCCGGCGCTCTTGCGGCGGCCGACCCACAGCAGCGCGCGGCCGTCGAACCAGCGCGCGTACTGAAAAGCCCGCTCGACGACCACACCTTCGCGCGGCACTTCTTCTTCGGCGAGTCGGTCCGCAACAGAGAGAAGTTGGCCGCGTGGCAAGAGGCGCTGGCGACTGCCGTCGGCCTCGGTGCGCAGCAAGGCGCGACGCTGCAGTTCGATCACCGGGTGCGTCCCGGTGTTGCCGGCAGCGGCCACCGGCACGTAAGGCAGCCAGTGCGCGGGCACCGCGGTGGCGAGCCGATACACCAGCTCGGCCGCGACCGGCGCACCTTCGAGCTGTTGCGCCAGCGCCCGGCGCGAGGCCTCGTCAGCGCGGTCGTAGGCCGCGCCCGAGGCGCCCTGCACGCGGCGCTCGACGCCCCAGACCATGTTGGCCATCTCGTCGCGGAACAGCGCCACCTGTTCCAGCGGCACGCCGTCGAGCCGCGCGGCGAGCACCGGCGGCAGCCACAGCCCGGGTTCGACGCGGCGGTTGCCGAGGCTCGCGCTGCGCCCACCGAGCTCGAACACCGACCACGGCACGCCATCGGTGTTGCGGCTGCGCGGGATCTCGGTGACCACGCCAAACGTGTCCGTCACCGCCAGTCGGGTGATGTTGTACAGCGAGCCCACCGGCACGCGCAGCGGCACGACGAACCAGTCGTTGCCGTAGATCAGCGCGAACTCGACCAGCAGCATCCGCGACAGATCGGTCGGCCCGGCGGCGATCGCACCGAAGTTGACGGCAGCGTCCTCGAACTCCCAGAACCGATCGGCCGGCTTGCCGGCGAACTCGACCGGCGCCGCCAGTGACGGCCGGCTCACCAGCGGCTTTGTCGTCACTGCGATCGACGCCGGGTTGAGCGAGATCGGCGCGACATCGACCGCGCTCCAGTCGAGGCTGCCGTCGGTGTACTCGTCGGCGACGAGGCCGATCTCGCCCTGGGTCGGGCTGCGGCCCGACGCGGCGAATGCGTACTCCTGGCGCTGCGGGTTCCACGCCGCGTTGGGCGCAAGCGGCTCCACCACCTGCGTGTCGTACCAGGCCAGCCAGGTCTGCAATGCGGCGAGTGTCGGTGCGACCAGCGCCGTGGCGAGCGGCGGCGCGGCCGGCAGTGTGCCGAGCTGGCCGGCCGCGTTGCGCAGCGGGTTCAAGGCTGCGGCAAGCTTGCGGCCGTCGAGCGCGTGGCCGGCAGCCAGCGCGAGCCATTGCCGCGCGGGCTCGTCGGCGGCGAGGCTGTCGTCGGGTGCAGGCAGGGGCAGCGAGTAGGCCGCGATGAAAGCCGCGCGCAGGCTCGCACGCAACGCCGCCGGCCAGGCCGGCATCAGCAGCCGCAGCGCGTGTTGGCCGGCCTCGGCGGCGAGGCGCGGGTGCAGCGCGCGGATCGGCTCGGCCTCGATCTGCACTTCGAGCGGCACGCGCTCGGTGTCGATCGGCTTCGCGCGCGTCGCGGCAGAGGCATCGAGCGGGCCGGCTAGAAACCGGTCGAGCGCGGTCGCCTCGGCCGTCACCTGCACTTGCACGGGTGTGCCGGCGTCCTCGCCCGCGAATTCGAGGAACTGCCATTGCCGGCAGAGCAGCCACAGCGGGTCGGCGACGGCGGCTTGCAGCGCCGCCTGAAGGTCGCTCGAGATCGGCAGGGGCTCCAGCCGGTTCCAGGTGTTGACTGCGGGCGCGACGGCCCTGCTCAGGTCGAGCGTGGCGCCGGGGACGAGGATGTTCTGCATGGCGAGTGTCCTGGTCGGTTCACGCCTTACCCAGCACGCCCGAGCTCGGCGCGGCCAGGGCCGCCAGGGCTTCGAGGCGCACGCCGGGCACGTCGGCCGAGAGCGAGGCGGGCAGCAGCAGCGCCGGCAGCAGCGTGCCGAGGTGGCGCAGATCTTGTGGCCCCACCGCACGCAGGCGCGCCAGATCGTGCGCCTCGTCGATCGTCGCGATCAGGTCGTCGACAGACCAGGTCGCGGCGGCGAGGTCGGGTGGCACCGCGAGCAACACCGCTTGCGGCGCGCGTGCGCCGGGCGCGTCGTGGTGGAAGGTGACGCCGGTCGTCTCCTCACGCGCGGGCACCGTCTCGACCCAACCGTCGACGAACAGGCCCGACCACGGCTGCGCCGGGTCGAGCTTGCCACCGGCGACGGCGGCGATCGCGAGCTCGGCCTGCGGCGGCGTGGCGCCGAACGGCAGGGCCAGCCAACGCTCGCCGGTGCGCGCCGGGAATTGCATGACCGCGATGCTCCCGTTCGTGACATCTCCGCCGGTCAGCTCCGCTCCCTGCACCACCGCGGCCAGCCGCGCGGTGTCGTCGCGCACCAGGCCCATGCGCTGCAGCCAGGCCAGCGGCGCGGGCTCATCGCCACCGAGCAGCGTGGCCCGGGCAGCCAGGCTCGCGCCGATTTCGGCCGGCGCAATGACCTTGAACTGCGGGAGTACCGGGAACGAGGCACCGAGCAGCGCACGCAGCCGCTCGGTGTGCAGGCGCACCCTGGCGACGGCCGTGGTCGCGCCAGCGACCTGGGCCGCGAGGGCCAGTTCATGGGCCGCGTGCTTGCTCATCAGCGGCTCGATCGCTGCGGCCTGCGCTTGCAATGCCGCCAGATCGTCGGCGGCTTCGGCGGCCGGGCCGGGTGGCGCTGGCAGTGCCTCGTCGAGACCGAACGCGGCGACGGCCAGCAGCGATTCGCGCAGCGCCTGCGCCGTCGTGGCCGGTTGCGCGCGCAACGCGTGCAGGGCAGCCAGCGCTGCCGCGTGCGCGCTGGCGATGGCCTGTGCGCGGGCCGCGAGCTCGGTCGCGTCGAGGCCGTCGCCGGCGGCGACATCGCGCGGCAGCGCCAGGTCTTGGGCATTGGCCGCGCGCTGGCTGGTGACCAGCGAGTGCACCCATTGCAGCAGCGCCCGCAAGGCGCCGAGGCCGAGCGCATGGGCGACCGGCGCGGGCGTGTCGAGCAGCTCGATCTCGGTGTCTGCGGTCGGCGCGGCAACGAGCTTGGCGAAGGCCAGCAGCGCGCGCGCTTCGAGCTCGCTGCCGCGTTGCGGCGCCGGCCCGCGCGAGGCCATCACGAGTGCGAGCGGCGAGAGACCCAGCGCAGCGAGCGTCACCTGCAGCGGCCTGACGGTGCCGCCAGCGTGCACCTTGGCCGCGAGCACCCAGCGCGTAGGGGCGCCGAGCAGACGCGCCACCCAGGCGGACAGCCGCGGCTCGGCACGGCCACGCGCGTCGCCGCCGAGCGCGGCCCATGCCGTGGGCAGCGCCGCGTCGCCCAGGAGCACGAGCAGGCGTTGCGTGTAGCTCGTCCCGCTGCGCGGTGTGCGCACGAAATCCAGGGTCGGTGGTCGTTCCTGGCGGTCGAGCGCGGCGATCACGGCGCCGGCGCGGTCGTTGTTGCCGAGCACGTTCTGGTGCACCGCCTCGGCGACCATCAGGTCGGCGACGGCGTCGTACAGGTCGGCGAGGCGATTCAGTTCGTCGGCCAGCAGCGGCACGTCCTGCAGCGGATCGGGCGCCGGCACGAGACGCGTGAAGAAGGTCGCCGGCTGTTCGCGCCAGGCTTGCAGCAACGCCACGCCGTCGACCACGTCGCGCGCGGCGATCGATTCCGACGGGCCTGGTGGCGGCGGTGTGGCCTCGCCGGTGGGCCGCAGCGGGAAGAGTTGCCGCAGCGGCAGGATGAAGCGCGCCAGCACCAGGCTTCGATCGCGGATCGCGCGTTCGAGGCGGTAGCCGAGCAGCGCAGCGAGCGGCTGCCCGGTGGCCACGCCGTCGAGCAGCTTGGCGGCGCGGCGCACGCGGTCGCTGTGCAGATCGATCTGCAGCGCCTGGTGGGCGGCGTCGTGGTGCGCGAGGTGGCCGCTGCGCAGCACCGCAGCCGTCGCCGCCTGGCCGAGCGAGGGCGCGTGCACGTAGCCGAGCGTCGTGGCCTGAGGGGTGGCATCGGGACGCAAGTCGTCGAGCCAGCCGTAGCCGCCCACATGCAGGCCAGCCGGCTGCGCGGCACGCAGTGTGGCGAGGCGGCGTTGCGCCAGCGAGGTGAACCACGCGTCGAGGCGGAACGCACAGGCATCGAGCCAACCACGCAACGCGCGCTCGAGTTCGCCGACAGGGCGTGCCGCCAGCCATTCGAGGCTGGCCAGCATGTCGGCGAGCACCGCGTAGTCGGGCGCCGGGCGCACGCCGCGCGCGACCTGGGCGGTGACGAACTGGCGCACCGTCTTGTCGCCGGTGAGCGCAGGCACGATGCTTCGCGCCGCCTCGGCGGGCGAGGTGATCAAGGCCCCCGCGGATGCAGCCGGGCGCGCGACGGTTTCGATGCCGACATACTCGGACGCCGCCATCGAACCGATCGCCGGCAGCGCCGTGATCGCGCCGGCGGCGAGGCGCTGTCGATCGAGCGTGCGCATGTCGGCGCGGTGGAACTCGCGCGCCACCGCGTGGGCGGCCAGCGCTTCGAGCAGCGTCTTCGCGTCCTCGCGCGCCTTGATCCCCTCCCACTGGCCGCTGGTGCGCGCGGTGGTCGCGATCTCGGTCAGGTAGTTGCGCGACAGCCGTGCCGTCGGTGCCGTCGTCGGCACGTCGACCAGCGGCACGCGCAGGGGGTGCGACAGCGGGTGCGCCGCGAAGCCGGTGAGGTCAGGCCGGCGCTTCCAGCCGAGGTGCAGGCCGAGCAGCTCCGTCAACGTCTCTTGCGCGGCCGCGTGGCGCTCGAGCCCTTGCGAGGCGTTGAGCGCCAGCGGGCCGAGCACCGGGCGCCACTGGTAGCGGGTCGACTGTGGCGTCATCTGCAAGACGCGCGTCAGGTCGGCGTCGAGATCGCCGTTCGCACCCAGGCGCGGCACGCGGTTCACTGCATCGGCCCACAGCACGCGCAGCTGGCGGAGCAGGGTCACCAGCTCCTGCTCGACGCGCGCGCCCTTCGCGGGCTGAAAGCGATCGGCCGCGACCACCGGCAGCACGCCGTACGGTTGCCGGCCGATGCGCAGCGCCGGCATCGGCCCGCCGGGGACGAGGTGCTTGCGCGCATGGTCGCGCACTGCGGCCGATGCGGTGTCGTCGACGAGGGGGCTCATGAAGTCGACCAGCCAGCCGCCGAGCGTGCTTTCCCACAGTGCATTGCTCATGTGCGAGGCGCACAGCGCATCGAAGCCGGCCCCGCCGGGGATCGCGCCGAGGATGTCGCCGACCGTCGTGCCGAAACCGAGCGCGCGCCATAGCCGGTCGCCGCCGCCCTGGTTGAAGGCCGATGCGGTCGGGCGCTTCTCGGGGTCGAGTGCGGTGGCGAGCGCGAGCGGGTCGGGTGCGGCGGCCGCGGTGCTGTCGCGGCTCACGTTGGTCGGCGTGCCGGGCTGCAGGGCCGAGAGCCCGTCGGTATAGAGGTGCGTGCCGAGCAGCGTGCGCAGGCTCGCCGCGCCCTGCGCCGGTGTGAGCGTGCTGGCCACGCCGAGCACGACGATGCGGTCGAGCCCGGCCGCCAGCGCATCGGGCGAAGGCAGATCGGCCGCGCCGATGCGCACCGCCATGCCGGCGCGCTCGGCCGTGTCGAAGTCGATCATCCAGCGTGCGGTGTCCTGCATCGGCAGCGCGTTGTCCGGCAGCGGTGTCGTGTCGTCGATCGGGGTCGGCGTCACGTCGAGCGGCTGCACGATCTCGGCGGCCCACTTGCGGAAGATCGTTGCGCCGTTGCGCCGCCCCATCGTGAGCCAGCGCTTGGGCAGCGCCGCGGCGCGTGCCGCGCTCGACCAGGCGGCGTCCTGCAGGGGCAGGTCGGCGAAGGTCGGCACGAAAGGCGCGCTCGTCGCCTTGAAGCCGGCCGGCAGATTGCTCGGCGTCGTCGCCTGCACCGCCCATGCCGCGCGTGCAGCGCCGAGTTGCCCTGCGACCGCGAGCCACGGCGAGGCGCTGCGCTTGGCCGGGTCCGGCAACGCGGCGCGTGCGCGCCAGTAAGCGTTGCCGGCGTCGCGCTCGGCGGCGGTGAGCCGCGGCTCGTGCGCGTCGACGTGGAGCTGATCGGGGTAGAAGCGCAAGCGCAACTCGCGGGCCTCATTGAAGAAGCGTGCCTCGACGCGCACCGGCAGCAGTGCGACCGGCACGCTCGCGGTGAGGGCGTTGAGGTCGGCGTCGAGCGTGTCGGCCATGGTGGTCAAGCCGGGTTGGCGAGCAAGGTGCGGGCGTGGAAGGCCACACGCATCGGCTGCTGCAGCGACAACATCGCCAGGTGCGCCGCGTGGTCGACGAAGCGCACGCCGCCGAAGGTGGTGCCGGCCAGCGGGTTGCCGTCGATGTGCAGCCAGCCACCGGGCGCGGTGCCGGTGTGGCGCCAGTCGGCGCCGGCCCACGCAGCGAGCGCGGGGCTCGCCATCAGCGGGTTGGGTTCGTCGAAGCCGAAGCGCGGCTCGCTCGGCTGCTGCGCGATCACGAAGAACCAGCCGTCGCCCTGCAGCAGCTCGGTGTCGCTCAGATCGAAGCCGGCGAACACGATGTCGCTGCCGAGCGTGCCGCCGAACACCGGCGTGCGGATGTCTGCGGCGGCCGGCGGTTTGATCAGCTGGCCCGCCTTGGAGCGCCAGGCCAGCACGATGCTGTTCGGGTAGCGGCGCAGCAGCCGCCCGCGCACCAGCAGCGTGATCTGGCCGCCGGCACCGCTGCGGCCATTCGCGCCAAGTGCGTTGCCCGTCGGCCAGCTGTGGATCGGCGCGATGTCGGCGCCACCGTCGGCCCAGTCCCAGAAGCGGCGGAACGGCGTGCCGCGCTGGTCGGTCGGGAAGCCGCGCCACAGTAGTTCGCGGTTCATCTCGTGGTTCAGCCCGACCATCAACGCCTCGATGAAGCGTGGATTGGTCTCGAGCAGCGTGATCGCATCGCTCGGGATCTCGCCAACGCCCGGCAGGAAGCGCTCGGGCGCGAGCCCCGCGAGGTAGTCGTAGACCGGCGCATCGAGTTCGGGCGCCGCGAGGATGCGGTCGAGGGTCGGCGCGACGGTGAGGCCGTGGTCGCCGCGGTCGAGCAGCGTGCCGCCACCGGCACCGAGTTGCGCCGCCAGCCGGCGTGGCACGTTGGTGCGCGGGTCGCTGCGCGCCAGCAGGGTGCCGCGCGCGGTCGACAGATCGAAACCGACGAAGGCGAGGACCTGCGGCGTCGGTCCGATCTGCCCGCTCGGTGCGATCGCCAGCACGCCCGCTTCGAGCCGCCTGACCGGCACGAGATCGACCACGGGCGGCGGCAGCGTGATGGTGTCGACGAGCACACCGCCGGTGCCGTTGACGCCGCCAGTGGTGCCGCCGACCGTCCCTGCCGTCACCACCGTCCCCACGGTACCCACAGCCACAGCACTGCCCGCCCCGATCGGCACCACACGCACCGCGCGCGACGTGCCGCCGAGCCGCACCTGCGCGCCCGGTTGCGTGCTCAGGCTGTTGACCGGAAGGTTGGCGAGTGCCGTGGCGGCATTGAACGTCGCCTTCTTGTTCAGCGTCGTCGAGAAGGTCGCGATCACCGGGGCGGCCGTGCTTCCCTGCACGCGCACCTGGCCCGCCGCGTCCACCGACAGCGCCTGCACCGTCACCGGCGCGCCGCTGCTGGTGCTCACGAGCACGCCGACCGTGCCAGCCCCGAGGCGGCGCTTGACGACGCCGCCGAGCGCGCCGGTCAGGCTGCTGCCTGGCTGCGTCACGCGCGAAAGCAGTTCGCGCGCGCGCAGCAGATGCGACTCGTTGAGCATGCCGGTGGTGGCGAGCGTGCTGCGCGGCGCCAGCGTCGGCGCGGTGAGACGGGCGACCGCGGCGGTGTCGCTGCGCAATTGGCGCAGCGCACTCGCACCGGCGCTGACCGGCAGCCCGAGGGCCTGCAGCGTCACGCTGGCATCGCCAGCGGCCGGCAGGTTCAACGTGTCGAGCCCGGAGAGCCCGAGCAGGCCCGACGGCACGAAGCGGCTCGGGTCGACATCGAGCGTGCCGGCGGCCAGCCGCGTCAGCATCGAGCCGAGCGGCGCCGCGGCGCGCGCCACACCGCTGCGCAGGCGCGCCTTCGCGAGCATCGGCCGCTGCGGGCTCGCCAGCCGCCGCAGGGCCGGGTCGGTGACGGCATCGGGCAGGCTCGACGCGCTGACCGTCGCCTTCAACGTCAACGCGCCCTGGCGCGTCCGCCCGGCCAGCGGAGCCGTGAGCTGCAGCAGCCGGTCGGCCGGCTGCGTGGCGATGTGCTTGACGTGCACGCGAAGCAGTGCCTCCTGCGACAGGCGCGCCTGGCTCATCAGCCGGTTCGCTTCGAGGATGCGACCGACCTGCTGCCAGCTCCAGTTCATGAACGCCTCCTGGTTCTGGCGTTCGATCTCGGCACCCAGGCCCGCCGCGGCGCGGCTGCGCGGGTCGAGATTGAGCTCGTGCTGCCATGCTGGCAAGGGGGCGCTGGCGGTGTGCTGGCGGCTGTGCCACTCGCCGTAGAGCGGCGGAGTGAGCGCTGGCTCGGTGTCCTGCGCGCCGCTGGTGGCCTGGCCCGCGGGTGCGTCGAGGGCTGCCTGCAACGCGGTCTGCAGCGGCTGCGCCACCTCGCCGAGCGTGGCGCTGCTGCGCGCAGGGGCGCGCAAGGCGCCGTCCATCAACAGCGTCGCGGCCGGGTCGGAGGCGGTGAGCGCGGGCAGCTCGGGGCCGGCCGCACCGACGTACATCGGTTGCACGCCGAGCGTCGGCGGCGCGGGGTAGGGCCTGAGCTGGCGGGCGAGCGATTCGAAGTCTCCGGCCGGGCCTGTGGCGAACGTCCAGTGGAAGTACACCGGCAGCTTGAAGCCCTGCGTGAACGGCGCCTGCCACGCCGGCTTCAACACGGCATCGGCAGCCGGCACGTCGCCCAGGCCACGCGCTGCGCCCGCATCGAAGGCCGGCACGAGGCAAGCGGCATAGCGCCGGCCGGGCTCGAGGCGGCGGGGCGCGAGCAGGCGCGACACATTGGCGGCAGGGTTGGCGCCGAGTTCGCTCGCGACGTTGACGCTGCCCGCCGGTGTGAGCAACTGCGTGTGTGCCCAGGCCCACGACTCGGCCAGGTCGGGCAGCTCGCCAGCGGCCGATTCGACGCTGAATTCGATCACCGGCAGCGGCCGGCCGGCCTCGGTGTGCGGTGCGGCCACGCGGTCGAGATCGATCACGATCAGCACGCACCACGGCCGCAGCCGTTCGCCGGCGCCGACCTTCGCCGGCGTGAACAGCCACGGGAAATCCGGCGGATCGAACTCGATCAGTGCGAAGTAGTTCGGCTCGACATCGCTGCTGCTCGCCCGCGGCTCGGTGCGCACGATCATCGTCGGGTCGATGCCGATCACGTCGCCGGGGCCGTACAGCGAGAGCGTGTACGGCGTCTCGCCGAGGTTGCTGAGCGTGATGCCGACGCTGACCTTCGCGCGCGCCGGCAACGCGGCGCCGGCATCGGGCTCGACGATGCGATCGGCGAGCCCGCGCCGGGCCCAGGGCAGAAAGCGGTAGGTGGTGGCGGCCATGGCGTCAACAGGCCCTAGACGAGCTCGAATGCTTCAACCACTTGAACGCGACTCGCGGCAACCGGTGTCACGCGCTGCTCGGCCAGCATCACGGCGCGCTGCGCGTTGGCGGCGAGCTTCACGCTCGCATCGACCGCCAGCGTGTCGCGCGTCGCGACCGCGAGTGGTGCGACGCCGAGGCTGACGCGTGCGCGCGTCTTGGCGGCCTGCCGCTCGTCGATCCGTTTCGGCGAGCGACCGGCCGCGCCGCCGCGGCTCAGGACGCCGAGCACCGCGTGGTCGATGCCCAGGCCCTTGAGACGCGTATCGCGCCGCGTCGGGTTGAAGCCGTGTTCGTCGAAGTCGACGTAGGCGGTTTCGTAGTCGAGCACTGTCGACAGCACCGAGGCGCTCGGGTGGAAGGCCGCGCTGCTGAACTCGAGCCCGGCATCCATCGGCTCGAACGAGGGCTTGGCGAGCTTGTCGTCCTCGCTCATGTCGAGGAACTGCGCGCGCGCGAAGTGCTCCTGCACCGGCGGGCAGCTCGTCAGCGGCACGGCGGTGCCGCCGAGCTTCACCGCGCTGACCTCGAACTTATTCGGCCCGGCGACCTGCGTGCTGCCGAAGCGCTGCAGTGCCAGGCCCAGCGGCACCACCCGTTGCGAGAACACGGCGCGGCCGAGCGGGTGCGCGAGCAAGGTCTTGTCGGCCGCGGGTGGCGCGAGCGACACCATGGCCACCGCGCCGACGGGCAGTTGCGCCGTCCAGTTCTCGGGCCGCGCCAGCTCGGCCGCGAGCAGGGCGCGCACGTCGCTGGTGACGACGCCCAGCGCAGGCGATTGGCCCCACGATTCGTCGAACGACTTGTCGATGTCCCACCACAGGATCGAGAACGTGACCTTGCCCGTCACGTGCCACAAGCCCGGCCCCTCGACCACGCCGATGCACTTGACGGCAGCCAGCGAGTGGCCCTTGTAGCTGATCTCGACACTGACGCGGAAGTCGACGATGAAGTGGGTGTGCGGCTCGCGGTAGATCAGCGCGTCGAAACCGATGTTGCCCTTGATCTCGACGGCCGAGATCTTGGCCTTGGCCGCGATGTCGACCCCGAACTGCAAGGTGCCCGGCGTCACCGCGAAGTAGGCCGCGATCGTCAGCTTGAAGCGGCCGACCTCGAAGGCGGCGCCGAGCCGATCGAGCACGCCGCCGATCTCGGCCGGCACGTCCTTGAAGCGCGGGTTGAAGCCACCGGCGGCCAGCAGCTGGCGCGGCTGCGCACCGTAGTCGCCGTACACCGCGAGGCTGCCGGTCAGCGCAACACCTGCGACCTTCGAGTCGCGCAGCCGCGCGATCACACCGTAGCGTTTGGCGTCGCGGTCCCAGAAGCCGAGCACGTCGATGATGAGCTGCACCACCGCCTTGTCGGGCTCGCTTTTGCTCGGGCCGAGCAGGACCTTCAGCTCGCCGATCAGCAGCGCGCGCGACATGCGCACTTCGCCGGGGCCGTTGCCCAGCACGTTCTCGAGCTGCACCATCACGCCGATGCGGATGAAGACGAAGCGCGGCGTGCCGAAGCCGAAGTCGAGCATCGGCGCCACGATCAGCGCGCGCGGCGTGTACGGGAACAGCGTGCGCAGCCGGTTGATGGTGCGCGGCGCGTTGGCGACCGGGTCGTCGGGGAACAGGATGTCGTCGAAGGCCTTGGTCTTCATGCCCGCGATCAGCTGCGGGATGTCGGCGCCGTGATGCAAGCCGAGCATGCCGCCCAGGCCGTTGAGCGTGAAGCCGAAGCCGAGCTGGATGGCCGGGAACTGCACGTACAGCAACAGCAGCAGCGACCAGCTGTCGTCCGGCCGCGTCGCGAGCATGCCGATCGCCTTCAACCCGAACTGGCCGATCTGCAGCTCGAGCGCACCGGCGTATTCGTGGTTCGGCCGGTCGATGAACAGGTAGCCGCCGCCGCTGACGGCACCGCCCTTGATCGACAGCCCCAGGCCGTTCGGCGGCTTGAAGCCGAGCCCGAGGTTGAACCAGCCGAGGTTGTTGTCGGCCGGGTTCGCGAGCCGCTCGCACTGCAGCTCGAAGCCGAGCTGGTCGACCGCGATCGACACCGGCCCGAGGTTGGCCGTGAACGCGCCGCCGATGCCCAGCGCCAAGTCGCCGCCGGACGGCGTGGGGCCGAGCGACAGCTCGAGGTGATGCACCGTCAGCAGGCCGGCGACGGAGCGGCCGGCCGGCAGCGTGACGGCGGCGCGCGTGCCGCCGTCGAGGTGCAGGCCATCGTTGTCGGCGACGATGCCGACCGAGAAGCGCACCTTCGCGCCGTCGCCGGCGATGGTGCGGATGAAGCTGTCGCCTTCGCTGGGGACGATCACCAGTTCGGCGTTGCGAATGGCGGCGGTGACCGCGAAGCCATCCTTCGACGCAGTGGCGCCGAACTCGCTCTCGTAGATGTCGATGCGCGTGCCATCGGCATCGCCGAAGCGGAAGGCCGGTGTGTTCGGTTGCCCGGCGGCGATGCTGAACTTGAGAAACGGGTTGTCGAGCGTCGGGTGGTTGACGTGCAGCGGCAGCGTCGCACCCTTGAACGGGATGAACATGTCGACCGCCGAGCCGAAGCCGGCGTCGATCTTGAAGATGCCCGAGGTGCTCGGCGGTGGCGGTGTCGGGTCCACGGGAGAGGGTGTCGAGGCTGGCGGGATGTCCGCGTTGGTCAGCGTCACCGCGCCACCGAAGCCGAGGAAGAGCCCCGGCCCGCCTTGCTCGGGGGGAACGTACAGCGCAGTGCTGAGCAGCGTCGCGCCGCTGCCGACCGAGCCGATGCGGACCGTCATCGCCCGCATCGACACCAGATCGGCCAGCGGGGTCAGCGTGTCGGGCGACGCGTCCCAGCCGTATTCGATGTCGATGTGGCCCGGGCGCTCGCCGTCGCCGAGCACGAGGTCGTTGACGAGCTGCAGCACCAGGGCGCCCGCGCCCGACAGCCGCTGCGCCAGCACCTCGCTCGCGGGCAGATCTTCGCCGTAGAGGTTGTGCAGCATCACGGCCGGGTCGATCAGGCCGAGCGATTCGACGTCCTCCTCCAGGAACAGCACGGTGCGGTACAGCGCATACAGGAACGGCGCGCGCAGGCGCAGGAAGTCGGTCGCGAAAAGCCGGAGCAGCAGGTACTCGGCTTCGAGCGGATCGACCTGGTCGCTCGACAGGTCATGCGCGAGCGACTTGATCTCGGGCACGAGATCCTTGATCTGCTCGACGAGCTCGAGGAAGGCCGCCTTGTCGACGTCGAGCCCGGCCTGGAAGCGCTTGAACTTCTCCTGCTTGTCGGCCGGGATGTCTTCGCCGCGCGCGAGGCCGAGATCCTCGCGCATCGTGCGTGCGACGGCGGGGTCGCCGAGGTGCTCGGGGATCCACTCGGCGGCGTGCTTGAAGAACTCGTAGATGCGCCGGACGAGGCTCTTGTCCTTCTTCTTCGTGTCGGGCGCGGTAGCCATCAGCGTGTCGCCAGTTCAGGCGCCGGCTCGGTGCTCGGGGCCAGGCTCATCTCGTGGCGCGTGCCCTCCTGAAACAGCGGCGAGGCCGGCGCGACCGCAGAGAACAGGCTGTGGCGCAGCCGCAGCTTGCCGTCGGCATCGCGCAGGATGCGCACGACGCCGATGTTCGACTTGAAGACGAGCTGGCGCAGGTGCTCGTAGTGCGTCTGCGCCGCCGACTGATGGCGCGCGGCGATGCGCCGGTAGCCGTCGAGGTTGGCGCCAGGCGTCAGCTCCTGGCCGGCCGTGAACAGCGGCTGGCGCAGCGAGGCAGGCAACTCGGCCTCGTGGCGCGCGTCGCGTTGCACCGTGAGGCGCCAGCGCCAGTCGGGCGGCTTGTCGGGTGGAAAGGCGGTGCCCGCCGGCCAGCCACCGGCCGGGATCAGCGAAGGCGAGCGCACCAGCCGGCCGCGCCGACCCGGTGACACGATCGCCGGCGACGGCACGACCACCGACGACGGCCCCGTCCACGCCAGCCGGCTGATCGCCAGCGCGCCGGCCACCTGCTGCAGCACGGGGTTCTGCCGCGTGAGTAGCTTGACCACGGCCTTGAACTGGTTGCGGGCCGGGCTGCAGGTGAGCTGCACGATGCGCGAGGGCTTGGCCACGCCCTGGCGGTAGTGGTCCATCACGACGGTGCACGAGAAGTGCACGTCGCCCGACAGGATCGCCGAGGCCGGGTAGGTGGCCAGCCGCTTCAGGAACTCCTCGCGCGCCGGCTCGTTGGCCGACCAGCCCTCGGCGTCGTACTTCTCGGTGCCGACGTTCGGGCGCGGCAACTCGACGTAGAGCTCGCCGATCTCGCCGCGGTCGAAGCCTTCGCCATCGAGGCCGCGACCGGCGTGCACCGCGTCGATCGCGATCTGCGCCGCCGGCCAACCGATCGAATCGATCACGTCGGGCGCGATCACCGGTGCGGCCGAGATCACGAACAGCATCTCGCGGCCATCGGTCAGCGGCCCGGCCGGCAACTGCGTGTCACGGCTCGTGCCGAGCAGATCCGGCGGCTGGTAGCCCTGGCCGTTGAACTTGCGGCGCGTGCGCGTGTCGAGCACGATCATCAGCGAACCGGGCGAGGGCACCTGGTAGTGCCACTTCACCATCTGCTCGGGTGTGGCGGTGATCAGCCCGAGCAGCTGGTTCATCGGGCTGTCGTCGCCCTTTGGGTATGGGCCTGTGGCCTGGCCGAAGCGCGTGGCGATCTGGTTCAGGAACTCGAGGTTGCGGCCGGTCGTGAACGCCACCGGATCGTTGCCCCAGCCCTGGAACAGCGCATACGCACACAACGCGTTTCGGATGATCTGCGTCCCCATCGGCTTGGTGTAGACGCGGTTGACCCATTTCTGGCTCAGGTTCCAGTCGTCGGTGACGTCGTGGTCGTCGAAGATCATGTACGTCGCCGTGTTGGCCAGCGCGCGCGCAACCGCGGGAACGCCTGCGCGGAACTTGCGGATCGAGTCGGGCGTGGCATCTGTGTCGGGCAGATCCCAGATCTCAGGGTTCCAGGCCGCGATGTACATCGCGGCGTATTCGCCGAAGCTCAGCAGGTGGTGGTCGTCGCTGGTCGAGAAGCCGGCGAGCTGCTGCACGGCGCGCAGCCGGCCGCGCTTGACGAGCACACGATCGGCCGGGTCGACCGGTGCGGTCGGATCGTCGATCGACGACCCGGTGATGTCATCGGGCGGATAGGTGACGATGCCGACGTTGACGCCGCCGACCACCTCATCCGGCCCGACCACCGCATGCGCGATCGACGACAGCATCGTCAACACGTCGGCCGACAGGTCGTCTGCGTAGATCTGGTCGCCGGTCAGGAACAGCTGTTGCGGCCGGTCGAGCGGCGCGGTGAGCGAGAGCTCGATCAGGTGATCGACCGCAGGGAGCGCATCGAAATCCGGGGCGTTGCTGCGCCGGCAGCTGGTGTGGGCGAAGCAGGTCTGCTCGACCTTCGGCGGCGGCGTCACGAAGCTCGGCAAGCGGTCGGTCGCATAGCCGAGTGCGAGTCGGGGCGACGGCGGGTCGGGGTGCGCCGGGTCGGCGAAATGGTCTTGCAGCAGGCCGCGGGGGCGCAGCCCCTGATCGTCGACCTGCAGGTCGTACGCGTAGATCGTGCCGGGTTGCAGCGGCGGTTGATCGACCGGCAGCGTGAGCGTGACGAGGGCGATGTGCAACTTGCGCCCGAACTGCCGAGTGGCGACCGTGGCGCTGCCGACAGGCGGATCGCCTGACGTGACGCTCCCGCCGCCGCCGAAGGACATCTGGATCCCTTTCCAGACCGTCAGCTTCACGGCGCCCGAGGCGGCGCTCAGAGCGATCCAGACGGTGCAGGCGCGCGGCTCGACCCGGCGGACGATGGGCCCGGCCAAGATCAACGGCAACGCACGGTCGTCGGCCACCCGGCTTCCCTCCACTCGGATCGAGTCGAGGGGCATCGTAGGCAGTGGCCCACCGACTCGACATCCCTAAGTTACCCGCCCGTGGCCACCAGCGTGATCATGACGGCGCGCATCACGCCGAGCGCAGTGATGCGCCCGACGTTACGACGTCGGGCCGGAGGGCGGCGTCGTCACCACCTGCCCGTCCTTCACCGGCAGCGTCGGACCTGGCTTGAACGACGTCCGCACGGTGCCGTCCTTGCCATCGAGGCGATAGGTGACGTTGTAGCCCACGAGCTTCTGCGACTTGTCGTTGAGCGTCTTGCAGCGGTGCTCCGTGGTCGTCACGACGTCCTTCTGCTGCATGTTCTTCTGCACCTGATTGCCGGCGTACCCCCCGGCGGCCGCGCCGGCGACCGTGGCGAGCGTCTTGCCCTTGCCGCCACCGACGGCGCTGCCCAGGAGGCCGCCCGCCAGGCCGCCGACCACGGTCCCGGCGATGCGTCGCTCGTCCTTCACCGGCGCCTGGTGCTGCACCTGCACGTCCTCGCAGTGCTCGCGCGGCGTGACCACCGTCTCGGTGACCTCCTTCACCGCGACGACCTCGGCGAACTTCGGTTTCGTCAGGGTCTTGTACCCGGTGACCCCTCCGGCCCCGAGCACCACCATCGCGAGGCCGCCGACGGCCACGCCTTTGATCATTGACTTGTCCACGAGCATCTCCGTTGTCCGATCGGGCGATTTTCTCAGTGATCGGCTGCGCTCACGTGTCAGGAGGTGTCTGCGGCCCGGGCTCGCACCACGCCGCTCGCATGGCTCCACGCCGATGGGCCATTGGCTCCTTCGGCCGATGTGCCGCGAGCCCGCAATTTCTACAGTCCATTCCAGTCGTTTTGACGCCCCGGCGAACGACGGATCGGCTCACGAGTTCCGGTCACTCCAGCCGGGCACACACCCACTCAGCTCAGGAAGAATCATGACCCACTCTCTGTTCACCACCTGGTCGATGCGAGGCGCCGCGCTGGCCCTGCTCACCGTGCTCGCCGCCTGCGGCGGCGGCGGCTCGGACACGCCCGCATCACCCGCCGCCGGCAACGGCAGCGACAGCCCGCCGCCCGTCGTCGCCGGCTTCACGCTCGCGTTGTCGGCGCAGAAGGCACTGATCCTCCAGGGCGGCAGCATCGTCCTCGATGCGACCGTGACCCGCGACGCCGGCTTCGACGGCGCCGTCGACGTGGCGGTGACCGGCCTGCCGACCGGCGTCACCGCGCCAGTGGTCAGCATCGCCAAAGGCAGCACGACGGCGCACATCACGCTGCAGGCCGAAGGCGCGGCACCGCACTCGCTGCCGACCGATGCGGTCGTCAAGGGCACCTCGGGGGCCAGCGCGGCACAGCGCCCCGTGACCGTGACCGTGCGCGGCCTGCCCGGCGCGCTGGACACCAGCTTCGCGAGCAACGGCAAGGCCATCACCGGCCTTGGCGCCGACGACTACGCCGAGGCGACGGCGCTGCAGTCCGACGGCAAGCTCGTCGTGGCCGGCCACGCGAACATGGGCGGCGCCACCGGCACCGACTTCGTGCTCGTGCGCTACCTGCGCGACGGCGCGATCGACCCGAGCTTCGGCAACGCGGGCAAGGTCAGCACCGACATCGATGGCGGCAGCGACCAGGCCTTCGCGGTCGCGCTGCAACCCGACGGCAAGATCGTCGTCGCGGGCTCCAGCGACGTGTCGCCCAAGGGCAAGAGCTTCGCCGTCGTGCGCTACAACACCGACGGCAGCCTCGACGCCACGTTCGGCGCCGGTGGCAAGGTCGTGACCTCGTTCGGCAGCCAGTCCGACACCGCCTACGCGGTCGCCGTGCAGCAGGACGGCAGGATCGTCGCCGGTGGCCACGCGAACACCGCTCAGCGCGGGATCGATTTCGCGCTGGCCCGCTACCAGGCCAACGGCACGCTCGACGCCAGCTTCGGCAACAACGGCCTGGTGCTTGCACCGATCCGTGCGCTGGACTCGCGCGACTCGATCTACGCGATCGCGCTGCAGACCACGGGTGGCGAGGAGAAGATCGTCGCAGTCGGCGGCGAGGGCGACTTCACGGTCGTGCGCTTCAACGCCAACGGCTCGCTGGATGCCGGATTCGGCATCGGCCAGCGGCTCGACGGCGCGTTCGGTACGGTCATCGGCGCGGCCCGCGCGGTGATGGTGACGCCGGAGCACAAGATCGTCGTCACCGGCCACGCGAACCACGACTTCGCGGTGCTGCAGCTGAACGAGGACGGCATTGCCGACGAAGCCTTCGGCGGCAGCGGCCGGGTCATCACCAAGCTCAGCACGACCAACTGGAACGAAGCCCACGCGGTGGTGCGCCAGGCCGACGGCAAGCTCGTCGTCGGTGGCTGGGTCTACGCGGGCAATGGCTCCAGCGGCGACTTCGCGGTGGTGCGCTACGCCGCCGACGGCACGCTGGACAACGCCTTCGGCACCGGTGGCGTCACGATCACCGCGGTCGCGCCGGGCGGCAAGGCCGACGAGGGCCGCGCGATGGTCCTGCAATCGGACGACCGCGTGCCGACGGTGCGCAGCATCGTCGCCGGCTCCGCGAACGACGCGAACTACGACTTCGCCGTCACGCGCTACTGGAACTGAGATCGACCCACGCCGAGGCTCGCCTCGGCGTCCATGAATCACCCTTTCGACATCTTCAGGACCGACACCATGAACACCACACTTTCCCCCAACACCGACTTCGCGACGCAGACCTCTGCCACACCCGGCGCGCCGCGCTTCGACATGTACGCCACGATCCACAAGGCGCTGCGCAGCTTCATGGGCGAGACGCTCGTGCGCATCGGCCGCGTCGACGTGAGCGACCCGCACGACACGAGTGCCGCACTCGCCCAGCTCGACTCGCTGCTGACGCTGTGCCTGAGCCACATCGAGCACGAGAACCTGTTCGTCCACACCGCCATCGAAGCTCGCCAGCCCGGCGGCGCCGCCCGCACGGGCGACGACCACGCCGAGCACCGCGACAGCATCGATGCGCTGCGTGCCGAGGCTGCGGCGCTGCGTGCCGCGGCGGGCGCGGCGCATCCCGCGCTGGCACTGCGCCTGTACCACCACCTGGCGCTCTTCGTCGCCGAGAACCTTCAGCACATGCACATCGAGGAGTCGGCGAACAACGCCGCACTCTGGGCCGCGTACAGCGACGCGGAGCTGATCGAGATCCATCAGCGGCTCCTCGCCAGCGTTGCGCCGGCCGAGTTCATGCTCGTCGCGCGCTGGATGGTGCCCGCGCTCAACCCGATGGAGCGCGCGCAGATGCTCGGCGGCATCCAGGCGCAGACGCCGCCCGAGGCCTTTCTCGGCGTGCTCGCCGGTGTGCACCCGCACCTCGACGTGAGCGGCTGGGACAAGCTCGCGCGCGCCCTGCGCGTGGCGCCGGACTTCATCGCGTCAGGGGCATCGGCATGAAGCCCTGGCTCAAGCTCGGCGCCTTCGGCGTGGTCGGGTTCGTCGCGATCGCCGCCGCGGCGTTGATCGTGCTGGGCCAGCTCGGCGAGCGCAAGATGCAGCGCCGCATCGACCTCCGCGTCGCGCCGGTGGCATGGCGCGACGACGCGGCCAGCGTCGCACGCGGGCGCTACGTCTTCAACTCGCGCGGCTGCATCGAGTGCCACGGCGTCAACGGCGCCGGCAAGACCTTCATCGAGGACGCGAACGGCATGCTCGTGCATGCCCCGAACATCACGCCCGGCGAAGGCAACGCGGTGAAGGCGTACACGGCGGACGACTGGACGCGCACGATCCGCCACGGCGTGAAGCCCGATGGCCGCCCCGCCATCGTGATGCCGAGCGAGGACTACGCGCGCTTCACCGACGCCGACCTGGCGGCGCTGGTCGCCTACGTGCGGCAGATGCCGCCGGTGGCCGCGCCGGGCGCGACGGTGCGCTTCCCGCTGCCCGTGAAGGCCCTGTATGCCGTGGGCGTCGTGAAGGACGCGGCCGAGCGCATCGACCACACCCTGCCGCCCCCGCCCAACGCGGCCGACGCACCGACCGCGCAACATGGCGCCTACCTGGCCAACGCCTGCACCGGCTGCCATGGCGCGACGCTGTCGGGCGGGAAGATTCCGGGCGCACCGCCGGCCTGGCCGGCCGCCGCCAACCTGACGCCGGGCGACGACAGTGCGATGGCGCGCTACGCGACGCCGCAGGCGCTGGCCGCGATGTTCCGCAGCGGCCAGCGGCCGGACGGGCAACCGGTCAGCAGCGTGATGCCGTTCCTGGCACTGAAGGAGATCAACGACACCGACGTGCAGGCGCTGTTCCTGCACCTGAAGAGCGTGCCGGCTCGCCCTGCCGGCCAGCGCTGATCGCACGACGCGCCGCTTGTGTCCGCAGGTAAAAGCCCGCCGTCAACCCGATGGACGGGCGCCCGGTGGCGACGAAGGGTCGCCGCAGCGGGTGCGCCCCGTTGCCGGGCATGGCGGTGCAACGATAATCGGGGGACAAGAACACGCGAGACGCCAGGCGGCGGAGCAACCGATGGATATCGACGAACTCGTACAAGCGGTCCAGACGCTCAACGCGGAAGACGCGTTCCGCGCCCGCCTGTCGGTGGAGCAGTGGCGCGCGATCGCGCCCTACCTCACGCGTCACGAGATCCGGGCCGGTGATCTGCTGATCAAGCAGGGCGACACCGACCGCACTATGTACTTCCTGGCCCAGGGAAACCTGCAGGTCTTCGTGACCGGCGGCCCGCCGGGCAGCAGCCGCATCGCGATCCTGCGCACCGGATCGGTCGTCGGCGAGCCGGGCCTGTTTGGCGACAGCGCCCGCATGGCCAACGTCGAGGCGATGACGCCCTGCGTCGTCTACGCATTGCGCGGCCCGCGCCTCGAGGAGCTGGCCCAGCGCCTGCCGGCGCTCGCGCTCGAACTGCTGCGCACCGCCGGCAGCGTGATGGCCACGCGCATGCGCGCCAACCTGGCGAAGCAGACGCCGTTCAGCTGACCGATCGCTTGCCGAGCAGGCGGCCCTCGGCGAGTGCAAGCGGCTCGGGCAGGCCCGACAGCACCAGCGTGTCTCCGGCCGCGAGCACGAGAGCATCGTCCGGCTTCGTGACCGCCCCGCTGGCGCGGCGCACCGACACCACCGTGACCCCCACCGCGTGCAGGGCCTGCGCCGCCAGCGTCTGCCCGAGATGACTGCCCGCCGCGGGCAGCGTCACGCTCAGCAGGCGCGCGGTCTTCAGCTCGTCGGCGGTGTCGTCGTCGGCGCCGTGGAAGTACCCGCGCAGCAGCCCGTAACGCGCGTCACGCTGATCCTGCACGACGCGGATCACGCGCCGCATCGGCACGCCGACCAGGGCCAGTGCGTGGCTCGCGAGCATCAACGAGCCCTCGATCGCCTCGGGGACGACCTCGGTCGCGCCGGCGGCCTGCAGCCGTTCGATGTCGCTGTCGTCGATCGTGCGAACGATCACCGGGACCTTCGGCGCATGCTCCTGCACGAGGCGCAGGATCTTCAGCGCCGACGGCGTGTCGTGATAGCTCACCACCACCGCGCTGGCGCGCGCCAGGCCTGCAGCCATCAGGCTCTGCAGCCGTGCGGCGTCACCGAACACGACGCTCTGGCCGGCGGCAGCGGCCTGGCGCACGCGGTCGGGGTCGAGGTCGAGTGCCATGTAGGGGATCTTCTCGCCGTCGAGCAGCCGCGCCAGGTTCTGGCCGCTGCGGCCGTAGCCGGCGATGATGATGTGCGCTTCGGCGTTGATCGCGCGCTTGGCGATGCTGGTCATCGCGACCGACTGCATCAGCCAGTCGTTCGCCGACAGCCGCATCACGATGCGGTTGCTGTACATCACGATGAACGGCGTGGCCAGCATCGACAACACCATGCTCGCCAGCACCGGGCTGTGCCAGTCGGTCGGGATCAACTGGCGCTCGGTCGCCAGCGCCAGCAGCACGAAGCCGAACTCGCCGGCCTGCGCCAGGTAAAGGCCGGTGCGAAGCGCGACGCCGGGTGCCGCGCCGAAGACGCGGGCGAGCAGCGTCACGAGCACGAACTTGAACAGCACCGGCGCGATCGTCAGCGTCAGCACCAGCGGCCATTGCAGCCAGACCGCCTCGGCGTCGAGCTTCATGCCGATGGTGATGAAGAACAGGCCGAGCAGCACGTCGTGGAACGGCCGGATGTCGGTCTCGACCTGGTGCTTGTATTCGGTCTCGGCGATCAGCATGCCGGCCACGAACGCGCCGAGCGCGAGCGACAGGCCCGCATGTTCCGTTAGCCATGCCAGGCTCAGCGTGACCAGCAGCAGGTTCAGCACGAAGAGCTCTTCGCTCTTCAGCCGCGCAATGATCGTGAGCCACCAGCGCATCACGCGCTGCCCGCCGACCAGCAGCACCGTGAGCAGGGCAGCGGCCTTGAGGCCGGCGACGGCCAGCTCGCGCAGCAACTCGTTCGGCGGCGAACCGAGCGCCGGGATCAGCACCAGCAGCGGCACCACCGCGAGATCCTGGAACAGCAGCACGCCCATCACGCGGCGGCCGTGTTCGCTCTCGAGCTCGAGCCGCTCGGCCATCAGCTTCACGACGATCGCGGTGCTGCTCATCGCCAGCGCGCCGCCGAGCGCGACCGAGCTCTGCCAGCCCAGGCCCCACTGCCGCCCCGTCATCGTGAACAGCCAGGCGAGCAGCAGGTTGCCGCCGATGGCCGCCAGCATCGTGAACCCGACCTGGCTCAGCCCGAGGCCGAACACCAGCTGGCGCATGCTGCGCAGCTTGGGCAGGTTGAACTCCAGCCCGATCACGAACATCAGGAACACGACGCCGAACTCGGCCAGGGTGCTCACACCGGGCGTGTCTTTCGCGAGGGCGGTGGCGTTCGGGCCGATCAGGATGCCGACGGCGAGGTAGCCCAGCATCGGCGGCAGCTTGGCCATGCGGCACGCGACCACACCCCCCACCGCGGCGACGAGGTACAGCAGCACGAGCGCGAGCGTGGACGTGATCATCGATGTCGAATTGCAAGCGGCGTGCCGCGGGCCCACAGGGTGGGCTAATAGAATCGACCGATCCTACTGGACGCCTTGCGTTGCGCCGTGCCTGCAAAACCCTCATTCCCCGCCTTCGACGCCAACCGCGCGTTGCAGCTTGCGCGCGACACCTTCGACATCGAGGCGCGCGCGCTGCTCGGCCTGAAGGCGCGCCAGGACGAGAGCTTCGGCCGCGTCTGCCGGGCCATGCTTGAGTGCACCGGCCGCGTCGTCGTGATGGGCATGGGCAAGAGCGGTCATGTGGGCCGCAAGATCGCCGCCACGCTGGCCTCAACCGGCACGCCGGCGATGTTCGTGCACCCGGGCGAGGCGAGCCATGGTGACCTCGGCATGGTCGCAGCCGGCGATGTGGTGCTGGCGATCTCGAACTCCGGCGAGAGCGACGAACTCGCGGCGATCATCCCGGCGCTCAAGCGCCTCGGCGTCACGCTGGTGGCGATGACCGGGCGCCCTGACTCGACGCTCGCGCAGCATGCCCACATCACGATCAGCAGCGCCGTCGACCAGGAGGCCTGCCCGCTGAACCTCGCGCCGACGGCGAGCACGACCGCGCAGATGGCGCTCGGCGATGCGCTCGCCGTCGCGCTGCTCGATGCGCGCGGCTTCCGTGAGGAAGACTTCGCGCGCTCGCACCCCGGCGGCAGCCTCGGCCGCAAGCTGCTGATGCACGTGCGCGACCTGATGCGCAGCGGAGACGACGTGCCGCGCGTCGGCCCGCAGACCACGTTCACCGACATGCTGCGCGAGATGACCGGCAAGGGCCTGGGCTTCACCGCGGTGGCCGATGAGGCCAGGCACGTGCTCGGCATCTTCACCGATGGCGATCTGCGCCGGCTGATCGAGCGCGGCGCCGACCTGCGCGCGCTCGTCGCGGCCGACGTGATGCACAAGGGGCCGAAGCTCGTGCACGCCGATGCACTCGCGGTCGACGCCGCCGACGTGATGGAGCAGCACCGCATCACCAGCGTGCTGGTCGTCGACGCGCAGAACGCGCTGGTCGGCGCATTGAACTCCAACGACCTGATGCGGGCCAAGGTCATCTGATGATCCAGCCGCGGCTGACGCATCCGCCCGAGCTGCTGCTGCGCGCGCAGGGTGTGCGCTGGGCGATCTTCGATGTCGACGGTGTGCTGACCGATGGCCGCATCTACATCAGCGAGCGCGGCGAGGAGTTCAAGGCGTTCTCCACCCTCGATGGCCACGGCCTGAAGCTGCTTGCGAAGGCCGGAATCACGCCCGCCGTGATCACCGGGCGCGACTCGCCCGCGGTGCGCCGGCGCGTCGCCGACCTCGGCATCGCGCACGCGGTCTACGGCGCCGCCGACAAGCTGGCCGCCGCGACGGCCTTGATGACGCAACTCCAGCTCGGCTGGGACACGCTCGCCGCGATGGGCGACGACTGGCCCGACCTGCCGCTGCTCACCCGCGCCGCGTTCGCGTGCGCGCCGGCGAACGCGCACATCGAGGTGAAGGCCGTTGCGCACCACGTGACGCTGGCCCGCGGCGGGCACGGCGCCGCACGCGAGTGCTGCGACCTGCTGATGATGGCGGCGGGCCGCTATGCCGAGGCACTGCGCGGCCACCTCGTCACGCTCGATGGCTCCGGCGCATGAAGGCGCGCCAGTGAGCATCGCTGCCCGGGTGCTGCGCGCGCCCTGGCGCGTGCTCGACGCCGCGTCGACCTACCTGCCGCTCCTGCTGATGGCCACGCTCGCGCTCGGCACCTGGTGGCTGGTGAAGAACACGCCGCTGTTCGAGAACGAGCGCGAGCTCGCGCCGGTCCGGCACGAGCCCGACTACACGATGACCCAGTTCATGGTGCAGCGCTTCGCCGCGAACGGCGCGATGCGCGTGCAGATCGAGGGCGACGTGATGCGTCATTACCCCGACACCGACACGCTCGAGATCGACAACCCGCGCCTGCGCGCGTTCGGCGACGACGGGCGCATCACCAACGCGACCGCGCGCAAGGCCATCGCCAACCGTGACGGCAGCGAGGTGCAGCTGAGCGGCGGCGCGCACGTGGTGCGCGAGGCGACGCCCAAGTTTGCGGCGATCGAGTTTCGCGGCGAGTTCCTGCATTGCTTCCAGAACACCGAGCGCGTGCGCTCGCACCTGCCGGTGATCGTGACGCAGGCCGGCACCGAGTTCCGCGCCGACTCGATGGCCTACGACAACCTGGCCGGCGTGCTCGACCTGAAGGGCCACTTGCGTGCGGTGCTGACGCCGCCGTCGTCTGCGGGCAAGTGATGGCAGCGCCTCTGGTCTTCATCACCGGAGCGTCGAGCGGGATCGGCCAGGCCCTGGCCGTGCGCTTTCACCGCGCCGGCTACCGGCTGGCGCTGGTCGCGCGGCGCGCGGCCGCGGTGCAGGCCTGGGCCCAGGCGCAAGGCCTCGATGCGGCGACGTATGCGGTCTACGCCGCCGATGTGCGCGACCTGAACGCCATCACCGGCGCCGGTCGCGCCTGCATCGCGGCGCAGGGTGTGCCCGATGTCGTGATCGCCGCGGCCGGCCTCAGTGTCGGTGTCGACACCGCCATCTTCGAGGACCTTGAGGTCATGCGCACGATCTACGAGACCAACAACCTCGGCATGACCGCCACGTTCCAGCCCTTCGTCGCGCCGATGATGGTGCGGCGCAGCGGCACGTTCGTCGGCATCGCCAGCGTGTCGGGTATTCGCGGACTGCCGGGGCATGGTGCGTACTCGTCGAGCAAGGCGGCCGTGATCAGCTACTGCGAGAGCCTGCGCGTCGAACTGCGCGCCAGCGGCGTGAAGGTCGTGACGATCGGTCCGGGCTACATCGACACGCCGCTCACGCGGGGCAATCCGTACAGCATGCCGTTCCTGATGCAGGCCGACGATTTCGCCGACCGGGCATTCAGGGCCATCACCAGCGGGGTCAGCTACCGCATCATTCCGTGGCAGATGGCGGTGCTCGCCAAGTTGATGCGCGTGCTGCCGAATGCGCTGTATGACCGGTTGCTCTCGGGCCGCGGGCGCAAGCCGCGCGCGGGCCAATAGCGGGGCATTGCCCGGCGCGCGCCAACAAAAAAAGCGGTGGGCTTTCGCGCCACCGCTTCTTGATTGGAGACCTGAGTCGGGCTCAGTAGCCGCCGCGGCTACCGCCGCCGCCACCACCGGAGCGGCCACCACCGCCGCCGCCGTAGCCGCCGCCACCGCCGGAGCGGCCACCGCCACCACCGCCGTAGCCGCCACCACCGCCGCCGCCGAAGCCACCGCCGCCACCACCCGAACGGCCACCACCGCCGCCGAAGCCGCCGCCACCGCCGGAGCGGCCACCACCGCCGCCGAAGCCACCCGGACGCTCTTCGCGCGGGCGGGCCTCGTTGACGACGATGGCGCGGCCGTCGAGGGCCTGACCGTTCATGCCGTTGATGGCAGCTTGCGCTTCCGCGTCCGAGCTCATCTCGACGAAGCCGAAGCCCTTCGAGCGGCCGGTGTCACGGTCCATCATGACCTTGGCCGAAGAAACGCCGCCGTATTGGGCGAACGCTTGCTGCAAATCCTCGTCACGGATGTTGTATGAGAGATTACCGACGTACAGTTTGTTGCCCATGGGAGAGCCCCTTTCCATTTCCTGAAGACCATGTGGAGCTTCTACCCATCGTGAACCATTCAAGCGAAGGCGCTGCTTCCATACACAGATTTGTGAATATAAGTGAATTGAAGGAAAGTATGCACAGGGCGAACGGCTAAATGTTGTTTTCGGGTCGGCAGATATGATCGCCGCTCCCCGGACCTGCCCAACCCCCCATGCGTGAGCGCGATCCGCTGAGTGCCCTGAACCTCGCCCCGGGCAGCACGGACACGCTGCCCGGGCCGGCCTGACCCCGATGCGCATCGCCAGCCTGGTGCCGAGCCTGACCGAGCTGCTGATCGAGCTCGGGCTGCGCGATGTGCTCGTGGCGCGCACCGGCTTCTGCATCCACCCCCGGGCGATGGTCCACGACGTGCCCAAGGTCGGCGGCACGAAGGACGTGAACCTCGCGAAGCTGCAAGGCCTCGCGCCGACACACGTTCTCGTCAACATCGATGAGAACCGGCGCGAGACGGTCGAGGCGATCCGCGCCTGGCCCGACGCGCCGCAGATCATCGTCACGCACCCGCTGGCGCCCGAGGACAACCTCGCGCTCATCGAGCGCATGGCAGGGCTGTTCGGTACGTACCCCGGCGTGATCGATCGCGCGGCAGGGCTGACGACCGCGCTTCAGCGCGAGCTCGATCTCACGCGGCCCAAAGCGCACCCGTCGCAGCGCGTGCTGTACCTGATCTGGCGCGACCCGTGGATGACCGTCGCGCGCGACACCTACATCGCC
>JBDTVC010000022.1:0-32997 GCA_040007475.1 Burkholderiales bacterium
AGGTCGCGGCCAGCACCACGATGGCCGAACCCGGCACGCCGTGCGCACCCTTGGACGTGACGAGCGAGATCGCCAGGATCGTCAGCAGGTCGGTCATCGAGATCGGCGTGTTGGTGGCCTGCGCGATGAACACCGCGGCCAGCGTGATGTAGATCGAGAACGCGTCGAGGTTGAACGAGTAGCCGGTCGGGATCACCAGGCCGACGGTCGAGTCGCGGATGCCCATGCGGCGCAGCTTGGCCATGACCTGCGGCAGCACGCTGTCGCTCGAGGTCGTCGCGAACACGATGGCCAGCTCCTCGCGCAGGTACTTCAGCAGCTTGACGATCGAGAAGCCGGCGAACCGCATGATCGTGCCGAGGACCACGAACACGAAGATCAGCACCGCCGCGTAGTACAGCACCACCAGCATGCCGAGCTGCTTCAGCGAGCCCACGCCGTACTTGCCGACCGTGAACGCGATCGCGCCGAGCACGCCCAGCGGCGCGAGCCGGATCAGCAGGCCCATGATCTTGAAGATCACGTGCGAGAGGTCGTCGACGAAGCGGGCGACTGCCTTGCCGCGCTCGCCGATCAGCGCCAGCGCGCAGCCGAACAGGATCGCGAACAGCAGCACCTGCAGCACGTCGCCCTTCGCGAACGCATCGACCACGGTCGTCGGGATCAGCTTCAACAGGAAGTCGACCGTGCCCCCGCCGGTGAGCTTGGAGGCGGTGTCGACGTACGCGCTCATCGCCTTGGCGTCGAGCGCCTTCGGGTCCACGTTCATGCCGACGCCGGGCTGGAACACGAACGCCAGCAGCAGCCCGAGCGCCAGCGCCACCGTGGTCACGACCTCGAAGTACAACAGCGCCTTCACGCCCACGCGACCCACGCGCTTCAGATCGCCCGCGCCAGCGATGCCGTGCACGACGACGCAGAACACCAGCACCGGGATGATCATCTTGATCAGCTTGATGAAGCCGTCGCCGAGCGGCTTGAGCTTGATCGCGAAGTCGGGCATCAGGAGCCCGAGCAGCACACCGACCACCAGGGCAAGCACCACCTGACCGAAGAGGGAGCGAAGAAAACGAGGCATGGGTTTCTCCATCGGGTTGAACACGCTCGCTTGTTGGCTACAAGCTTGCATACAAGCAATGTAGTCAAAGAAGGGCTGCGCGAAGTCAGGAGTTTCCCGAAGAAGGCGGTCATCGCACGTGTCGAGCAGAGATCGCATACGCTGCGGGTTTTCCCGACGGACCCGCGATGACCATGAAGACCCTGACCGCGGCGCTGCTGGCCCTGCTCGCCACCGAATTGCAGGTGGCCTGCGCCGCCGACGTCGTCGGGTTGACGCCCCAGGCGGTCGCGCAGTCCACCGCGGCGCCCACGCTCGAGCACTGCGCGGCCATCGGTGCACCCACCGATCGGCTCGCCTGCTACGACCGACTGGCGGGGCGCGCGCCCGAGGTCGCCGTGCCGCCTGCTCAAGACCCGCTGCCAGGCGCGAGCCCGGTACCCTCGACCTCCCTGCTCGCCGGCAAGGGCGCACCGCTGCCTGGCACCGCGGCATCGAGACGACCGGCCAGCCTGCTCGCGAAGTATTGGGAGCTCGATGCCGAGGACAAGCGCGGCATCTTCAACTTCGTCGGCTACCGGCCCAACTACGTGCTGCCGGTGCACGTCACGAGCCGCATCAACCGCACGCCGGGTTCGCCGACGCAGGCGACGGTATCGTTGCCGGACTATCGCCGCGAGGAAGCCAAGTTCCAGCTCTCGCTGCGCACCAAGCTCGCGCAGGACCTGCTGCTGCCGAACGCCGACCTGTGGGTTGGCTTCACGCAGCAGGCGCTCTGGCAAATCTGGAACGGCAAGGACTCCAAGCCGTTTCGCAACAGCGACTACGAGCCCGAGGCGATCTACGTGATCCCGACCACCAAGGCGCTGCGCGAGCTGCCGCTCGGCTGGCAGTGGCGCTTCACGCAATTTGGGCTGGCACACCAGTCGAACGGCCAGTCGGATCCGTTGTCGCGCAGCTGGAACCGCGTTTACGCCGCCGCAGGTTTCGAGCGCGGCGACTGGACACTGACGACCAGGTTCACGCAACGCCTGAAGGAGCCGGTCGAGACCGACAACAACCCCGATCTGGTCGACTTCCGCGGCCGTGGCGAGGTTCAGCTCAACTGGGCCAATGGCCTCCAGGCCGCGTCGCTGACCTATCGCAGCACCTTGCGCAACGCGAAGTACGGTGCCGTCCAGCTCGAGTGGACGTACCCGATTCACAGCGACCAGCCGAACGGCCTGCGTTGGTACCTGCAGGTCTTCCGCGGCTTCGGCGAGACACTGACCGACTACAACTTCAGGCAGACCAGCGTGGGCCTGGGCGTCACCTTCCTGCAGTTCTAGGGCTTGGGCGGCACGTCGCTCCACAGCGTACCGCCGCTCGCCCAGTCCTGCTTCGGGATGTCGAAGAACAGGATGTCGACGCTGCCGGGCGACGCGCCGATGGCGCGCACACAGGCCTCGGTCAGCTCCTTCGCAAGCGCACGCTTCTGCTCGTTCGTGCGGCCTTCGAACATCTCGACGCGGATCGTGGGCATGGGGTTCTTCCTTCAGTCTCGGTAAGTGGGATCGCTGCGGTCCAGGCCGCGCAACAGCGCGGGCCATTCGATGTCGCCATCGCGCTCGCTGCCGTCGCCGACCCATTGCCGGTAGGTGAGCGCGGCGAGTTCGTCGGGAACGATCTGGACACGGCCGCCGGTTGCCGCCATCGCGGCCAGCTGCGCCTGCGCCGCACGGTCGAGCAGGTACATCAGCATCCAGGCCTCGGCCACGGATCGCCCGACCATCAGCGGGCCATGGTTCTCGAGCAGCACGCCGTCGAGCATGCCGAGGTTCGCGACCAGACGCGCCTGCTCGTCGGCACCGAGTGCGAGACCTTCGTAGGCGTGGCGGCCGAGGCGGCCGTGCAGGCGCATCGCCCATTGCGAGGTCGGCTGCAGGCCGCCGGGAAGCATCGACAACGCGACGCCGGCCGCCGTGTGCAGGTGCATCACGCACTCGACATCCGGCCGCGCGACATGGACCGCGCCGTGGATCGCGAAGCCGCTCGGGTTCACGCGCGCGCTCGAGCCATCGATCACCCGACCGCGCGTGTCGACTTTCACGAGGCTGGACGCGGTGATCTCGTCGAAGCGCGCGCCGAACGGGTTGATCAGGTACACGCCCGACGCGCCCGGCACCGACGCCGAGATGTGGGTGTAGACGGTGTCGTCCCAGCCGCGCTGCGCCGCGAGGCGATAGGCGGCGGCGAGGTCGATACGGACCTCTCGTTCGGTGCGCGATGGTGCGGGCGTCGGCATGCGGATTCGCCGCGGCGCAAGTGCCTCGGCGAGCCCGGATTGTGACGGGGAAATAGAGAGCTCACTCCAGAGGCACCCCCCACGAACGAAGCCCGCACGTCCCCACTTGGAGCGATTTTCCGTATGTACATCGAGACCTACTCTTTGCTCCACCGGCCACACCGGCGAGGAGTTGCCATGACGATCCGATCCATGCTGTTCACTGCCCTGCTGTTCACACTCGTGCTGACGCCGGTGCATGCCGCGCCGGCACCGATCGGCCTGTTCACCATCGTCGACGGCGACGTCGTGGTGGTGCGCGAGGCGCACAGCTTCGCCGCGGCCGAGGGCGTCTCGCTGCTCGACCAGGACATCGTCCGCAGCCGCGAGGGCACGCGCCTGGCGCGCATCGAGCTGGACGACGGCACGCTGCTCGACCTCGGCCCCTCCACCGAGCTGCTGCTGCAGCCGCATGCCGTGCTGGCCGGCGCCGAAGGCGGCAGTGCCGTGTACCTGCTGCGCGGCTGGCTCAAGGTGACCACCGCCGCGGCCAACGGCCCGACGGCCGTCGGGCTGACCACCCCGCGCATCGGCGTGGCCCGGCTGGCCGGCAGCATGGTGATGGCCGTGCAGCCGCAAAGCTCGCTTGCGTTCGTCGAGACCGGCCACGCCGACGCACTCGAGCGCGGCGGCGCGAAGCCGGGCACGGCGCAGGCACTCAACGATGGGGACGCCTTCGTGCTCCGCGCGGCCGCACCCGCCATGCTGGCGCGGCGGCCGCCGGCCGACCTGCTCGAAGGCATGCCGCGCGCGTTCGCCGACACCTTGCCGCGCCGCGCGGCGCGCTGGTCCGCCCGTCGTGTCGAACCGACGACCTTCGACACGCCCAGCCATGCCGACCTCTCGGGATGGCTGCATGCCGAGCCGGCGGTTCGGATGTCGCTCGTCAAACGCTTCGCGCCGCTCGCCCGCGAGGCGCGCTTTCGCGCCAGTCTGGTGGCGGAGTTGCGGTCCTTGCCCGAGTGGGGCCGGGTGCTGTTCCCCGACAAGTATCGGTCGAAGACCACCGAGACGGCGCACGTGCGCGGCAGCACCACCCCCCTCACCTCGCGGACTCAGGGCCCCGCGCGCAAAGCCAACGGCATGCTCGCGCCGCCCATCGTCGAGCGCTCCTCCGACGTCAGCGCTGTCAGCGCGGCCCTCGCACAAGCTCCCAGGACGGAAACACCATGAAGCTGCTCCTCAAGTTCAATCTCGTGTTCCTGATCGTCTTCGCGATCGGCCTGGCCACCACCGGCGTGCTCACGCGCCGGCTGCTCGAGAGCAACGCCCGCGAAGAGGTGCTGCAGAACGCCCGCTTCCTGTTCGACAAGGCACTGGCGGTGCGCTCGTACACCTCGACCCAGGTCGCGCCGCTGCTCGAGACGCAGATGAAGTACGCCTTCCTGCCGCAATCGGTGCCGGCCTTCTCGGCCACCGAGGTGCTCGCCAAGCTGCAGAAGAATCACCCGGAGTACAGCTACAAGGAGGCCACACTGAACCCCACCAACCCGCGTGACCGCGCGATCGAATGGGAGTCCGACGTGATCGGCGAATTCCGCAAGTCGCCCGAGGAAAAAGAGTTCATCGGCCAGCGCGACACGCCGGCCGGCCGCGCGCTCTACATCGCCCGCCCGATCCGCATCACCGACGGCGCCTGCCTGCGCTGCCACAGCACGGTCGAAGCGGCGCCGCGCACGCTGGTCGACAAGTACGGCCCGGCCAACGGCTTCGGCTGGCAACTGAACGAAGTCGTCGGTGCGCAGCTGGTCTCGGTGCCGATGACGGTGCCGCTGGCGCGCGCACACGATGCGTGGGCACTGTTCATGGGCATGCTGTCGGCCGTGTTCGCGGTGATCGCGGTCGTGCTCAACGCGATGCTCTGGTGGCTGGTGATCCGGCCGGTGACGCAGCTCGCGCGCATCGCCGATCGGGTCAGCCGCGGCGAGATGAGCGCGCCGGCCTTCAGCGCCTCCACGCGCGACGAGATCGGGCGCCTGGCCGCCTCGTTCTCGCGCATGCGCAAGAGCATGGTGCACGCGCTGCGCCTGCTCGATCGCGAACCGGCGGCGGTGGCGTCATGAGACACCCTGTGTCAACCTCTTTGTCGCGGGCCGAGCGCCGGGCCGCTCCCAAGCCGGCCTGCATCCCCTCGGGGGATCGGCCGATGTACTCATCGGCCGAGGGGTCGTCATGAGCGCCCGTCCGCTGTTCGAGGCCGATCCGGCGCCGCTGGTCGAACAGCTGGGCAAGTACCGGATCGTCCGTGTGCTCGGCGAGGGCGCGATGGGCATCGTCTACGAGGCCATCGATCCGCAGATCGACCGCCGCGTCGCCGTCAAGGCGATCCGCGCGCCGCTCCTGCGCGCCGGCGCCGCCGACGAGATGTTGGCCACGGCGCGCTTTCGCACCGAGGCGCAGGCGGCCGGGCGGCTCTCGCACCCGAACATCGTCTCGATCTACGAATACGGCGAAGCGGGCGACGACCGATTCATCGCGATGGAATACGTGCGCGGCATGTCCCTGCACGAGCTCACGGCGCGCGGCCGGCGGCTGCCGACGGCGGACGTCGCGAGCCTGATGACCCAGTTGCTCGACGCGCTCGAGTGTGCCCACGACCAGGGCGTGTGGCATCGCGACATCAAGCCAGCCAACCTGCTCGTCACGGCCGAGGGTCGCCTGAAGGTCACCGACTTCGGCATCGCCCGCATCGAGTCGTCGAACCTCACGTTGCCGAGCTCGGTGCTCGGCTCATCGGGCTACATGGCGCCCGAGCGCTACCACGCAACCGAAGCGCCCGACTGCCGCGTCGACATCTTTTCCTGTGGCGTGCTGCTGTACGAGCTGCTGACCGGCCGGCAACCCTACCGCGGCAGCAACAGCGAGGTGATGTACCAGGTGCTGCACGACGACCCCCCGCCGCCCTCGACGCTGCCGATCCCGCAGCCCCCGCCCGCGGCCTTCGATGCCGTGGTGGCGCGCGCGATGGCACGCGATCGGCAACAGCGTTTCGCGAGCGCCGCGCAGATGCGCGACGCGCTGCGCGAGGCCGCAGGCGGCCCGATCGCGCCGCTCGTCTCTGCCGCCGCGATGCGGCGGCTGCAGCCGGTGTCCGGCGCGGCACCGACGGAGCGGCAGGCGCGCCCGTTGCCGAGCGCAGCGCCAGCGATCCAGCCGCCAGCCCCGACCACGGGCGAGCCGCTGTTGGGCGCGCTGCGATCGCTGCTCGCGGTTCACATCGGCCCGGTGGCGCGCATCGTGGTTCGCGATGCGGCACGCCGCAGCGTCGACGCGCGGGCGCTGATCGCCCAGATCGCCAACGAGGTGCTCGATGCCGGGGACCGCGCCGAATTCACGCGCAGCGCGCTGCGGCTGTTGCAGGCCGATCACGCGCGCCGGCCGCCGCCCGCGAGTGCGCCGAGCGTGCCCCCGTCGGCGTTGCCGGTGCTCGGCAGCACGCCGATCACGCCTGCCGTGGTCGACCGCGCGCGCGCGCTGCTGGCCGAGCAGATCGGCCCGATCGCCGGGCTGCTGGTGCGACGCGCCGCGGCCAAGGCGACGAGCCGGGAGCAGTTCTTTGCGACGCTCGTCGACCAGACCGGCGCGGACACCGATCACAAGCGACTGCTGGCCCAGCTCTGGCGCATCGTCGCGTGACGTCGAGCTGAACGCTGCCGACCGGTCAGGCGCGCGCGTCCGCCAGCGAGCGGGCCAGTGCGTTGTGCCGCTCGACCAAGAGCGGCAGGTCGACGCTCGTGATCTGGCCGTCGCGCACCAACACACGGCCGTTCACGATGCTGTGCTGCACGCGCGGCACCTGGCAGAACAGCAGCGCCGCGAGCGGGTCGCGCTGCGCACCGGCCATGCCGACGTCGTTCAGCGGAACGGTGACGATGTCGGCGGCCATGCCGACGCTCAGCGCACCGATGTCGTCGCGGTTCAGCACCTTGGCACCACCCAGCGTGGCGATCTCGAGCGCCTCGCGCGCCGACATGGCGGACGACCCTTTCACCGGCCCGTGCGCGACACGTTGTAGCAGCATGGCCATGCGCACTTCGCCGAGCATGTGGCCGGCGTCGTTCGACGCCGCACCGTCGACGCCGATGCTGACACTCACCCCCGCATCGCGCATGGCGCGGATCGGCGCGATGCCCGATGCGAGCCGCATGTTCGAGCACGGGCAATGCGCGACGCCGGTGCCGGTGCGCGCGAACAGCGCGATGCCCGCCGCGTCGAGCTTCACGCAGTGCGCGCACCACACGTCCGGGCCGACCCAGCCCAGCGATTCGGCGTACTCGGCCGGCGTGCAGCCGAACTTCTCGCGCGTGTAGGCAATGTCGTTGTCGTTCTCGGCCAGATGCGTGTGCAGCGAGGCACCATACTGGCGCGCCAGCAGCGCCGAGTCGCGCATCAGCCCGCGGCTGACCGAGAACGGCGAGCACGGCGCGACGACGATGCGCTGCATCGCGAAGCGGCCGGGGTTGTGCCAGCGTTCGATCAGGCGCTGCGTCTCCTTCAGGATCGCCGGCTCGCGCTCGACCACGCGGTCCGGCGGCAAGCCGCCTTCGCTCTCGCCGACGCTCATCGAACCGCGCGCCGCATGAAAGCGCATGCCGATCTGCGCTGCGCCTTCGATGCTGTCGTCCAGCCGTACACCGTTGGGGTAGATGTAGAGGTGGTCGCTCGTCGTCGTGCAGCCCGAAAGCAGCAGCTCGGCCATCGCTGTCTGCGTGCTCACGCGAACCATCTCGGGCGTGAGGTTCGCCCAGATCGGATACAGGCCGCGCAGCCAGCCGAAGAGCTCGTTGTCCTGCACACAGGCGCGAGTGAGCGTCTGGTACATGTGATGGTGCGTGTTGATAAGACCGGGGATGACGACCTGGTCGCTCGCATCGATCACTTCATCAGCGGCAGTCGGCAATTCGTGGGTTGCGCCGACAGCTTCGATGACGTTGTCGCGAACGAACACCGCGCCATCAGCGATCTCACGTCGCTGCGCGTCCATCGTGACGAGGAGGCGGGCGTCGCGGATCAGGAGCGTGGTCATCAGGCGCGCTCTGACCTCAATGAGCTTCCGCCATCTTCGCGGCCGCCACCGCATCCTCCGCCCCACCCTTGCCGCCGTTGAAGTACAGGTTCAACGCCACGGCGGCGATCGCGGTCAGCAGAATCCCCGACTCGAGCAAGGGATGCAGCGCATGCGGCATCTGCTGGCTCCACCGCGGCGCGACGAGCGGGATCATGCCGGCACCGATCGCGATCGCGACGATGTAGAGGTTGTGGCGGTTGGTCTTGAAGTCCACGTTCGCGAGGATGCGGATGCCGGTCGCGGCCACCATGCCGAACATCACGAGGCCGGCACCGCCGAGCACGAACTGCGGCACCGACTCGACGAGCGCACCCATCTTCGGCAACAGCCCCAGCACGATCATGATGATGCCCGCTGCAACGCAGACGAAGCGGCTGCGCACGCCGGTGACGCCGACGAGCCCGACGTTCTGCGAGAAGCTCGTGTACGGGAAGGTGTTGAAGATCCCGCCGATCAGCGTGCCCAGGCCATCGGTGCGCAGGCCGGCGGCGAGCTCGGTCTGGCTCAGCGGCTTGTCGGTGATGTCGGAGAGTGCCAGGAACATGCCGGTCGACTCGATCATCACGACGATCATCACCAGCGTCATCGTCAGCACCATCACCGGGTCGAAGGTCGGCATGCCGAACGCGAACGGCGTGACGATGTCGAACAGGTTCGCCTTCGCGACCTTGTCGAAACCCATCTTGCCCATCGCGACCGCGACAACGCAGCCGGCGATGATGCCGATCAGCACCGAGACGTTACCGAGAAAGCCCTTCGAGTAACGCGCGATCAGCAGGATCACGACGAGCACGAACGCGGCGATCGCCATGTTGTCGAGCGCGCCGTAGTTCGCGCTGTCGAGCATCGGGATCGGGCCGGGCAGCTTGGCGACCGGGGCGCTGGCTGCAGCCGCACTCGCCTTCACGCCATCGACCATCGCGACGAGCTTGGGCACGTCGACGCTCTGCGCCAGGTTCGGCGGCCCGCCCATCGCCCAGCCGATGCCCACGCGCATCAGGCTGATGCCGATGACCGCGATGATCGTGCCGGTGACCACCGGAGGGAAGAACCGCAGCATGCGGCTCACCAGCGGCGCGATCAGCATCGAGATGATGCCGGCGCCGATGATCGCGCCGAAGATCGCGCGAGCGCCATCGACACCCGGCACCGCGTTGGCCATCGCCACCATCGGGCCGACGGACGCGAAAGTCACGCCCATCATCACCGGCAGCTTCACGCCGAACCACTTGGTGAAGCCGAGCGACTGGATCAGCGTGACCAGACCGCAGCAGAACAGGTCGGCCGAAATCAGCTGCACGATCTGGTCGGGGCTCAGCTTGAGCGCGCGGCCGACGATCAGCGGCACCGCGACGGCACCGGCGTACATCACCAGCACGTGCTGCAGGCCCAGCGCCGCGAGGCGCGGAACGGGGAGCTTCTCGTCGACGGGGTGGACGGCGGTTGTCATGGTGAGAGCCTTTCGGTGGGAGCTACTTCGGGGCGCCGGCGGTGAACCACCGGCCGATCGTGGCGCGCTCGGCGTCGGTGATCTGGGTCGCGTTGTTCATCGGCATGGTCTTGAGCACGACGGCCTGCTGGTAGATGGCCTGCGCGTGCTTCGCGATCTCGTCGGCGGAGTCGAACCGCACGTTCTTGCTCTGCATCGCGGGGCCATGGCACATCACGCAGCGCTGCGTGACGATGGCCTGCACCTCGTCGAACCTGACCGGCGCGGGGCCGGCGACCGGCTCGGCCTGCGGCGCGGGCCGGATCGCGACGATCACGCCGATCAGCAGCAAGGTGCCGATCACCGCGAAGTGCCAGGGCACCGGCTTGCCGTAGGCCAGCGCCTTGTGGCGCAGCGCGAACGACATGCGGATCAACGCCCCCGCCACCATGATGGCCACGAGCACCAGCCAGTTGTATTTGGCGCCGTAGGTGAAGCCGTAGTGGTTGCTCATCATCGCGAACAGCACCGGCAGCGTGAAGAAGGTGTTGTGCACGCTGCGCTGCTTGCCGCGGATGCCGTGCACCGGATCGACTGGCGTGCCGGCCTTGATGGCGGCGACGACGGTGCGTTGCCCCGGGATGATCCAGAAGAACACATTGCCGCTCATCGTCGTCGCGATCATCGCGCCGACCAGCAGGAACGCGGCGCGCCCGGCGAACAGGTGGCACGACAACCACGACGCGAAGACGATCAGCACGATCACGCAGCCCCCGACGATCGCGTCGCCGTGCTCGCCGCGGCCGAGCGTGCGGCAGATCGCGTCGTAGAGCACCCAGAACGCGACGAAGAAGCCGAGCGCGGTGCAGATCGCGGCGGTGGGCGACCAGTCGAACAGCGTCTTGTCGATCAGGAAGGTGCTGGCGTTGAAGAGATACAGCACCGTGAACAGCGCGAAGCCGGTGAGCCAGGTCGAGTAGCTCTCCCACATCGACCAGTGCAGCTGCTCGGGCACATAGCCCGGCGATACCGGGTACTTCTGGTGGTGGTAGAAGCCGCCGCCGTGCACGCCCCATTGCTCGCCGCCGACGCCCTTCTTCGCGTCGGCCGGGTCCTTCGGCGGCGTCAGGCTGTTGTCGAGCGAGACGAAGTAGAACGAGGCGCCGATCCACGCGATGCCGGTGATGACGTGGGCCCAGCGCAGCAGCAGGTTCAGCCAGTCGAGTAGGTACGCGTCCATGCGGTGTGAGTCTCCTGAGGCGCTTCGCAGTTCAGCAAGAAGCAGGCCTGTGCATGACCTCACCACGGCGGGCTCTGTGAGGCGGGAACGTCACGACCGATTCAGGACATCGGGCTCCGCGGCGACGCATGCAAACTGTATACACTTTTCACAGAGCATCGCATACGCGTTTACCCGGAGAAGCTCAGGAGCCGCGGTAGGTGGAGTAGGCGAACGGGCTCGCGAGCAGCGGCACGTGGTAGTGCTGGCCGACGGTGGCGAGGCCGAAATCCAGCGGCACCTCATCGAGGAACGGCGGATCGGCCAGCACCGTGCCGAGCGCCCGGAAGTACGCCGCGACGCCGAACACGAGCCGGTAGCGGCCGGGCACGAACGCGGCATCGGCCAGCAGCGGCGCATCTGCGCGGCCATCGTGGTTCAGCGTGATGTGCTTCAGCAGCGTCGGCGTCGCACCGTCGAGGCGGTAGAGCGACACGGCCATGCCGGCGGCAGGGCAGCCGTTGGCGGTGTCGAGCACGTGCGTGGTGAGCTTTCCCATGAGAGTCCTCGGCGCAGGGCCATTTGAAATTGGTTTGAAGTCTGCGCAAAAGTGTATACACTTTGATCGACAAAGCAAGTGCCAGCCATGCCCCGCTCCGCCCCCTCCCTCCAGGTCATCCGCTCGTCGCGCACGCGCGCCGTCGAGCCGGCGGCCAGCTCGAACGCGACGCAGCGCATTGCCGATTCGATCACCACCGCGATCGTCGAGCGCCGCCTGATGCCGGGCACCAAGCTGGCCGAGCAGAAGATCGCCGACGTGTTCAAGGTCTCGCGCACGCTGGTGCGCCAGGCACTGATGCAGCTGAGCCGCGACAAGCTGATCACGCTCGAACCCGCCCGCGGCGCGCGCGTCGCGCAGCCCAGCATCGAGGAGGCCCGCCAGGTCTTCGAGGCGCGCAACCTGCTGGAGGCCGCAATGATCCGGCGCGCCGCGACCGAGCTGACGCCGGCGCAGATCGCCGAGCTGCGCGCACACCTGAAGGCCGAGTCCGACGCCGTGAAGCGCACCGATGTGCCCGGGCGCACACGGCTGCTCGCCGACTTCCACGTCGTGATCGCGCGCATGCTGGGCAACGAGGTGCTGGCCGACATGGTCGGTGACCTGGTCTCGCGCAGCTCGCTGATCGCGCTGATGTACCAGAGCGCTCACTCGGCCGAACACTCGGCCGAGGAACATGTGGCGATCGTCGACGCGCTCGAGGCGCACGACGCACGCGCCGCCGTGAAACTGATGGAGGCGCACCTGCACCACGTCGAACGCAACCTGCAACTCGACCCGCGCCTGCCCGATCTCGAATCGGTGCTGATGCCACGCTGAACCCGGACACACGCTCATGATGAACAAGGACTATCCACGCGACCTCATCGGCTACGGCCGCAACCCGCCGCAGGCGCATTGGCCCGGCAACGCGAAGATCGCAGTCCAGTTCGTGCTGAACTACGAAGAGGGCGGCGAGAACTGTGTGCTGCACGGCGACCCGTCGTCCGAGACCTTCCTGTCGGAGATCATCGGCGCGCAGGCCTTCGAGACGCGGCACCTGTCGATGGAGTCGATGTACGAGTACGGCTCGCGCGTCGGCGCGTGGCGTCTTCTGCGCGAGTTCGAGAAGCGCGGCCTGCCGCTCACGGTGTTCGGCGTGTCGATGGCATTGCAGCGCAACCCCGAGCTGACGCAGGCCTTCGTCGAGCTCGGCCACGAGATCGCCTGCCACAGCTGGCGCTGGATCCACTACCAGCACATGAGCGAAACGCGCGAGCGCCGGCACATCGAGATGGGCACGCAGATCATCAAGGACCTGACGGCCGGCCAGTGGCCGCTGGGCTGGTACACCGGGCGCGACAGCCCCAACACCAAACGACTGGTGGCCGACCATGGCGGCTACGAGTACGACAGCGACTACTACGGCGACGACCTGCCGTTCTGGATGCCGGTCGAGAAGAGCGACGGCACGCGCATCGATCGCCTGATCGTGCCCTACACGCTCGACACCAACGACATGCGCTTCGCGTCGATGCAGGGCTTCAACACCGGCGACCACTTCTTCAACTACCTGAAGGACGCGTTCGACGTGCTCTACGAAGAGGGCAGCCCGAATGGTCAAGATCGGCCGAAGATGCTGAACATCGGCATGCACTGCCGCATCCTCGGCCGGCCCGGGCGCTTCAAGGCGATCCAGCGCTTTCTCGATCACGTGCAGCAGCACGACCGCGTCTGGGTGTGTCGGCGCATCGACATCGCGCGCCACTGGGCCGCGGTTCACCCTTTCGCGCACCCGTGCCCCGCCTGAAGGAGACCAACACGATGCTCACGCTCGCGCAACTCAACGCCAGCTCGCAGGCCGAGTTCACTGCCGCACTCGACGGCGTCTACGAACACTCGCCGTGGATCGCCGAGAAGGCCTGGGGCCAGCGCCCGTTCGCCAGCCTCGCGCAGCTCAAGCACGCGCTCGTCACGGTGCTGCGCGATGCGGGCGCGGCCGCGCAGGTCGCGCTGATCCGAGCCCACCCCGAGCTCGCCGGCAAGGCGATGGTCGCGAAGACGCTGACCGCCGAATCGACGCACGAGCAGGGCCGCGCCGGCCTGACCGAATGCACGCCGGCCGAGTTCGCGCACATCCAGGGGCTGAACGCGGCGTACAACAAGAAGTTCGGCTTCCCTTTCACGGTCGCCGTGCGCGGGCCGCGCGGCACCGGGCTGACGCGGCACCAGATCATCGCGACCTTCGAGCGGCGGCTCGCGAACCACCCGGATTTCGAGCTCGCCGAGTGCATCCGCAACATCCACCGCATCGCCGAGATCCGGCTGGGCGACAAGTTCGGCGTCGAGCCCGTGCTCGGCAACCAGGCCTGGGACTGCGCCGAACTGCTGGGCCGCCACACCGATCCCGGCTATGGCGAGCGCAACGAGCTCACGGTCACCTACCTCACCGACGCGCACCGCGCCTGCGCCGCGCAGCTGAAGGCGTGGATGATCGAGTGCGGCTTCGACGAAGCGAACATCGACGCCGTCGGCAACGTCGTCGGCGTGTACCACGGCACGGATCGCACGAATAAGCGCCTGCTCACGGGCAGCCACTACGACACCGTGCGCAACGGCGGCAAGTACGACGGGCGCCTCGGCATCTTCGTGCCGATGATCTGCGTGCGCGAGCTGCACCGCGCGGGCAAGCGCCTGCCGTACGACTTCGAGGTCGTCGGCTTCGCGGAGGAAGAAGGCCAGCGCTACAAGGCGACCTTCCTCGGCTCGGGTGCACTCGTCGGCCAGTTCAACCCGGACTGGCTGGACCAGACGGATGCCGATGGCGTCACGATGCGCGATGCGATGCGCCTGGCCGGGCTGCCGGCGACGCTGGGCGCGATCCATGCGGTGAAGCGCGACCCGAGCCGCTACCAGGGCTTCGTCGAGGTTCACATCGAACAGGGCCCGGTGCTGAACGCGCTCGACCTCCCGCTCGGCGTGGTCACGTCCATCAACGGCAGCGTGCGCTACCTCGGCGAGGTGATCGGCATGGCCAGCCACGCCGGCACCACGCCGATGGACAGCCGGCGCGACGCCGCGACCGCCGTCGCCGAACTCGCGCTGTTCCTCGAGAAGCGCGCCGCGAAGGCTGCGAATCTCGTCGGCACGATGGGCATCCTGACGGTGCCGAACGGCTCGACCAACGTCGTGCCCGGCCGCTGCCAGTTCACGCTCGACATCCGCGCCACCACGAACGAGGTGCGCGATGCCTGCGCGGCCGATGTGCTCGCCGAGCTCACGCGCATCTGCGAACGCCGCGGTCTGAGCCACACGATCGAGCAGACGATGCGCGCCGCCGCCGCGCCGAGCGCGCCCGAGTGGCAGCAGCGCTGGGAGCGCGCGGTCGAAGCCACCGGCCTGCCGGTCTTCCGCATGCCCAGCGGCGCCGGCCACGACGCGATGAAGCTGCACGAGGTGATGCCGCAGGCGATGCTGTTCGTGCGCGGGCAGAACGCCGGCATCAGCCACAACCCGCTCGAATCGAGCACCAACGACGACATGCAGTTGTCGGTCGACGCGTTCATGCATGTGCTGAACCAGTTGGAGTGATGTGAGCCCCTCGCCCGCGGAGTACCGCGGTCGATCCCCCGTGGGGATTCGCCCGGCTTGGGGCGGCCCGGCGCTCGGGCTCCGGGCGCGACCGACATGATTGGAGACAAGACGATGAACGCTTACGAACAACTCGACGCCTGGATCGATGCACACTTCGACGACGAAGTAAAGTTCCTGCAGGCCCTGGTGCAGGTGCCGACCGACACGCCGCCCGGCAACAACGCGCCACACGCCGAGCGCACCGCCGAGCTGCTGAAGGGCTTCGGCTTCGAGGCCGAGAAGCACGCGGTCCCCGACGCCGAGGTCAAGGCCTGCGGCCTGGGGTCGATCACGAACCTGATCGTGCGACGACCGTACGCCGCAGGCGGCCGCACCGTCGCGCTGAACGCACACGGCGACGTGGTACCGCCCGGCGACGGCTGGACGCACGGGCCGTACAGCGGTGAGGTCGAGGGCGGCAAGCTCTACGGCCGCGCGTCGGCCGTCAGCAAGAGCGACTTCGCGAGCTACACCTTCGCGGTGCGTGCGATCGAGACGCTGAGGTCGCAACTCAAGGGCGCGGTCGAACTGCACTTCACCTACGACGAGGAATTCGGCGGCGAACTCGGCCCCGGCTGGCTGCTGCGCCACCAACTCACGAAGCCCGACCTGCTGCTCGCCGCCGGCTTCAGCTACCAGGTCGTCACCGCGCACAACGGCTGCCTGCAGATGGAGGTCACGGTGCACGGCAAGATGGCTCACGCGGCCATTCCCGACACCGGCGTCGACGCGCTGCAAGGTGCGGTCGCGATCCTGAACGCGCTGTACCACCAGAACACGCTGTACAAGCAGGTCACGTCCAAGGTCGAAGGCATCACGCACCCATACCTGAACGTCGGCCGCATCGAGGGCGGCACCAACACCAACGTCGTGCCCGGCAAGGTCGTGCTCAAGCTCGACCGCCGCATGATCCCCGAGGAGAACCCGGCCGAAGTCGAAGCGACGATCCGCCGCGTCATCGCCGATGCGGCCGCCAGCTGTGCCGGCATCACGGTCGAGATCAAGCGGCTGCTGCTCGCCAACTCGATGCAACCGCTGCCGGGCAACAAGCCGCTGGTCGACGCGTTGCAGAAGCACGGCCAGGCGGTGTTCGGCGAGCCGATCCCGACCTCGGGCACGCCGTTGTATACGGACGTGCGGCTCTATTGCGAGCAGGGCATCCCGGCCGCGATCTACGGCGCGGGGCCGCGCACGGTGTTCGAGTCGAACGCCAAACGCGCCGACGAACACCTGGTGCTGGAGGATCTGCGGCGCGCGACCAAGGTCGTCGCGCGTTCGCTGTTCGATCTGCTCACCGAGGGCTGAGCCCGCGGTGTTCGCCGGCCTCGACGAGGGACCCGCATGCGCCTGCTGCTGATCGAGGACGACGCGATGATCGGCCGCGCCGTGCAGAGTGGCCTGGCGCGCGCCGGCTTCACGGTCGACTGGACGACCGATGGCAGCAGCGGCGAGGCGGCGGTGGCCAATGCGGTCTACGACGCCGTGCTGCTCGACCTCGGCCTGCCGGGCGTCGATGGCCTGTCGCTGCTCAAGCATCTGCGGGCTCGTCGCGACAACGTGCCGGTGCTGATCATCAGCGCGCGCGACGCCGTCGCCCAGCGCGTCGCAGGCCTCAACGCGGGCGCGGACGACTACCTGCTCAAGCCCTTCGATCTCGATGAACTGGTGGCGCGCGTGAGAGCGCTGCTGCGGCGCCACGCGGGATCGACCACCTCTGTGATGACGGCCGGCCCGCTGAGCCTGGACCCGACGCATCACGTCGCGACGCTCGATGGCCAGGAACTGACGCTGACGGGCAAGGAATTCGCGCTCCTCGAGGCCTTGCTGCGCCGCCCCGGCGCCGTGCTGTCGCGCGAGCGCCTCGAAGAATCGATCTACGGCTGGGGCGAAGAGGTCGGCAGCAATGCGATCGAGGTGCACCTGCACAACCTGCGCCGCAAACTTGGCGGCCAGTTCATCAAGAACATCCGCGGCGTCGGCTACCGGATCGTCGGATGAGACCGCCGTCGATCCGGCGCCAACTGATGCTGTGGGTGATCGGCGCCCTGGCCATCAGCGCGCCTGCACTCGTGCTTGTTGCCTACACGGTGTCGCTCAATGAAATCGACGACGTCCTTGACGACAGCCTGCGGCAGACCGCGCTGTTGCTGGCCGATCGCGATCTGGCCGGTGCGTTCCCGACCCAGCCGGCGGCCAGCGCCGTGCCGTACGGCGACACCGAATCGATGCTGGTCGCGATCGCGCGACGACCGGACGGCGTGCAGCTGTTCTCCTCGCAGCCGAACGTCACAATGCGATTCGAGGCGACGCCGGGTGCGTCGGTTCAGGCCGTGAACGGGACGAGCTGGCATGTGTTCACGGTCGTGCAGCGCGACCGCATTGTCCAGGTGGCTCAGCCGGTCGCCGCGCGGCGCGAGGTCGCGCGAGAGTCGGCGTCGCCGCTGCTCGTGCCCCTGCTCGCGCTGACCGGAATGATCGGCGGGCTGCTGGTCGTCGCGCTGCGACGTGGCCTGAAACCGCTGGACTCGTTGAACGCCGCCTTGGGCCAGCGCAGCGAGACGTCGCTGGCACCGCTGGAGCTGCGTGCGATCCCGCTGGAAGTGCTGCCGCTGGTGCGCACGCTGAACGACCTGCTGCGGCGACTCGGCACCGCCTTCGAAACGCAGCGCAACTTCATCGCCGACGCGGCGCACGAGCTGCGGTCTCCGATCACCGCGCTGCAGCTCCAGGTGCAGTTGCTCGAGCAATCGACCGACGCCGCGCAACGGGCCGCGGCGACGGCAGAACTCTCCGCCGGCATTGCGCGCGCGCGCCACCTGATCGAACAGCTGCTGGACCTGTCGCGCGCCGCCGCCGAGCGCGACCAGTTCGGGCCCATGTCGCCGGAGCGCGTTCGGCTCGGCGACGTGGCACGCGCGGTGGTCGTTCGCTGGAGTTCACAGGCCGAACGGCGCGGCATCGACCTGGGCGCGAACGTGAAGTCCGAGGCAAGCGTCGACGGCGGGATCGTGCAGCTCGAAACCCTGCTGAGCAATCTGGTCGACAACGCGTTGCGTTACACCCCGCCGGGTGGTGTCGTCGATGTGATCGTCGACACGGTGGACGGCGCGCCCGTGCTGCGTGTGATCGACAACGGCCCGGGCCTTCCGCCCGACGAACGCTCGCGCGTCTTCGACCGCTTCTACCGCGGCCCGCTCACGTCGGATTCGCCGGTCGGCAGCGGTCTGGGGTTGGCCATCGTGAGAGCCATCGCGGATCGGCACGGTGCCGTCGTCTCGCTGCAGACAGGGCCGGGCGGTTCGGGCCTGGAGGTTCGAGTCGCATTCAAGGCTCCGGGCTGACCTGCGCGAGCCCACCCCGGCATTCCAACGCCGATCGGATCGCAAACGCGGAGGCATCGATGTGCCACAGTGCGGTGTCGCCCGATTGATAGAGCGGCGGCCGCGCCGTCAGCCAGCCCCGCGCCGCACTCGCAGGCCACGGACCGATCACCCAGCTCGACGCCGCACGACACAGTGCCGGCGCGAGCTCGGACGTCTGCAGCAGGCGGCGCTGCGAGGACGCAGGCGCCATGTGCTGCGCGTCCACCAGCTCGCGCCGCCAGCTGTCCTTGGCCACCTCGGCCGGCAGCCACGCATCGACCACCGCGACGGGGGCGTCGATCCGGGCATAGAACATCACGTCGTAGTAGAAGTTGTCGAGGAAGAACACAGGCTCGCCGCGCTGCCTCAGATTGCCGAGCGTTTCCGCCAGAACCTGACGCGACTTTGGCTGGCCATAGTGCGCCGCCACCACGAGGGCGACGCAACCCACTGCGGCGACGCTAGCGGTCGCCACGAGCCATCGGTCGAGCGCCCTGGTCGCTCGCGTGGCTCGCCAGACCACCTCGGCGATCAGGCAAGCCAGCGGCGCGAGCGCTGGCAGGATGTAGCCGACGAGCTTCGAGCTCGGCAGCGAAAAGAACAGCACGACGATCGCAAGCCACACGCGCATCAAGATCCGCACGTCCGACGCCACCGAGTCGATCTGCGGCAGTCGTCGAGACCGAATCAACACCCACGGTGACCACGGCAGGGTCAGCGCGGCCAGCGCGAGAAGGTAGAACCACCAAGGCTGCACGTTGTTGAAGCCCGTCGACACGAAGCGCTCGACGTGCTGGACGACGAAGAAGTAGTGATCGAAGGCCGGAAACCGCTCCTGCACGAGCACGAACCACGGTGCGGCGATCGCGGCGAAGATCAGCCAACCCGGGCCCCAGGTGAAGAGGGTCAGCACTTTGCCCAGACGTCGCGTCGCCAGCGCCCACGCCGTCAACACGAGCAGCGGCAGGACGGCTCCGATCAGGCCCTTCGACAGGACGCCGAGCGCCATCGCGGCCCACGCGGCCGCGAGTGCAGGGCGGTAGCCCGAGCCCGCACTGCGCGCCAGCACAGCGTGCACCGTGAGAAGGATCGCGCTCGTGACGCAGGCAGCGACCAGCAGGTCCATGTTGGCGTACTGCGCAGCGCCGTAGAAGAGCGGGACGGTCGCCAGAATCACGGCCGTCAACCACGCCTGAGGTCGCCCGACCCAGCGAGCGACGAAGGCGAACACGCCCGTCACGATCGTCACGGCCGACAGCCACGGCGCCGCGCGCGCGGCCGCCACGCCCGGGCCGAACAGGTCCATCGCGGTCGCCGTGATCCAGTAGAACAGCGGCGGCTTGTGAAAGAAGGGCAGGCCGTTGAGCGTCGGGACGAGCCAGTCGCCACTGCGGAGCATCTCCCATGCGACGCCGACGTAGCGGCCTTCGTCGGGGATCGCCAACGGCCGGAGCCAGGCTGTGCAGCCGAACCACAACGCCGCCAGCCCGAGGCACAGGCTCCACCCGGGCCAGTGCCGGGCACGCGGCGCGGCGCGCGGGCTCGCGCTCGCCGCGGTGTGGATGGGGGCTGGGGATCTGAGGGAAGTCATCGAAAGCGATCAAGGCAGAATGTGAATGCCCGACTCTCGCGAGCGACGGCTTAGCCCTGACTTAAGGCGCGCGTAAAGAAACTGCGTCGACACCGGGCGGCCGCGCACAGAATTTGCATGCCGATTCGGCAAGACTGTTTCTGCAACGTGGAGCCCACTCGATGAACTTGATGACCACAGCGCGCCGCGCGCTGACCGCGGCACTGGCCGCACCACTCCTTGCACTGCCCGTCCATGCGCAGGAGACGCCCGTCAAGTTCCAGCTCGACTGGCGCTTCGAAGGCCCGGCCGCGATGTTCCTGGTGCCGGTCGCCAAGGGATACTTCAAGGCCGAGAAGCTGGGCGTCACCGTGGACGCCGGCAATGGCTCGGGCGGCGCCGTCACGCGTGTGGCCACCGGTGCGTACGACATGGGCTTCGCCGATCTCGCCGCGCTGATGGAGTTCCACGCCAACAACCCGACCGCAGCCAACAAGCCGGTGGCGGTGATGATGGTCTACAACAACACGCCGGCCGCGGTGCTGGCGCTGAAGAAGTCCGGCATCAAGACACCGGCCGACCTGAACGGCAAGAAGCTGGGTGCGCCGGTGTTCGACGCCGGCCGCAAGGCCTGGCCGATCTTCGCGAAGGCCAACGGCATCGCCAACGTGGCCTGGACCGCGATGGACCCGCCGCTGCGCGAGACGATGCTGGTGCGCGGCGATGTCGATGCGATCACGGGCTTCTCGTTCACCTCGCTGCTCAACATCGAGGCGCGCGGCGTTGCAGCCTCCGACGTGGTCATCCTGCCGTACCCGAGCTATGGCGTGAAGCTCTACGGCAACGCGATCATCGTCGGCGAGGACTTTCTCAAGAAGAACCCTGACGCAGTCAAAGCATTCTTGCGCGCGTTCACCAAGGGCATGCGCGACGTGATCGCCGACCCGAAGGCGAGCATCGCAACCGTGAAGGCTCGCGACGGCATCATCGACGCCGCACTCGAAGAGCGCCGCCTCAAGCTCGCGCTCGACGCAACGGTGCTGACCGCCGATGCACGCACCGAGGGCTTCGGCGAAGTGAAGGGCCCGCGCCTGAGCCTGATGGCCAGCCAGGTGTCGGACGCTTTTGGCACCAAGGACCGCGTCAAGCCCGAGGCGGTCTGGAACGGCAGCTACCTGCCCACCGCAGCCGAGCGCAACATCTTCCCCGCCGGGAAGAAGTGAGCCCGCTCAGTGGAAGTCGGCCGAGACCTGGAACATCAGCGCCGAGTTGCCAAGCACATTGACCTGCGCCGACCACACGGGCGTGAACTGCCATCCGACGCTGGCGACGAAGCCCGGCGAGAAGCCCCGGTAGTTCAGCGGCACCTTGTGATCGAACGGTGGCTTGTAGCCGTACAGCAGGCCGCCGGTCAGTTGCGCAAACATCGGCTCGACGCCCAACAGCCTGTCGAAATGCTGGCCAACGTAGACGTAACCGCTCGGCTGGCCGAAGGAGTTCTTGAACAGACTGCCGCCGAACAGGAATCCATCGAAACGCTGCCGCTCGACACCCAGCATGTAGACGTTCGTGTGTTCGGGGTTGTAGGAGTAGTGGTACGTGTACGGGGATGCCATCACGCGCCAGGTGCTGCCGGTTTCCCAACCCATGTCCCAGTCGTTGCCGAACCAGTGGCCGATGCGGCTTAGCATCCCGGCATCCGCGCGCGCCGGTGACGGCTGCGCGTTGGCAGCGAGCAGGGGACAAGCGAGGGCGATGGCAGTGAGCGCGGGTGCAAGCAATTTCATGGGCGTGATTGTCAGGACTTTTCGCATGGCGACCGCCCGCGGCTCGTGGGGGGTGCTGCGTTCCGTGCTGATCTGCGGCGCGCTTACAACGCTCGTGGGCTGCGCGTGGGTCGACTCCAAGCAGCGCGAGCTCGTGTACCGGCCCACGCCGGGCCGGCCGGCCGACTTCGTCGGGCTGCGCACGGGCGACGAGACATACCTGCTGGACGTGCCAGCGGCCACCGCCGGCGGCACCGACAAGCTGCAGTTCTGGTGGCTGCCCAACCCCCACCCGCAGTCGCCGACGCTGCTGTACCTGCACGGCACGTTCCGCAACCTGTTCCAGAACTACCGCAAGATCGAATCGCTGCGCAATGCGGGCTTCGCGATCGTCGCGGTCGAATACCGCGGTTGGGGCGAGAGCAGCCCGGTGCTGCCGTCGGAGGCGACGATCAACGCCGATGCGGCCACCGCGTGGGGCGAGTTCGTCAAGCGTCAGCCGGACCCGAAGAAGCGCGTGATCTTCGGCCACTCGATGGGCGGCGGCGTCGCGATCGAGCTCGCGAGCCACAAGCATGCGGGCAGCGACTACGCCGCGCTGATCCTCGAGTCGACCTTCACTCGATTGCCCGACGTGGCCAAGGCCGCCGGCGTGCTCGGCACGATCGCCTCGTGGCTGGCGACGCAGCGGTTCGACTCGGTCGACAAGATCGGCAAGATCGACGCGCCGATCCTGATGATGCACGGCACGGCCGACAAGACCGTGCCGTTTGCGCTCGGCCAGGCCCTGCGCGAGGCCGCGCCGCCCGGCACGCGCTGGGTGCCGTTCGAGGGCGGCTCGCACAGCGGGCTGGACCGCGAACAGCCGGTGCTTTACCGCGACTCGGTGCGTAGCGTGATCGCGGCATTGCCATGAGCGACGCACGTCCGTTCGTCGAGTTCGACCACGTCTGGCTCGCCTACAACGACGAGTTGAAGGCGAAGGGCCAGTTCGCGGTCGAGGACATCTCGTTGCAGGTGTCCGAGGGCGAATTCATCGCGATCGTCGGCCCGTCGGGTTGCGGCAAGTCGACCTTCATGAAGCTCACGACCGGCCTGCGCATGCCGAGCCGCGGCACGATCACCATCGATGGCGCGCCCGTCACCGGCCCGCTGAAGATCAGCGGCATGTCGTTTCAGGCGCCATCGCTGCTGCCCTGGCGCAGCACGGTGGACAACGTGCTGCTGCCGCTGGAGATCGTCGAGCCGCACCGCTCGCAGTTCAAGGCGCGGCGCGCCGAGTACCGCGAGCGCGCGGTGCAGTTGCTGCGCACGGTCGGCCTCGCGGGCTATGAAGACAAGCTGCCGCACCAGCTGTCGGGTGGCATGCAACAGCGCGCGTCGATCTGCCGCGCGCTGATCCACGAGCCCAAGATGCTGCTGCTCGACGAGCCGTTCGGCGCGCTCGATGCGTTCACGCGCGAGGAGCTGTGGTGCACGCTGCGCGACCTGTGGACCGCGCGCCGGTTCAACGTGATCCTCGTCACCCACGATCTGCGCGAGAGCGTGTTCCTCGCCGACACGGTCTACGTGATGAGCAAGAGCCCGGGGCGCCTGAATGTGAAGCGCCACATCGACCTGCCGCGCCCGCGCGACCTGGAGCTGACCTACACGCCGGCCTTCACCGACATCGTGCACGAGTTGCGCGGGCACATCGGCGCGATGCGGCAGACGAGCGCGGCGGTGGCGTCATGAACGGCCGCACCCTCGAACGCTGGGCGCCGGTCGTCACGGCGACGGCGCTGCTGATCCTCTGGCAGCTCGCGTGCAGCGTATTCAGGATCGCCGACTACATCTTCCCGAGCCCGCTGACGATCGCCGCTGCAATGGGCGAGTTCGCCAGCCCGATCGCCGAGGCCGCCTGGAAGACCTTCTGGGTCACGATGCTGGGCTTCGCGATCGCGATCGTCGTCGGCGTGCTGCTGGGCTTCCTGGTCGGCTCGTCGCGCCTGGCCTATGCCGCCATCTACCCGCTGCTGGTCGGCTTCAACGCGGTGCCGAAGGCGGCGCTGGTGCCGATCCTGATCGTGTGGTTCGGCATCGGCCTCGGGCCGGGCATCCTGACGGCGTTCCTGATCTCGTTCTTCCCGATCACGGTCAACATCGCCACCGGTCTGGCCACGCTCGAACCCGAGCTGGAGGACGTGCTGCGCGTGCTCGGCGCGAAACGCTGGGACGTGCTCGTGAAGGTCGGCCTGCCGCGTTCGATGCCCTACTTCTACGGCTCGCTGAAGATCGCGATCACGCTCGCCTTCGTCGGCACCGTGCTGGCCGAGATGACGGCGGGCGACTCGGGCATCGGCTACCTGATGCAGACGGCAGGATCGCAGCAGCGTATGCCGCTCGCGTTCGCCGGGCTGGTCGTGATCGGCGTGATGGCGATGGCGATGTACGAGCTGTTCTCGCTGATCGAGAAGCGCACGACCGGCTGGGCGCATCGCGGCACGCAAGGTGAGTGATCGCGCTCGTGTTCATGTACCACTACATGGTGTTCGTCAGCCACGAGCCGACCTTCGGCTGGCTGAGCGAGGTGGGCTGGGTCGGCGTTGATCTGTTTTTCGTACTCAGCGGCTTGCCGGCGCGATGCGCGGCGAACGCCTGTCGCTCGTGCGCTTCTACGCGCGCCGCGCGCTGCGGACCTGGCCGGTGTTCTGGCTCGTGCTCGCAGCGTACTTCCTGTTCCCGGCCGCGATGGGCGGCAAGCCGCCACCGCCGCTGTGGCGCTTCCTGACCTTCACGCAGAACATCGGGCTGCAGCCGGGAACCGCGTTCTCGCACGCCTGGTCACTGTGCATTGAAGAGCAGTTCTATCTCGTGCTGCCGCTGGCGCTGCTCGCGGCGCTGCGCCTCGGCTCGCGGCGAGCCCAGGCCTGGATGCTACTGGGCGGCCTCGTGCTCGTCGGCATCGGCGCGCGCTGGCTGTATTGGGAGGCTTACGGACGTGAAGCCTCTGGCCGGCTCGACGCGTACTACGCCAATGTCTACTACGGCACGCTGTGCCGCTTCGATGAGTTCCTGCCCGGCGTCGCGCTGGCCCTGCTGAAGATGCCCACCCGCACCTGTGGCAGCACGCGATCCGCCATGGCCGGTGGCTGCTGCTGGGTGGTCTCAGCGTGACCATGCTGATGCTGTACGGCGCCTTCAACTTCCATTACATCGACGACTACGGTTACGGCTTCTTCATGTCGGTGTTCGGCTATTCGCTGATCGCGGTCGCCTTCTCCACGCTGGTCCTGGCCGCGCTGAGCCCCGCTTCGGCACTGCATCGCCTGCGCGTTCCGGGCGCGGCGCAGATCGCGCTGTGGTCGTACTCGATCTACCTGACGCACAAGCCGTTGGCGCACATCATCCAGGGGATCGCCGAGCGGACCGGCGCGCCACCATGGGCGACACTGCCGACGGTACTCGCGGCCTCGGTGCTGGTGGGCGCCTTGTCGTATCGCTTCGTCGAAGCACCGTTCATGCGGATTCGACAGCTCCACTTCCCCGGCAATTTCGCCACGCCTTCGGCATCGCCAATCGCTGCAGCCCATGGACACTGAACCCACCCCCGCGCAGATCACGCGCCACCTGCGGGCTGCCAACGCGATCGCACAGCGCGCGCTCGCCGCGGGCCACCACCCGTTCGGCGCGTTGCTGGTTGGTGCCGATCACGACACGGTGCTGGTCGAGCAGGGCAACGTCGACAGCGTGAACCACGCCGAGGCCGTGCTCGCCCGCACCGCCGCGGCACGCTGGTCGCCCGAGGAGCTCTGGCACTGCACGCTCTACACCACGGTCGAACCCTGCTGCATGTGCGCCGGCACGCAGTACTGGGCGAATATCGGCCGCGTCGTCTACGGCATGAGCGAACACGCCTTGCTCGAACTGACCGGCAACCACGCCGAGAACCCGACGCTGGACCTGCCCTGCCGCGAGGTCTTCGCGCACGGCCACAAGGCGATGCGCGTGATCGGCCCGGTGCCCGAGGTCGAGGCCGAGATCGCCGCGCTGCACACCGCGTTCTGGCACCGCACGGGCAGCTGATCCACACCCCATGACGCGGCCACGACCGCCGGCACCCGACCACCACGACAACCTGCACGCGGCGCGGGTCGCGACGCAGCAAATGAAGTCGCGCAATCTGCACGCCGTTCGCGCCGGCAGCCCGGGGTTTACCCGTGCCTTGCCGCCACCGAGCCCCGAGGCATGGCCACCAAAATAGCGCGAATCATCGTATGGGCCATGCCATGACCATCTCTCGACGCCACCTCCTCTCCGGGCTCGTTGCCAGCGTTGGCGCGCCTGCGCTGTTCCAGCGCGCCCATGCCGCATCCGGAGTTTCGAGCGGCGAGATCGTGCTGGGGCAGAGTGCGGTGCTCAGCGGACCGCTCGGCATCTCGATAGGTGCCTTCAACGCGGGCGCACGCGTCGCCTTCGATGACCTGAACCGCCGTGGCGGTGTGGCCGGGCGACAGATCCGGCTTGTGTCGCTGGATGACGAACTCAAGCCGGACAAGGCGGTGGCCAACCACAAGGCGCTGCTCGCGGAGCACAAGGTGTTCCGCCGCGTACTTCGTCCGTGCCAGCTATGGGCGCGAAGCCGAGCGCCTGGTCGAACTGCTGGGGGTGATCGGCATGTCGCGTGTGGCCGTGGCACACCTGGACAATCCGGGCGGCAAGGAGGTTCTGGCCAGCGTGCGTGCCGCGATGCAGGCGAAGAGCGCGGGAGCAGACGTCGTGGCTTTCGCGGCGGTCAAGAACGACGGCAGCAATGCCGCCGAGGCGGGCAAGACACTGGCGGCCGCAAAGCCCCAGGCGGTCATCATGTTCCTGGCGGGCCCGCCGACCGTCGAGCTGATCAAGACGATGACCGCAGACGGATCCGCGCCCAGCTTCTACGGCTTGTCCAGCGTCGCCAAGGCGCTGGGCGACAAGATGCCGAGCCTGTCGGTTGCGCAGGTGGTGCACTACCCGTGGGGCGAGGCCGACTCCGTCGCGCACAGTTTTCGCGACCAGTGCGCGGCCGCCAAGGCGGTCGTCAGCTACGCCGCGTTCGAAGGCTGGGTCAACGCACACGCGATGATGGAAGGCTTGCGCCGAAGCGGCGCGAATCCGACCCGCGAATCGCTCCACGCCGCGATGCGTTCCATGAAGGCCCGCGTGGCTGGTCTCGAGCTCGATTACACCGGCAACAGTTCCACGGGCTCGCGATTCGTCGAGCTCGTGCACGTGCGCCCCAACGGTACCTACCTGCGCTGAGGGCCTGAGCGCATGCCCTGGGTCGGCAACCTCCAGCTCGACTATCGATTCGATGGCACCCGCAGCGTCGTGCGTGACCGCCACGACGGCCCGCTGCGCGTGCTCGCCAGCCTCTACCCCGAAGCGCCCGCGATCTGCCACAACGTGCTGGTGCACCCGCCCGGCGGGCTCGTCGGCGGCGACGAGCTCGATATCGCCGTGACGCTCGGGCCCGATGCGCACACGTTGATCACGACCCCCGGCGCGACGCGCTTCTACCGCAGTACCGGCACCACGGCGACACAGCGCTTGCACGCCACGCTGGCCGAAGGTGCACGCCTCGAGTGGCTGCCGCTGGAGACGCTGGCCTACAGCGGCTGCATCGCCGAGAACCGGATGCGATTCGAGCTCGCGCCCGGCGCCGAGATGATGGGTTGGGATCTGCTCGCGCTCGGTTTGCCGGCGTCCGATCAGGCCTTCGTGCGCGGCCGATTCACGCAGTGCATCGAGCTGCCCGGCCGCTGGCTGGAGCGCGGCGTCGTCGACGCCGGCGACACGCGCCTGCTCGATTCGCCACTGGGCTGGGCCGGGCACCGCGTGATGGGCACGCTGTGGTTCGCCGCGGGCCGCGCGCTGCCGACCCCGCAACGCGATCAGCTGCTCGACGCCGCACGCGCGATCGTCGACGACGATGCGCTGCGCGCCACGGCGGGCGTGACGGCCGTGCACGACAGCGTCGTCGTGCTGCGCGCGCTGGCGGGTCGGGTCGAGCCGCTGATGTCGCTGCTCACGCGCGTGTGGGGCGCGTGGCGCGGCGTGGCGTGGCAGATGTCCGCGAACACGCCCCGGGTCTGGCGAACCTGAGCGCCCATCCTCGCCGAGCGTGACATTCTGCGCAGGCGAAAGCCCGCACCGCTTTCTAGAATTTGCGCATGCGCTTCGCACACCGTTTCGCCCGTACATCTCTCGCCGCGAACAGCCTGTGGCTGGCGGCGCTGCTGTGCACGCACGGGGCGCAAGCGCAGGTCAACAAGTGCCGCGTCGACGGCCAGCTCCTCTACCGCTCGGCGCCCTGCCCGCTCGAACCGCGGGCCGCCACGGCCGGCAACACTGCCTCGGCACCGAAGGCGTCGAAGAAGAAGACGCTCGCCGACCTGCTGCGTGAACGCGACGGCGCGCAGCCGGCGCGCCCCGTGGTGCAGGAGTTCCAGGGCGACGGCGCGAACGTGCTGCGCTCGCGCATGGGCGCGAGCTGATCAGTCGTTCGCGAAGCTGTAGGGCCCGCCGCGCTCCAGCGCTCGTTTGTACGCCGGGCGCGCATGGATGCGCTTCAGAAACGCCATCAGCTTGGGCCGGCTCGCATCGAGCCCGGCGCGCTGCGCCGAGGCCTCGACCGGGAAGCTCATCTGGATGTCGGCCGCGCTGAACTCGCTGCCGGCGAACCATTCGCTCTTGCCGAGCTCGGCCTCCATGAAGTCGAGCTGGCGCTTGAGGTTCGGATCGACCATCGCGGCCAGCACCTTGTTCGCGATGCCACGCGCGATCGGCTTGGCGAAGAACGGCATCGGTGTCACCTTGATGCGCTCGAAGACCAGCTTCATCAGCAGCGGCGACATCGCGGTGCCTTCGGCGAAGTGCATCCAGTAGCGAAAGCGCAGCCGCTCGGGCGTGCCGGCGGCCGGTTCGAGGCGGCCGTTGCCGTAGCGCTCGAGCAGGTACTCGATGATCGCGCCGGACTCGGCCACCACCACGCCATCGTCGGTGATCACCGGTGACTTGCCGAGCGGGTGCACCTCGCGCAACTCGGGCGGTGCGAGCATCGTCTGCGCGTTGCGCTCGTACTTCTTGATCTCGTAAGGCAGGCCCAGTTCCTCGAGCAGCCACAGCACACGCTGCGAGCGCGAGTTGTTCAGGTGATGGACGGTGATCATGAGGTGAGGCGCTCCCGGGTTGCGCCCGATTGTGCCGTGTGCGCTCAGCCGGCGAACCCGCCGGCTGCCAGGAAGGCCAGCTCCTGCGGCGTGCTCACGCGCCCGAGGACGGCGTTGCGGTGCGGAAAGCGCCCAAAGCGCTGCACCACGTCGCAGTGCCCCAGCGCCGAGCGCAGCCACTCCGGATCGAATGCGCGATTCAGCGCGACGGCACGCTCCTGGTCGGATAGGCTCTCCGAGTGCGACAGCGGCAGGTAGAAGAAGCCGCGAAGCTCGGGCTCGGCCTGTGCATCGAAGCCGGCGCCGATCGCGCGGACGGCCTGCGCGCGAGCCAGCGGGTCGGTGGCGTACATCCGCGGCGAGCCTCGGAACGCGTTGCGCGGGAACTGGTCGAGCAGGATCACGAGGCCGAGTGCGGCCTTAGGCGTGACGGCGGCGCCATTGAGCTCGCCGTGCGCGGCGAGCTCGTGCAACGCCAGGAAGCGGCGGCGAAAGTCGTCGTCGAACGCATCTGATTTGTGGAACCAGTGCGCCGAGGCATCGCGCCAGAACGCGACGACCGCGGACAGCCGATCGGCAAGGGATGAGGTCGAGATCATCGCGTGAAGCGGGGGTAGCAGCGATGCGCGGTATTCTCCGCCCCCATGTACGAGACTTTCTTCGGGCTGAAGCACGAGCCGTTCTCGATCGCTCCCGATCCCCGCTACCTGTTCATGAGCGAGCGCCACCGCGAGGCGCTGGCGCATCTGCTGTACGGTGTGAATGGCGGCGGTGGCTTCGTGCTGCTCAGCGGCGAGATCGGCGCGGGCAAGACCACGGTCTGCCGCTGCTTCCTGGAGCAGATTCCGCGGCGCACCAACGTCGCCTACATCTTCAACCCCAAGCTCACGGTGCGCGAGCTGCTGAACTCGGTGTGCGAGGAGTTCGGTATCCCGCACCCCGATCCCAAGCTCGCGACGATCAAGGACTACCTCGACCCGCTCAACGCGTACCTGCTCAAGACCCACGCGGTGGGGCAGAACAACGTCTTGATCATCGACGAGGCGCAGATGCTCTCCAGCAGCGTGCTGGAGCAGTTGCGCCTGCTGACGAACCTGGAGACGAACGAGCGCAAGCTGCTGCAGATCATCCTGATCGGTCAGCCCGAGCTGCGCGACATGCTCGAACGCCCGGAACTGGAGCAGCTCGCGCAACGCGTGATCGCGCGCTACCACCTGGGTGCGCTGACCGAGTCCGAGACCGAGGCCTACATCCGCCACCGCCTCAGCGTGGCCGGCATGACGACCGCGATGCCGTTCGACGCGAAGGCACTGCAGCGGATCCACCAGCTCTCGCGCGGCGTGCCGCGCCGCATCAACCTGCTGTGCGACCGCGCGCTGCTCGGCGCGTATTCCGGCGGCAAGGGCACTGCCGATCGCGCCATCATCGACCGCGCCGCCGGCGAGGTTTTCGGCAAGCGCGCGATCCCCGGCGCGTCGAGCCGCCAGCTCGGCCGGCCGGTCTGGATGGCCCTGAGCGCGGTGGCCGCCGTGGTGCTGATCGGCGTGATCGCCGGCATCGCGACCTTCGCACAACAGCGCGCCCGGCCCGGCGCCGCGAAACCGCCGGTGGCGGCATCGGCGGCGGCCTCGAGCGCAGCATCGGCGGCGCCGGCAGCGTCCGCCGCGGCCTCGGGTTCGGCATTCATCACGGCCGCCGAGTTGCCCACCCGCTTCAAGTCCCTCATCCGCACCGAGAGGGAAGCCTGGCGCGAACTCGCACCGGCGTGGAAGATCACCCTCGACGACGGTGACCCCTGCGCCGCCGCCGCCCGCGTGCAGGTGCAGTGCTTCCGCAGCCCGAGCAGCAGCCTCGCGTTGATCCGCCAGCTCGATCGACCCGGCATCCTGACGCTGCGCGATGCGAGCGATCGCCCGGTGTATGCGCTGCTCACCGGTCTCACGGACACCACCGCAACGCTGCGCATGGCCGGCGTCAGCCAGACCGTGTCGCTGGTCTCGCTGGCCACGCTGTGGCGCGGCGACTTCGCAACCTTGTGGCGCGCGCCGCCGGGCTACAGCGGCAAGGTCGTCGACGCCGGCTCCGGCCCGATCGCCACCTGGCTCGAGACGCAACTCGCGCAGCTGCGCGGCGAGGCGCTGCCGGTGGCCGGCGGTGAGGCGGCATGGCGCGCGCGCGTCTCGGCCTTCCAGCTCGCGCAAGGGCTGCGCCCCGATGGTCTGGCCGGCCCCACCACCTTCATGCAGCTCAACCGCGCCAGCGGTGCCGACGAGCCGCGACTCACCAGTCGCTGATCGCCAACGCCAGAGAGAGACCCCGATGTCCTACATCCTCGACGCCCTCCGAAAGGCCGAAGCCGAGCGCGAGCGCGGCAGCGTGCCGGGCCTCAATGCCCAGCCGGCCTTTGCCGGCGCGCGGCCGGGCGGCTCGCCGCCAAAGTCGCGCTTGTGGATCCTCGTGCTGGCGCTCGGCACCGCGCTGGCGATCGCGATCGCCGTGGCGCTCTACCTGCTGCTCGGTCGCAGCGCGACCAATGACGTGCCAAGCCCGGTCGCCAAGTCGCCGATGCCTGCGTCGCCCGTGCCCGTGCCCGTGCCAACGGTCGCGGCACCACCGGTCGCGACACCGCCCATCGCGCCGCCGGTTCAGACCGTGGCGCGACCGCAGGCGCCCGTGGTTCGCAAGCCGCGCCCGGCAGCACCTGTCGCGGCACCGGCGTCGGCCGCAGCGCCCGCGCCCGCCGCGTCGAAGGCCGAGGAGCGCATCTACGCGGTCAGCGAGTTGCCCGACGACATCCGGCGCCAGCTGCCGCAGCTCTCGGTCGGGGGCTCGATGTACTCGCCCAAGCCGGCCAACCGGCTCGTGATCATCAACGGGCAGGTGCTGCGCGAGGGCGAGCACATCTCACCGGAGCTGGCGGTGCAGCAGATCAGGCAGAAGGCCGCGGTGCTCGCGTTCAAGGGCTACCGCTACGCGCTGCCGTTCTAGATCGACATCAGCGCACGCACGCCGTCGGCTTCCATGTCGGCGCCGCGGCCGCGCTTGATGATCTCGCCACGCTCCATCACGATGTACTGGTCGGCGAGCTCGGCGGCGAAGTCGTAGAACTGCTCGACCAGCACGATCGCCATCGTGCCGCGATCGGCCAGCATGCGGATCACGCGGCCGATGTCCTTGATGATGCTGGGCTGGATGCCTTCGGTCGGCTCATCGAGGATCAAGAGCTTGGGCCCCGCGGCGAGCGCGCGCGCGATCGCGAGTTGCTGCTGCTGGCCGCCCGAGAGATCGCCGCCGCGGCGGTTAATCATCTGCTTCAGCACCGGGAACAGCTCGAACAGCTCGGCCGGGATCGGCGTGCTGCCGCTCTTGTAGGCCAGGCCCATGCGCAGGTTCTCCTGCACCGTGAGTCGCCCGAAGATCTCGCGCCCTTGCGGCACGTAACCGACCCCCTTGCGCACGCGCTCGTAGGGCGTGTCCTTGGTGATCGGCGCGCCGTCGAGCACGATGCTGCCGGTCTTCACCGGCACCACGCCCATCATGCTCTTCAGCAGCGTCGTCTTGCCGACGCCATTGCGCCCGAGGATCACGGTCACCTCGCCGAGCTTGGCCTCCATGCTGAGGTTGCGCAGGATGTGCGAGCCACCGTAGTACTGGTTGACGCCCTCGACCTTGAGCATGTCAGTGGTTCCTGTGCGCTGCATGCGACTCTCGGTGTTGGCAACGCTCAATGGGCAGGAGAGCGACAGTCCGCTGGCGGCCCGTTGCGGTCGTTCGTGAATGACCGCCATGCATGCAACCGTCTGCGCGAGCAAAGGCACGTGCGGGCAGGTTCCGGCGCTTCG
>JBDTVC010000023.1:0-32800 GCA_040007475.1 Burkholderiales bacterium
GCGACTTCCACGGAACACACGCGGCAACTTCCGAAGGGCTCCAGGTTCGGCGCATGCCCGGGTTCGCCCTAGCGATCCAAGCAAATCGCCTGCCAGATCGCGGCTCGGGCATGCCGATTGCCAACCTTCTTCGAGTCGTTGAAGGCGGCGTTGTCCGACATCGCCGGGCGATCTCGTCCGACGCGCGTCGCTACAAGCATCCGGGATGATGGAAGTGGCCACAGCGAAAAGCGCGGTGCAGTTTGATACAGAAGACGGGGTCGTGCCGGCCGCGTCGAAAGCAGGCGTGGCCTGTTTGGGTGCATGAATGTTTCGCTCGCGTCGCTATCGGCTACGGGATGAAACAGCCCTTGCCAAGAAAAATGGTGCGGCGCAGCATTCAAGTTCGAGCCACTGCTTCCGCAGCAGCAACAAAAGGGGGAAGTGCATGGACGTTACTAGCTTCTTGGCAGGCTCGCACCTGGCTACTCAGGTGGGTGCTTCTGGTGATCGCCTGCGCGAGGCGGTCGTGCTGCGCGTCAATCAGCTGATCGCACTCCTGCTGATGTTGTTGCTCAGCCCTCTGTTGGCCTTGTTGTCATTCCTGATCTGGCGTCGCGACGGTGCGCCGGTGCTGTTCGCCCACTATCGCGTCGGGCAAGGCGGCAAGCTCTTCCGCTGCATGAAGTTCCGAACGATGCTGCGCAACTCGGAGCAGGCGCTGGCGGACTTATTGAGCAGTGACGCGCGGGCGCGCGCCGAATGGGTGTGCAATCAGAAGCTGCTAAACGATCCGCGCATCACCCCGGTGGGGCATTTCCTGCGCAAGACCAGCCTGGACGAATTGCCCCAGCTCTTGAACGTCCTGCGCGGCGAGATGAGTCTGGTTGGTCCGCGCCCGATCACCGTGTCCGAGCTCACGCGCTACGGCTCGGTGAGGTGGCACTACCTGAGCGTCCGGCCGGGCATCACGGGGCTGTGGCAAGTCAGCGGCCGCAACAACACCAGCTATGACGAGCGGGTAGCGCTCGATCGGCACTATGTGGAACAGCGTTCGCTGTGGCTCGACGCCAGCATTCTGGTCAAGACCGTGCGTGTGGTCGCTTTGCGCGAGGGCGCGCGCTGATCCCGGCGCGCGTGGCCCCTTCTAACCTGCCTCACCAACATCGAAGCGATGCGGCGCGAACCTCAATGGCAACCTCCCTTGTCGGGGCGGATCCTTCACGTCGTGGGCTGCGTCACGGACGAAGTCCGGGGCTTTCTCGGACCGGCCACCAACACGCTCGCACGCGCCGGTTGCGACCAGTCAGTGGTGATGATCGACGCGTTGCGCTACCGGCACCACATCGCCGGCCTGCACGAGTCCGTCGAACTCGTGATGGTTCCCAGCATCCGCAATCCGATCCGCCAATGGCGCGCCTTGGGCTCGGCTTGCCGCGAAGTGCTTGCCAGCGTCTCGTTGCAAGCGATTCACTTGCATGGCCTGTGGTCCGGGTTGATCGGTGCCCACGCAGTGCGGACCGTCGGCGTGCAGGTGCCGACCGTGTTTTCCCCCCACGCTTCCCATTCAGCTGCGGCGTCGCGCGGCATCACCACGCTGGCGCTGGCGCTGCTCCAGCCGGCGTTGCATCCGGCGCGTCGAGCAAACATCGTGAATCCGGCCAGTGAGAGCCCGACCTTCGAGTCCTGGAGGGCCGGCGGATTGATCGAAAGTGCGGTGAGCGACAGCTTCTTCACGGTCGCCCGGCGCGAGGCGCGTCATCCGCTGATCGTCACGTGCGGACGAACCCAGGGGGCGCGCCACAGCGAGCTGTTCGCGCAACTCGCGGTGCTGCTTGGCGGCGAAGACCCGTGCGTCAGCTTCAACTGGCTGGGCGCTGTCGACGACGTGTCGAGGGCGCGACTGGTCGCGGCCAACGTGGGCGTTTTCGACGTGGCCGACGATGCCGAGTGTGCCGCGCGACTCGCGGCCGGCTGGATCTATCTGGCACCTGCGGCAACGCGAGGTTTTGCCCTGCACCTGGCCGAAGCGATGGCCGCCGGTCTGCCTTGCGTCGCGTTGGACTGCATGCAGCATCGCGAAGTGATTCGCGACGGCGAGACCGGCTACCTCTGCAAGACCAGCGGCGACATGATGGAGTGCATCGCCACGCTCGTTGACGATCCTGCCCTGCGCTCGCGCATCAGCGAGGCCGCGCGACGCGACGCGACGCGGCGCTTCGTCGAGTCGGAGTTCGGGGCCAAATTGCTCGCGGCATACGCGCCGCCCGGCTGACCCGGGCACCGATGCGAACCACATGAACAAGACCTTGCTCGCGCGTGAAGGCATCGCCACCTCTCGCGCATTTGCCACCCATCAACCTGCAAGGCGCCTGAAGTCATGAGCCTGTCCCAGATTCTTTCAATTCTTCGTGCCCGCTGGCCATCGGCCTTCGTGGTGTTCGTGCTCGTCGTCGGTCTCGTCGTCGGTCTCACCCTGATGTTGCCGAAGAAGTACACCGCATCTGCCGCGGTTGTACTCGACGTCAAGTCGCCGGACCCGATTGCCGGTGTCGTGCTGCCGGGCATGACGGTCTCGGGCTACATGGCGACGCAGGTCGACGTGCTTCAGAGCGAACGGGTCGTGTTGGCCGCGCTGCGTGCTCTGCATCTCAACGACGACCCCGGCTTGCGTGCGGTATGGCAGGAGGAGACCGAAGGCCGAGGCGACTTCGAATCGTGGATCGCCGAAGGCATCACGAAGAACCTCGGTGTGAAGCCAAGCAAGGATTCCAACGTGATCCTGGTCTCGTATACCACTCGCAATGCGGAAGTCGCGGCGAAGACCGCAAACGCAGTGGTGAAAGCCTACGTCAGTACCACGCTCCAGCTGCGCACCGAGCCCGCCAAGCAGTTCAACGGTTTCTTCGACGAAACCATGAAGGCCCAGCGCGAAGCGCTGGAAGTGGCTCAGGCCAAGCTCTCGGCCTTCCAGCAGAGCAAAGGCATCGTGGCCACCGATGAGAAGCTGGACATCGAGAACTCGCGGCTGTCGGAACTGTCGACGCAGCTTGGCGTGATGCAGGCCACGGCGACCGAATCGGAGGGTCGGCAGCGCGAGGCGGGCGCCAAGGGCGACCAGATGCAGGAGGTCCTGAACAATCCGATGGTGACTTCCTTGAGCGCCGATCTGGCGCGCTCGCAGGCGCGCTTGAGCGAGATCAGCCAGCGGCTTGGCAACAACCATCCGGAAACCCTGCAGTTGCAGGCCAACATCGACGAGCTGCGTACGCGCCTGAACGTCGAGAAGCGCCGGATCACCGGCAGCATCACGGTGAACAATTCGGTGAACCAGTCGCGGCTCGAGACCGTGCGCGGCTCGTTGGCCGCGCAGCGCGCCAAGGTGCTCCAGATCAAGAGCCTGCGCGATGAAGCGGCCGTCCTGCAACGCGACGTCGAGAACGCGCAGAAGGTCTACGACGCCGCCTTTGCGAAGTTGAATCAAAGTTCGATCGAGAGCCAAGCCACTCAGACCAATGTCTCGGTGCTCAAGACGGCGACTGCGCCGCCGTTCCCGTCCTCGCCGCGAGTGGGTCTCAACGCGGCGATTGCAGTGCTGCTGGGTCTGGCGCTCGGCGTGGCGGTCGCCGTGCTGCGCGAGCGGCGCGATTGGCGCCTGCGCGCGGACGCGGATGTGTTCGACGTCCTGAACCAGCCGCTGTTGGGCGTGTTGCCTGAAGGACCGCGAACGCTGCTGGCAGGCCGCCGACGCACGCTCAGAGCAGTGGCCGAGCGCGTGCTCGGTCGGCCCCCCACCCTCCTCGGCAGCTGAACCACCATGCGCGCACGCAGCACCTTCGGGCTCAAATCCATCACCTCCGGTAGCGGGGCGTCCCCGGGGTCGCTCGACAGCAAGGACGCGCCGGTGCTCGACCGAGCCATCGGCGATTTCCTTCGCCGTGCCCGCGAGCTCACCGACGAGCAGATCGACCTGATCCTCGCGCACCAGCGCGAACACGGCCTGCGCTTCGGTGAGGCAGCGATCGCGCTCAAGCTCGCGTCGCGGGACGACGTCCTGTGGGCACTGTCGCAGCAATTTCACTACCCGTACGCGCCCGGCGACGGGACGAGCTTCAACCCCGAGCTCGTTGCCGCGGTCGACCCGTTCAACGTCCAGTCCGAAGCGATCCGCGGCGTCCGCGCCCAGTTGATGCTCGGTGTGATGGCGCCGGACCAGCCGCGCCGCGCGCTCGCGGTGGTGAGCCCGAACGCCGGGGACGGCAAGAGCTTCTTCGCGGCGAATCTGGCGATCACTTTCAGCCAGCTCGGCTCGCGCACGCTGCTGATCGACGCTGACATGCGCACGCCACGCCAGCACCTGCTATTTGGCGTGCCGAACGAGGCCGGCCTGAGCAGCATCCTCGCCGGCCGTGCGGAGACGAGCGCGATCCACCTCGTGCAGGATCTACCGAGCCTGTTCGTGCTGCCGGTCGGCACGTTGCCGCCAAACCCGCTCGAGCTGCTGCAGCGGCCGTCGTTCAGCCTGCTGTTGCATGAGCTGATGACGAAGTTCGACCACATCGTCGTCGACACGCCGGCGAGCACGCATGGTTCGGACTCGCGCGTCGTCGCCGCGAAGTGCGGCATCGCGATGCTCATTGGCCGGCGCGGAACGAGCCGCATGAAGGCGGTGAACGGCCTCATCAACGAGGTCATGCGCGCCTCGGCCAAGTTCGCGGGGGTCGTTATCAATGACCATTGATGGGATTCGCGAGGTGCTGGTGGTGATTCCGACGCTCAACGAGCGCCGCACGATCGAGCGTGTGCTGGAGTCGCTGCGCGTCGATCTGCCGGCGCACGTGACGGTCGATGTCGTCGTGGTGGACGGCGGCAGCACCGATGGCACGGTCGAGCTCGTGCAGCGGCTCGCCGAATCCGACGCCTCGCTGCGCCTGCTCGCCAACCCGCGCCGAATCCAGAGCGCGGCCATCAACCTCGCGGTGCGGCGCCATGGCGCGCAGGCCGACGTGCTGGTGCGCTGCGACGCTCACGCGCACTACCCGCCGGGCTTCGTGCGCCGCTTGCTCGACACGCTCGTGCGCACCCGGGCCGACGCCGTCGTCGTGCCGATGGACTCAAACGGCAGGACCTGCTTCCAGAAGGCCGTGGCCTGGGTATCGAACGCCGGGCCCGGCAACGGCGGCTCGGCGCATCGAGGTGGCCGTCGAAGCGGATTCGTCGAGCACGGGCACCATGCGGCATTCCGCATGGCCTCGTTCCGACGTGCCGGTGGCTACGACGAGAGCTTCACGCACAACGAGGATGCCGAGTTCGACGGCCGCCAGCGCAGCCTCGGCCATACCGTCTTCCTCGACGCCGAGATCCGGCTCGGCTACCAGCCGCGCGCCACGGTGGCGTCGTTGGCGCGCCAGTACTTCGCCTACGGCCTCGGTCGCTCGCGCACCGTTCGGCGGCATCCGCACTCGATGCGTGCGCGGCAGCTCGCGCTGCCGGTGCACCTCGTCGCCTCGACACTCGCGTTCGCGCTCGCCGCATGGTGGCCGCTGCTGCTCGCGTGGCCGCTGCTCTATCTCGCGGTGCTCGCGGTCACCTCGCTGCAGATCGCCAGTCGCGAACGCGCGCTGTGCGGCTTGCTGGCCGGCCCAGCTGCGGCGGTGATGCACTTCAGCTGGGCCGCAGGCTTTCTGGCCGGTCTCGTCCTCTTGCGCGAGGCGGCCTGGCATCCCCCGCCGTTCCAACACTCGACGTTCGGCAACCGATGAGGATCGCCATGCGGGACGACTGCACCCTGAAAATCCTGCTGGTGGACCCCTCGCTGTTCACCGCGCCTTACGACGCTGCGCTGACCGAGGGCCTGATCGCGGCCGGGGTCGAGCCGATGTGGGCGACGCGGCCGACGCGCCGCGCCGACCGCCAGGAGCTTCCGCCGGAACGTACCGACCCGTTCTTCTATCGCCGCGTCGACGAGGCGAACTGGCTGCCCTCGTGGCTCAAGCCCGTCGCAAAGGGAACTGCGCACTTGGCTGGTCTCATCACGCTGATGGCCAGGATCCGCCATCGCCCACCCGACGCGGTGCACTTTCAGTGGATCGTCGTGCCGACGCTCGACGTGCTCGCGATGACGCTCATACGTCGCTGGTGCCCGCTTGTGCTGACGGTGCACGACACGGTGCCGTACAACGGTCAGCGCATGTCTTGGCTTCAGCGCTTCGGCCACGACGCGCCGATGCGCCTGGCGCATCGCTTGATCGTGCACACGCGTGCCGGCCGGCAGGCGCTCATCGACCGCGGCGTGCCAGCGGACAAGATCGCCGTGATCCCGCACGGCCCGCTGCGTCTGGCGATCACCGCGCCGCCCGCAACCACGGCGACGACGCGTGACCCGCGCTGGACCTTCGTGCTGTTCGGCGAGGTCAAGCCTTACAAGGGCCTGGACGTGCTCGTCGAAGCGTTCGCCGCGCTGCCCGCTGCGGTCCGCGCGCAGGCGCGCGTCGTGGTCGCCGGCCGGCCGCGGATGGAGACCGCCTCGCTCGTGGCGCGCATCGCCGAGCTGGGCCTGCAGCCGCAGGTCGAACTGCGCCTGCGGCGCCAGACCGAAGAAGAAATGGCTGCGCTGTTCGCCGAAGCCGACTGCTTCGTGTTCCCGTACCGCCAGGTCGACGCGAGCGGCGTCTACTTTCTCGTCGAGTCGCTGGGCAAGTGGCTGATTGCCAGCCGCGTCGGGGTCTTTGCGGAGGACATCATCGACGGCATCGACGGCACGCTCGTCGCCAGCGACGACGTCGCTGCACTTGCCGCTGCGCTGCATCGGGCGGTCGCCGAGCGGCCGAGTCGTGCGATGGCCAGCGTGAGCGATTCATGGGCCGGCATCGGCCAGGCCACGCGCGCGTTGTACCGACAGGCCATGCTGGTCTTCGGCGCACCGTTGCGCCTGCGCGACGAGGGCATGGTCGGATGAAGCCCGCGCGCCGCCGATGGCTCACCCGCGTGCTGACGGGCACTGCCTGGCTGGCGACGGGGGCGCGCGCGACGACGCGGCCCGGCGACGTGGCCGAGATAGCGCCGGTCCCGCCCGCGATCCGCGACCAGGGGTACCGGCTGGTGCAGGATTGGGATTTCGCGACCACCGTCAACAACGTGACGAGGCTGCGCGAGACTTTCTTCACCCGCTTCGTCTACGAGGACGGCAAGCTCGACCGGCTCAACGACGAGTGGCAGCGCTACCGCGACAACGACAACCACGTCTTCGAGGACGGCGTGCTGGCGCTGGTCGCGCGCGCGCCCGGCCCGATCGCGGCGGGCAAGATCGAGAGCGGCATGCTTCGCTCGAAGTGGTCCGGCCGCTTGGGCTACTTCGAGTGCCGCATGAAGCTGCCCGGTGCACGCGGCCTGTGGCCGGCGTTCTGGCTCAATCCGCAGGACGCGAAGTGGCCGCCCGAGATCGACATCGTCGAGGTCGTCAACAACGGCAGAGACACCACGCGCAACAGTTTTCACTACCTCCACCCCGGCAAGGAGGTGCGAGCTGTCGTGGCAACGTCGCGGCTCGACGTCCACGGCAGCTACCGGCCGGGTTTCGACTACCGGGACGACTTCCATACCTTCGCCGTCGAGTGGACGGACGAGCGCGTGCGCCACTTCGTCGACGACGTGCTGGTGGTCGACCGCGAGTTCCGCTGGGCCCACAAGGACGGCACCGATGCCGGCCCGGCCCATGTGCTGTTGAACCTGGCGGTGGGTGGCAACTGGCCCGGCGCGCCAGCGGCCGATGCGTTTCCTGCCAAGCTGCTCGTCAAGCACATCCGGGTGTGGCAACGATGAAGCTCGCGCCACCAGTGTCGGGTTGGCGCCTGCCTCGCGCGAAGCCGCTCGTGCCGCTCGATCGGCCGGGTCAGCATGAGGTGTCGGGTGCGTCCGCGGGCGTGCCCACCTCGCTCAAGGCCGCGTTCATCTTCGCACTCGTGACATTGACCGTGCTCGATCGCTTCGGTGTGCGCATGAGCGACAGCTATTCGGCGAATCCGGCGCTCTTCGCGTACTACGGCCTCGTGGTGGTGATGGTGCTGACGCGCTCGGCGCACATCAATGCCGCCGGCGCGCTGACGTACGTGGCCCTCGTTACGGTCGCCGGCCTCAGCTTCATGCTCAATCTGTCGCTCGACCCGCGCCAGTACGCGTCGCTTGCCTCGCTGGCGTTGCTGCTCGTGCTTTATGCGCCGTTTGTCATCTGCATTCGGCCCACCGTTGGTACGAGCGCGCTCTGGCACTGGATGATGGACTGGTACATGGTGTTTGCCGTGGGGCTCGCGGTCGCCGGCATCGTGCAGTTCTATGCGCAGTTCGTCTTTCATGCGCCGTGGCTGTTCGACTACACGAGCTTCATACCGCAGGCGATCCGCGGCTCCGGTGTCTACAACACCGTTAATCCCGTCGGTTCCCTGATCAAGTCCAATGGCTTCTTCTTGCGCGAGGCTTCGGGCTTTTCCTGGTACATGGCGTTGGGCCTCGTCTGCGAATGGAGCCTGAAGAAGCGAAAGCTGGTGATGGCCGTGTTGGCGCTGGCGCTCGTGGTGTCGTACTCCGGCTCCGGCCTGCTCGCCCTGGGCGTGGCGCTGCTGTTCCCGTTGGGGCAACGCACCTTGCTGCGGGTGCTCGGCTGCGTCGTGGTGGGCGCGATCGTGGTGGTTGTGCTCGGCGACTCGCTGAACCTGACCTACACGCTGGGCCGAGTCGGCGAGTTCGACTCCGCCGCGACCAGCAGCAGTGCCTATTGCCGCTTCATAATGCCGGGCAAGGTCGCCGCCGAACAGATCGACTCCGAGGCATGGACCACTTTGCTCGGGCACGGGCCGGGCACGATGCAGAAGATGTTCGACACGTGCGAGACGACCTACGGCAAGGTGTTGTTCGAGTACGGCCTGTTCGGCGCGGTCGCGCTCGCTGCGCTGATCGTTGCTGCGGTCAAGCGATCGTGGGTGCCGATCCGCATTCGGGTCGTGCTCGTCGTCCAGTGGCTGTTGCTCGGCGGTAGCCTGCTGGCGCCCGAGTCGATGCTGCTCATCTTTCTGATCTCGGCGCTGTGGCCGCAAGGCATGGGGCAGGGCGCCGCTGCGTCAAGCGTGCCCGATGTGCGCGCCAAGCCATCGAGGATGTGGAGGCTCGGCGCATCATGAGAACGAGCATGCCCCGGATCAGCATCGTCATCACTTGCTACAACTACGAGCGTTACGTGGCGATGGCGATCGGCAGCGCGCTCGAGCAGACCGTCCCGCCGCTGGAGATCATCGTCGTCAACGACGGCTCGACCGATGGCTCCGCGGCCATGCTCGCGAGCTTCGGCGACCGTATTGCTGTGATCACCCAGGAAAACCGGGGCCAGATCGCGGCGGCCAACCGCGGTTATGCCGCGTGCCGTGGCGACATCGTGCTGTTCCTCGATGCCGATGATCTGCTGCTCCCGGGCGCACTGGCCGCGGTGGTCGATGTCTGGACGCCGGCGTGCGCCAAGGTGCAGTTCGAGCTCGATGTCATCAACGGCGCTGGTGAGTTCCTGGGTCGGCGCTTCTGCAACTACGTGGCGCCTTATGGGTCGGACGAGATCCGGCGTGAGTTCAATCGATTCGGCACCTACGTCTGGCCGGTGCTGACCGGGAACGCCTATTCGCGCTGGTTTCTTGCGCGGGTCATGCCGCTCACGGTGGCCATGGGGCCGGACGGCTTCCTGAACACGATCGCACCGCTGTATGGCGACATCGCCGTCGTGCCGGAGGCACTCGGGCGCTATCGCCTGCACGACGCGAATCAGAGCTATCACGGCAGCGCATCGAACGCCCTCGGCGTGCGTTTCGCGAAGCAGGTGAGTCTTCGGGCGAGCGAGTTGCGCCTGCTGGTCGATCACGCCGCGGCGCGCTCGGTGGCGCTGCCGCCGGGCCATCTGCTCGACCACGACCTGCCGTTCGTCAACTATCGACTGATGCTGAAGAAACTCGGTCAGGACTATGAAGGTGCGGACGGCGACAGTTCATGGCGCCTGTGGCGCGCCGGCATCGTGCTGTTGACCAGGCGGCCCTTGCCGACTCGGCTGAAGGCGGGTCACGCGGCGTGGCTGAGCGTCCTGCTGTGCAGCCCGGGCCCGTTGGCTCGACGGTTGATTGCGCTGCGCTTCAATCGCGCTGCGCTGCTGCAGCCGCTTCGCCGCCGGCTGACGCGGCTCCTGGGTTGGTGGCCCGGGCCCTCCGGCCGTGCGGCGTGACGTGGCGCCCAGCATGTCGCGCGCCCGAAACGCCTTGATCGGCACGACGCCGATGTCCGCCAGCGCCGCCGTCGCCACCCCGCCCGTGAATCGCGCTGCCGTGGCGCGCTCGGCGATGTGGAGTGCCGCCGAGAACGGCGGCCTGGCCTTGATTTCGTTCTCGTCGCTCATTGTCTATTCGCGCTTCCTCTCGGTGTCCGACTTCGGGCTGTTCTCGATCGCACTGGCCGTCATCGAGTTGATGACGATGCTGGTCGCCATGCTTTTCCACGATGCGCTGGTGCAGCGCGAGGACATCACCGAGTTGCACTACGACACCGCCTTCACCGTGACCCTCGGCCTGAGCGCGCTGCTGATGGCGCTGTGCTGGGTCATGGCGCCGACCTTTGCGCTCAGCGCCGGCAACCCGGTCGCCGGACCCGTGTTGCTCTGGACCTCGCTGTGCCTGCCCTTGACGGCCGTCAGCGCCACCATCGTCGCGCGCCAGCGCCGCAACCTGGCGTTTCGCACACTCGCCGTTCGCTCGATCGTCGGCCGCTCGCTCGGCGCTGTGGCGGGCATCGCGCTGGTGGTGTTCGGTGCGGCCTTCTGGGGCCTGGTCGTGCAGCAGGTGCTGGTGGTTCTGATGGGCTCGCTGGTGCTGTGGGTCACCTGCGACCAGCACCCGAAGCTACGCTTCGGCTGGCGCGAGTGCCGCGAGTTGCTGGCGTTCGGAACCTTGTCGGTGGCGAGCCTGGTCGTGAACTTCTCGACGAAGCGCACGTTCATCGTCCTGGCCGGCGTCGGGCTGGGCACGCACGCCGCGGGCTTGTTGAACCTGAGCTTTCGAACCATCGACACGTTCTGGGCGCTGGCGTCGACGGCGATTTCGCAGGTCGCCCTGCCGGTCATGGTGTCGATCAGAGGAGACGACGCGCGCTTTGCCCGCGCGTTCCAGGCGGCATCGGCCGTGGCGTGCGTGGTCTTGTACTTCTGCTTCGTGTTGATCGGATCGATATCGGCCGAGCTCGTCGAACTGCTGTTCGGCCGGCAGTGGATCAGCATCGCGCCGTTCGTGACCCTCCTGTCGCTGCAAGTGATCATCCAGGCCCGACGGCTGCTGATGTCGCCGGTGATGACGGCCATCGGCCGGCCGCGCGACCTGCTCTTGTGCAACCTCGCCGAGTTGATCTTCATCCTCGGCGCCGTGACGCTATTGGGCGTGCCGTCGCTGCCCTGGGCGATCGGCATCTGGGTGGTCCGCGAGGGCCTCGGCGGGGCCATCCTGTTGTGGCTGTTCCGGCGCGCGACCGGGCTGGGTGCGCGCGCGCTCCTCGGCAGCTCGGTCGTGCCGCTCATCGGTGCGGTCGCCCTGTACGCCGTCGTGTGGGCGGTGCGAGCCAATCTGGTCGCAGATTGGGGGCCGCTGGCGCGTGCCGCTGTGCTCGCGCCGCTCGGTGCGGCCGTCTACCTCACCTGTGTGTTCGTGCTGGATCGGCGGTTGCTGGCGGAGCTATTCAGCTTCGCTCGCGCCGCGCTGAAGCTGGAGCGCGCCCGTCCTGCCCCGATGGAGGCCGAAGCATGAGCGAGCGCGGTCGTGAGTACGGTGCAGTGCCGAAGATCTCGGTGATCATCCCGAACTTCAACTACGAGGCCTATCTCGGCCCTGCGATCGACAGCGCACTGAACCTCGATTGGCCCGACGTCGAGGTCATCGTGGTCGACGATGGCTCGACCGACGATTCGCGTGCCGTGATCGCCCGCTACTGCTCGCGCATCTCGGTCATCCTGCAAGAGAACTCGGGCCAGCTGGTTGCCTGCAACAAGGGCTTCGCGATGTCGCGCGGCGACATCGTGATCTTTCTCGATTCGGACGACCTGCTGCATCCGTTGCTGGCGCGCGAGCTCGTCGCGGTCTGGACGCCGCGCACCAGCAAGGTCCAGGTGCAGATGTTGATGGTGGATGCGCAGGGTCGAGCCACCGGTTCGGTCTTCCCGCAGTACTACAGCGTTCCGACGCCCGAGGAGGTGCGCGCGTGGAGCACGCACACGACCGCCTACCCCACGCCGCCTGGATCCGGCAATGCGTACTCGCGCTGGTTTCTCGAACGCATCTTTCCACTCGTGAACACCTGCGGCACGGCGAACGATTCGTACTGTCTGGCGGCCGCGCCTCATCTGGGCGACGTGATCACCGTGGCCAAGCCCTTGGTGTCGTACCGAATCCATGGCAAGAACCAGGGCGCGATGTCCAAGCTCGACGTGCATCAATTCGGGCGTCAGCTGACACGGGCCCACCAGCGCTTCGCTTATGCACAAGGCATTGCCAGGGGCATCGGTGCCGAGCTGCATCCGAAGGCGATCGACAGGAGCCTGGGCACGCTGTGCTACCGCCTCGCGTCGTTGAAGCTCGCGCCCGATGCGCACCCCATTCCCGGCGATTCGGTGCGTCGCGTGCTTGGCGACGTCGCGGCCGCTTTCTTGGCCCCGCAAGGGGTCGATGTCCAGGGTCGGATCGCGATCTTCGTCTGGTTCTGGGTCGTCAGTCTGGTGCCCGTCACATTGGCACGCAGGCTGATCCTCTGGCGCTTCGCACCCGTGGCGCGTCCATCGGTTCTGCGGGGAGTGCTGACCCAACTGCGTGTCGTGAAGAGCGACGTGTATCTGCACCTACCGGTTCGATCGAGCGAGGCTGCCATCGGCCAGCCCGTTGCGGCGGAGCTCGATGCGGCGGGGGACTTGTGGCTCGCAGGAGACCGCATGACCGCCAGCACGCTTGAGTTGTCGCCATCGCGCGAGCGACACGACGCGCAGCCAACCAGCGAACTGCGCCTGGCGATCGTCATCCCGAACTTCAACTACGCGGAGTTCGTCGGTGAGGCCATCGACAGTGCCCTGGCCGTCGACTGGCCCCACGTGCGCGTCATCGTCGTCGACGACGGATCGACCGACGCGTCGCGCGAGGTCATCGCCCGCTACGAGGGCCGCATCACGACGGTGCTGCAGGACAACGCGGGTCAGTTCGAGGCCTACAACGCCGGCTTCCGACTCGTCACCGAGGAGGTCGTGATCTTCCTCGATTCAGATGACCTGCTGGACCGGTCGGTCATGCGAGAGATCGCTGCCGTCTGGCGACCGGGCCTCAGCAAGGTGCAGTACCGGATGCGCACCGTCGATGCGGTCGGGCAGTTCCTGGGCAGTGTGATTCCGCAGTACGACCGTGTCCCGACGCCGGAGGAGATCCGACGTTGGGCCGCCACGACGACGGCCTACCCGACACCGCCAGGTTCTGGCAATGCCTATTCACGTTCGTACCTGATGCAGATATTTCCGCTTGACGATTCCTGCGGCCGACCCGGCGACGCGAGTTGCGTGGCCGCCGCGCCTTTTCTTGGCGACGTGCTGACGATTCCAACGGTGCTCGGCAGCTACCGCATCCATGGCCGCAACGATGGCGCCGCCTCGCGGCTCGACGCTCAGCAGTTTCAACTTCACGTGGTGCGTGCGCAGCAGCGCCACGTCTACGCGCAGCGCATGGCACGGCGGGTCGGCATCGACATCGACGACCTGGCCATCAACCGCAGCCTGTCGTACCTGCCCTACCGGCTGGCGTCGTTGCGGGCCGCGCCCGCCACGCACTGCATTGCCGGCGATACCGCGCCGGCCGTGCTGCGCGACGTGCTGCGCGCGTTGCCCAAGCCGCAGGGCATGTCGCCCAAGGCCAAGTTCGCGATCGCCGTGTGGGCGGGGCTGGTGGCGGTGCTGCCGCGGCTTGCCGGCAACCGCCTGATCCTTTGGCGCTTCGTGCCTGCGGCGCGGCCTCGGGCGCTGCGGGCGATGTTGTTGAAGTTCAAGGTAATTCGGTGATGCGGTGCCGCCGCGCCGAGAGCCGGCTCGCACCCGAACCATCACGGGAGACTCAGTGCTGACCTTCGTCATTCCGGTGCGCCATCCGGCCAATGCCAAGAATTGGCCGCAACTCAAGCGTTTGCTCGAGCAGACGGCCGTGGCCATCTCCCAGCAGGACAACCACGCCTGGCGCGCTGTCGTGGTGGCCAACACCGGCGCAGACTTGCCTGCGCTGCCCGAGCGCTTCGAGGTGAAGCGGGTGGACTTTGCGCCTAACCCGAAGCACGAACTGGGTCAGAACGAGGCCGAGAGAGAGGCCGTCTACGACGCCTTCCGCTACGACAAGGGACGCCGGGTGCTGGCCGGCATGCTGCACATGCGCGACAGCGACTATTTCATGATCGTGGACGACGACGACTTCGTCAGCCGCAAGCTGGCGGGCTTCGTCGCGGACCGCCACGGCGCCAGCGGCTGGTACATCAAGAACGGCTACGTCTGGACAGACGGCGGGCACGGTCTCTACCTGCATCCGAGCTTTCACACGTATTGCGGCACGTCGCACATCGTGCGCTCGGATCTGATGGAATTGCCGCAGAGTCTGGAGCAGGCCGCGACGCCCTACATCAAGCAAATGCTCGGCAGTCACCTGTTCCTGAAAGGGTACCTGCACGAGAACGGCAATCCGCTGTCGCCTCTGCCGTTCGTCGGCGCGGTCTACCGAATCGGCCATCCCGGCGCGCACAGCAAGTCGGCTTCGCTGTGGCGCACCTTTGTCTTTCAGAGAAGCTTGACCCAGCGGCCCTGGGTGATCCTGCGCAATGTGCTTCGCATGCGTGTCGTCACGGCTCGGTTGCGCCGCGACTTCTTCGGAGGCTGAATCGTGCAGAGGCAGATCGCCCTCAGTATTCTGTGGATGCTCGGCGGCAACGGTTTGCAGCAGGTGCTGCAGTTCGTGATCTTCATCCTCCTGGCACGCTATCTGGAGCCTGATGTGTTCGGCTACGTCGCCCTGGCGACCGTGGTCTTCGACATCGTCGGCACGATTGGCCGCTGGGGTATCCCCGAGACCATTCTGCAGAGGCGCCACGCCAGCCCGCTGTTCCTGTCGCATGCGTTCATCTTCGCGGTATTGCTCGGCGGCGTGCTCACGCTGCTGGTGCTCGCGGGCACGGGCACCTACATTGCGCTGCACGGTTGGAACCTGGTGGCGCAGTTGCTCCTGCTGCTGGCCCCCATCACATTGATGCAGGCCGCCGAGACGGTTCTTGAGGCCATGCTTCGTCGAAACCTCGAGTTCAAGTGGCTGGCGCTGCGAAACAACCTGGCCTCCCTGGTCGGCGGCCTCTTTGCGATCGCACTGGCCATTCTCCACCTTGGCGTGTATGCGCTTGTGGCGCAACGCTTCGTGAGCCTCGCCATCTTGCTCGGAATGGTCTGGCTGCTAGCAGGCAAGCAAATTCGCTTCTTCCCGTTTCGACGCTACCGCCGCGGCTTGTTTCTTGGCATCGCGCGTGTCGGGTCGCATCTGGTGTCGGGGCCGTTCGCGGGGATGCTCGGCCCGAGACTGACCGACATGATGGTCGGGATCGTCTTCGGACCGGCGCCTTTGGGCCAGTTGAAGATCGCGCGGCGGATTTTCGACTTCGTCACTCAGGTGACCATCATGCCCTTGTCGTCGGTCGCCGAGGCCGCGTTCCCCAGGCTCGTGGGCAAGCCAGCGGAGCTTCGCGCGGTGTACAAGAAGATCCAGGGGGTCTGTGCGTTGGGCGTGTTCCCGCTGTTCGCCGGTCTGGCGCTCGGGGCGCCGATGTGGGTCCCTCTGGTGCTCGGTGCGAAATGGCTGGAGGCGGTGCCGCTGATCCAGTGGACGAGCCTGGCCGCTGTTCCTGCGGTGGTCAACTATTTTCAGGCGCCGCTGCTGATTGCGTACCGCCAGAACTGGCTGATCTCGAAGCAGAACATGGCGCGCGTGGTGTCTGGCGTGGCACTGACCGCGATCGGATCCTTGATCGGGCTCGAGGCCGTGGTCGTGCTCTTCGTGGCGCAAGGCTACGCATTCATGGTTTTCAACTGGATGATGATCAAGAAGGTCGCGGGTTGGACGCTCCGCGAAAACCTCGTCAACATCGCTCCGGCATCGTTCGCCACGGCGGGTCTGGCGGCAGCGATGTTCGCCTGCACGAACGGCTTGAGGCTGCAGACCAACTGGTCGAACCTCGCGTTGATTGCATCGGTCGGCGTCGCGGCGTACCTGGCCGTTTTACTGCTGGTCTCGCGCGATGCCTCGCTGGCCTTGATCCGCGATGCGGTCCGGCTGTTTTCTCGCCGGACGGTCTAGCCCATGCGCTGCTCGCGTCCCTCTGCCGCCACGGCGCCAGCCCACGCACGATGCGGAACGTGACACCCATGACAGGCGACCCGGCTTCTTCGCTCGATGAAGCGGCCCCGGCGCGACCACCGCCGCCCGCGCGCTACCTGACCCTGGATGCGATGCGCGGCGTCGCAGCACTGACGGTGGTCTGCTTCCACCTGGCTCCGTGGACCGTCCGCAGCGGCTACCTGGCCGTGGACTTCTTCTTCCTGCTGAGTGGCTTCGTCATCGCTCGAACCTACGGCGATCGCCTGCGACGCGGCCTCGGCTTTCGCGGCTTCATCGCGACGCGCGCCATCCGGCTCTTTCCGCTGCTGGCGGCAGGTGTGGCGCTTGGCTTGATCCGCCACCTGCTGCAGATCGGCCGCGCGTCTTCGCCTGCGCTTGCACCGGTCGACTTGATTCTCAGTGTCGTGTGCAATCTGGCGTTTCTGCCCGCACCCACGTCGCCGCTGCTTTCACCGATCGACGGCCCGACATGGTCGCTCGTCCTTGAAATGGCGGCCAATGCAGCCTGGGCGCTGCTGGTGATCCTGGGCCTCAGGCGTTGGATGCCGGCCCTCGTGGCGATTTCCGCGGTGGTGCTGGTGTGGGCGGGTCTGAATCTGGGCTCGCTGAACGCCGGGTACACCTGGGAGTACTTGCACGTCGGCTTCGCTCGCGTCGCGTTTTCCTTTGGTGCCGGGGTGTTCTTCGCTCGCTTCCGGTTGAACTCCCGGCAGGGCGGTTGGGTGTCGGCCGTCCTCTGCATTGCGCTGCCGGCGCTGCTGTTCCTGCGTGTGGGTACAGGCAGCGCGGCCTACGATCTGACGTTCATCTTCATCATGGGCCCGGCGCTGTTCTTTCTGGGCGCCTCGCACGAGCCGCCCGTACCGTTGCGCGGGCTGGCTCGTCGATTGGGAGAGTTGTCCTACCCGATCTATGTTATTCACAGCCCGCTGCTGCATCTCGTAGAGAACTTTGCGAAGTCAGTCGGCGCCCCGAGATATGTGTGGACGCCAGCATTCCTCGTCGTCGCGGTGGTGTTGTCGTTCTTCTTGGCACGCTACTGGGACGGCCCGATGCGCAGGAAGCTGACCGCGCTTTCGGGTGCCCGGGGCGCGGCCCTCCCTGCCGGTTGACGCGCAGCGTGGGCTCCTCGTTCACGTCACGGCCGGCCGCCTGGTTGCTTCAGGAACGCCGCACCTTCGTCTCTCACCGGTCCCCATCCGGCGTCCTTCGTCGACACATGGTCCATCCACGCGCGGTGCATCCAGCTGCGGGCTCGCCAGTTCAGCCGTCGAAAGCGATCGGCGGCCGATGGCAAGAAGTTCAAGTCCTGCGCATGCGCGATCGTCGACTTGCCGTGGCGCTCGAACAGCGGAAACGGATAGAGGCAATAGTTGGGAAGCGAAATGCGCCAGTACCGGCTCATGACCCAGTCGATCGGCGCATCGATCACGGCTGCTTCGCGAACCAGCGCCTCGGCGGCCCGTCTGGTCAGCAGGTAGGCCTGGCAGCCGAGCATCAGGCCGCTGACTCGAAGCAGGTGCGAGTGATCCGAGATGAACTTGTACCTGACGATCCGATAGTTGATCGGCTGCGTGGCAAACAAGTGAAGGGAGTGAATGTTGTGAGAGGCCAGATCGTTCGCGGCCAGAACTCGCATGATCTCCCAGTCGACCACCACGTCGTCTTCAAGGACGATGAGCTGGTCGGCGTCCGAGTCGAGAAACCAGACCCATGTCGCGAAGTGGCTGGCGTAGGCGCCCAACTCGCCCGCTTTCAGCGGTCGTCCGAAGTGCGAGATGGTGAGCTTCTCGTCGTACCGAAGAGGCGTTTGCGGCTGCCGCAACGCGGGAAAGAATTCCCAGGCGATGCCGGCCGAGCGCGAGTCTGCGGTGAACGCCTGCTGACGTTCCACCGATTCAGCGAGGCTGATGACCTTGATCGCAGTGTGTGTCGGCATCGGCAGGTGGGCTCAGGCAAAGTCGCGTCGGATGTCGGCGGCCTTCTGCTCCAGGCGGCCGATGGCTGCGCCAAGTGCCCGATCGGTGCTCAGCATCGGCGTGGACCTCGAGAGTTGTCTCAGCCTCGCTGCGGCGGCGTGATTCAGGGCGAAATTGGCGGCGTTGACGGCGGGCAAGAGCAGCCGGCCGGGGTTTGCGATGCGTCGGCCCTCGCGCTGCGTGGCCAGCACCCAGCACTCGGCAAGCGTCGAAGGCATCAGGCTTCGGGCGACGAGATCGATGCCGAGCGACTCTGCCCAATCGAACCACTTGTACCGATGGGATTGGCGGAACGGCATGATCGGAACCCAGGGGACGCGCAGGGCATCGGCAACGATGGCGCCGTGCATGGCCTCGGCGATGACCATGTCGCTGCTCTCGATGAGATCGAGAACCGTTTGAACCGGCCACCGCGGATCGATGAAGGTCACACCCGCAAGCCGGCAGACATTGGCCCAGTCGCCACGATCGAGGCTCTCCCAGTGAGGCATGAATGCGCTGCCTGCGGACTTGCGCATGTCCGGCCTTCGATAGCGATTGATCAACATCGCAGTGTCGCCGGCCACATGACTCTGATCGAGCCCGAGGGCCTTAGCCGTGCGCGGTCCTCTGAGACAGTAGACCTTCCAGCTGGCGTCCAGCTGTGCGGGCTCCCCGTAGCCTCCGAATCCCGAGCCGTAGACAATTTTCAGCGGCTCTATCGGATGCTTGTCGTAAAGGATCGAGCCGATGGCCAGGAACATCTGCGAAGCGTCCTCGTCGAAGAAGTTCGGGAAGACGCGGGGAAGAAGGTATTCATTCAGTTCGTCGCCGAAATTCGGCGCTTTGCCGCGATATTTGAAAAGCTTCATTCTTCGCTCTCGGGGGTGCGGCTGGCAAAGCCACTTGCGCGAGCCGGCGCCGGTGCCGCAAACGGCAAGCGTCGTGTTTCATGCCTTTGCGTTTCGGCGGTCCAACACGCTTGGGGAGGTTGTGCCATTGTCAACGAGAACCACTTCGGCAGAGCCGATGCCATCGCGGCAACCACAAGCAAACCCGATGTTCAAATTCGAACAGGACGCGCGCACTCCATGGCTTACGATGTTTGCGTTGCCCGACCCCAAGAGCATTTGGCGCGAGAGTTGTGGAGCAGGCATCGTGCGAGCAGCCGGCAAGGAGTCGGTGCGGGTGCGGGGCTGAATGTGTCGATGGACCACCCGTGGTAGCTGCGCCGTGTCCAGATTCTCAATCATCGTCGTCTTCAGTCTCGCCGCGATGCAGGCGAGCCTTGCGGGCCTCGCGCGAATCGCGCATGCCGACGGCGACAACACCGCTTCTGCGCCTGTGCAAGCTGCTTCGGGCCCCACGCCGTACCCCGTGGACGCCGCTAGCTGGCCGGGCCAAGGAGCCATCCGCGTCTATGGCTACATGAACAACTACCGCCAGAGCTTCTGGCGCGAGCGCGAGCGCAAGCAGGGCAGCGTCGTGTTCGCGGGTGATTCGCTGATCGGGCGCTGGCGCACGCTCGCCGAAGATCTGCCGGGCGTGCCGGTGTCCAACCGAGGCATGGACGCTGAGGTCTCGCGTGGCCTGCTCTTTCGCTTCAAGGAAGACGTGCTGGACCTTCACCCCAAGGCCATCGTGCTGTTGATCGGGACGAATGACGTGGGCATGCAGCAAGACGTTCATCAGACGCGCAGCAACCTTGTCGCGATGCTCGACATGGCTGAGCGCGCGGTGCCGGGCGTGCCGATCGTTCTGTGCACCCTGCCGCCGCGCGGCGACATGACTTCGCCGTCCGATCTGAACCGGCTGAACGACGCCAACATGCTGATCGCTTCGATGGCCCAGGGGCATAGTCACGTGGCCGTGCTGGATCTGCATGCGCTGCTGTCCGACCCCGACGGGTCGCCGCATTCGGCGTATTTCGTCAGCGACAAGCTGCACCTGTCTGCTGCGGGCTATCAGCGATTTCGCGACGCTCTGCTGCCCATCCTGAACCGGTTCAAACGGGGGTGATGCCATGAACTTCAGGTACGCGGCCGTCGTCGTCTTGGGGCTGGCCGCGCTGTGCGCCCGCGCCGCAGACGTTGGCCAGGGCGCGAGCGCGCCCACGGCATCGACATCGGCGCCGGCGCAGACCGCCTCCGGTCCCACGCCATTTCCGAAGGACGCCAAGGATTGGCCCGGCAAGGGTGCGATCCGGGTCTTCGGCTACATGAACGAGTACCGCAACAGCTACTGGCGCGAGCGCGAGCGCAAGCAGGGCAGCGTCGTCTTCGTGGGCGATTCGCTGGTGGGCGGTTGGCAATCTCTCGCGGAAGACTTGCCCGGCGTGCCGGTGGCGAACCGCGGCATCGGCGGCGAGCCCACGCGCGTGTTGCTCTTCCGGTTCAAGGAGGACGTGCTCGATCTGCACCCCAAGGCCATCGTGTTGCTGTCCGGCACCAACGACCTGAGCGCTCAGCAGGACATCGCGCAGACGCGCAGCAATCTTGTCGACATGCTGGCGATGGCCGCGCACACCTTGCCGGGCGTGCCCGTGATCCTGTGCACGCTGCCACCGCGCAATGCTGCGCAAGCGCCGATCGACCCGAACCGCCTGATCGAGCTCAACAAGTTGATCGTTTCGCTGGCCGACGAGCGCACCCACGTGGTCGTGCTCGATCTCTACGCACTGGTGGCGGACCCTGATGGCGCGCCGCACGCCGAGTACTTCGGTGGCGACAAGCTGCACCTGTCGCGCGCCGGCCAGAAGCGCTGGCGAGACGCGCTGGTGCCGATCCTGAAGCGCTTCAATCTGGGCTGAGGCGCGGCCGTGGTATTTACATCGCTGAGCTTCATTGCATTCATCGCAGCAGTGGTGCTGCTCACCAGCGCGCTGCCGACGCCGGCCCATCGCAACGGCGTGTTGTTCGTCGCCAACCTGGTGTTCATCGGCAGCTGCATCGATCGCGTCGTCCAGGTCGTGCCGCTGGTGGCCTTTCTGCTGTTGTGCTACCTGATCATCGAGGGGGTGCGCCGCGGCCGCTCCTCGCTCGGTCTGTGGGCCGGTCTGGCGCTGGTGGTCGCGAGCTTCGTCATGTTGAAGAAGTACAGCTTCCTGGGCGCAGCGGTGCTGCCGTTCCCGTACCTGATCGTCGGACTTTCCTACGTGCTGTTTCGCGTGCTGCACCTGATGATCGACGCGAAGCAAGGCGAATTGGCGACGCCGATCTCACCGCTTCACTTCTTCAACTACACGTGCAACTTCCTGGCGTTCACCGCCGGCCCGATTCAGCGCTTTCAGGAGTACGCCAGTCAGCAGGATCGTCCGCTCGCGCTCGATGAGGCTCAGGTGTTCCGCGCCTTCGCGCGGGTCATCAAGGGCTTCGTGAAGGTCGGCGTGGTGTCGGCAGTCTTCAACTACCTCTTCGACATGCTGTCGGGCCGCTTGCTCGACACCGCGCCGGTGCCACCGCTGCCCATGCTCTGCGCCCTGTACGTGGCTGCGGCAGTTTTCTACACGGTCTACCTGTACGCCAACTTTGCCGGCTACATGGACATCGTGATCGGCGTCGGCGCCCTGATGGGCCTGGCGCTGCCGGAAAACTTCAATCGGCCGTTCCTCGCCCGCAGCTTCCTCGACTTCTGGTCGCGCTGGCACATGACGTTGTCCGACTGGTTCAAGACCTATGTCTTCAATCCGCTGCTGACCGTGTTGGCCAGGCGCTTCACGGCACCGAAGGCCGGTCCCTACCTCGGCGTGGTGGCGTTTTTCGTCACCTTCCTGATCATGGGGGTCTGGCACGGCACGACCTCGGTGTTCGTCGTCTACGGTCTGCTGATGGGCGCCGGCGCCAGCATCAACAAGCTGTGGCAAGTGATCGCGACCAAGCGGCTCGGCAAGAAGGGCTACAAGGCGCTCGCCGAGAAGACGGCCTTCATCTACCTGTGTCGTGGCCTGACGCTCGCCTACTTCGCGCTGGCGCTGACCTGCCTGTGGCTGAACATGCACCAGTTGCTGGTGCTGACCCATCAGCTTGGCGTCGCCGGTGTCATTGCGAGCTACTTCGGGCTCGCGGGCGCGGCCGGCGTTGCGTTTCTCGCATGGGACAGCTTCACGTCGCTGCTCGCGCCCTTGCTTCCGGGGGTGAGCCGGCTGGCCGGCGGCGTCATCGCGCGCAACATCGCATTGGGTTTGCAAATACTGCTGATCGTCACGGTCGCGTCGTTCTTCCACAAGGCGCCCGAGTTCGTCTATCGGGCCTTCTGATGAAGCTGATCCTGACCCAGATCGCTCAGCTGCTGATCGCATTGTTGGCGACGTACGGTGTGCTGCTCGCCATCAGCCTGCAGCTCGTGCCGCGCGCCGACGTGGGCGATCGGCTGGACGCCGCGCGGGCATCCTCGTCGCTGTACTTGACCGAGACCAAGTACGTCTTCATGGCGCGCAGCCCACTGAAAACGGCAGCCGACAAGGCGATCCTGCTGGGCGCATCGAACATGCTCGCCGGCTTCAAGCAGGCCCAGGTTCAGGTGCGTGTGCCCGGGATGGCGGTGCACAACCTCTCGGTCGGCGGCTCCAACATCACTCAAATGAGCCAGATCGTCGACCTCGTGCGCGAGGTCCAGACCCCCGAGGCACGGCGCCACAACACCTACGTGATTGGGCTCTGGTACGGCCTCTTCACCGATGACAAGGCGCGCTGGTACACGCCGGATCGGTATCCGGGCGACACCGACATCGACATCGAGCGCTACCGCTACGGCTTCTACCGCCGCACCGAGGCGGGCGCCGTGCCTTTGCTTCCACCGCTGTACCTGGACACCGGCGTGCTGCTCATCCATCCGTACCTGGTGCTCGACCGCACCGCGCGTGACCTGACGCGCACGCTGCGCAACCGCATGGCGGCCAAGCCGGCCCCGATCACCGACGAGCAGCGCGACGCCGTTGTGCTCAGCGACGCCCAGAAGGCCAAGTACCTCGCGTTCTGGCGTGACTACACGGCCGGCGCCGACACGGTGGGCGACGCGCCGTTTCATGTGCTCGAACGCATGATCGAGGGCATCCTGGCCGAAGGCGGGCGTGTCGTGCTGGTCGACATGCCGATCCCCCGGTGGCATGCGAAAGGTTCGCCTCTGGCGGCCGACTACCGGCACCGCATCGATGTGCTGTTGGCCGACCTTAGCGCACGGCCGGGCGTGTCGGTGCTGGCGATGGGCGATATGGCCACCGACAACGATTTCAGCGACGAGGTCCACCCCAAGCCCCGCGTCACCGAACGCTGGGCCGAGCGCCTCGCCGCGGCGCTGAACGAGACCGCGAGCACAGGCCCCGCTCAATCTGCGAGCGCACGCTGAGCACCATGACGCACGCAACGACGACCCATCTCGTCACATCCCGGAACACCACCATGAGCACCGATGCCATCTACACCCAGCTGACCGACATCTTTCACGACGTGTTCGATGACGAGACCATCCAGGTGACGCCCACCCTCACGGCCGACGACGTGGACGAATGGGACAGCCTCAGCCACATCCGACTGGTGCTGGCGATCGAGAAGAAGTTCGCCCTGAAGTTCTCGGCCGCCGACGTTGGACGGCTGAGGAACGTCGGCGAGTTCGTCGCGCTGATCCAGTCCAAGTCGGCATGACGAGCGTGGTGCAGGCGCACCCTCTCGCGCTGGGCGAGTTGGCGCCGGGCATGCAGGAGTTGGTCGAGTTCAGCGTCACGGCGCAGCAGATGCGGCAGTTCGCCGAGCTGTCCGGCGACTTCAACCCCTTGCACACCGACGACGCGTTTGCCCGCAGCAAGGGCTTCGACGGCGCGGTCGTGTACGGCGCACTGATGGTCGCGAAGGTGTCGCAACTGATCGGCATGCGCCTGCCGGGGCGCGACAGCGTCTGGGCCAGCGTGTCGCTGGAGTTCCGCAAGCCGCTCTACGTGGACCAGGCGGCGCAGGTGGATGGGGTCGTCACCGAGGTCTCGGAATCGACCGGCATGGTGGCCCTGAAGCTCACCGTGCGGGCGGCGGGCAAGGTCCTCGCGAAGGGAACGGCGGAGGTGGTCGTTGGACATTGAAGGCGCCGCGGCGAAGCCGCATTTTTTGGTGTCCGGCGGCTCGGGCGGCATCGGCGCGGCCGTGTGCGACCTGCTCGCGTCGCGTGGCTTCACGCCGGTGGTCGGCTATCACCGCAACGTCGCCGCCGCCGATGCGGTGGCGCGGCGCGGCGCGGGCTTCAGCCTCGCGCTCGACCTGAGCGACGAGACCTCGATCCAGCACGCGGTGGTGCAACTCGAGGCACTGCCACGCCTGGCCGGCGTCGTGCTGGCGGGTTCGCCGCCGCTCGTGCTCGTGCCCTTCGGCAAGATCAGCATCGACGAGATGCAGCTGCAATGGCAGGTCAACGTGCTCGGCCCGCAGCGCCTGCTGGCCGAACTGGTGCGGCGCTGCTTCCGCAAACACAAGCAAGGCGCGGTGGTCGGTGTGCTGACGCGTGCGATGGGCGGCGGGGCGGATGGCGGCATCGACGGCGCCGCCTCGGGCATGGGTGCCTACGTCATAGCCAAGCACGGCATGGCCGGCCTGCTCGCCATGCTTGCCGCCGACTACCCCTGGCTGCGCGTGCGGGCCGTCAAGCCCGGCTACACCGAGACCCGCATGCTCGATGCATTCGATGAACGCTTTCTCGCGTCGCAACGCGAGAAGGCCCCATTCCAGACGCCCGAACAGGTGGCGTCGCTCATTGTCGAGGAGGCCATTGGCTCATGAGCAGCGCTCTGTACTCCCAGCTGGCGTGGCTGCCCACGGCGCCCGACGACTTCACGGCCCAGTGCCGCCAACTGCTCGATGACCCGGTTGAGCTGGGCAAACGCCTGCAGCACCTTGCCAACCACGCGCTCGACGAGAACCAGCTCAACCGCCTTGCCAAGGTCATCGAGCGGGCGCGTGATGGCGGCCACGCGCTGGGGCCGCTGACGCCGTTTCGCATCGGGCTGATCAGCAACGCCACCTCGCACTTCATCGTGCCTGCGCTGGTCGCCACCGCGGCGCGCCACGGCATCGCGCTCGAATGCGTCGAGGCCGACTACGACCAGGTGATGCAGGCCGCGCTGGCGCCCGATTCAGCGATCAACCAGGCGCAGTGCGATGCGGTGCTGGTGGCGGTCGACCACCGCGGCCTGCCGCTGCACGCGACGCCCGGCGACGCGGGCGCAGCGCAGCAGACGGTGCAGGCCGCGCTCGCGCACCTGAACATGATCCGCAACGGCCTGCGCAGCCACAGCAAGGCGATCTGCATCCTGCAGACGCTGCCGCGGCCGGTCGAATCGGCGTTCGGCAGCTTCGACATGGTGCTGCCGGGAACGGCGCGCCAGCTGATCGACGAGGTCAACCGCGGCATCGCGCTCAGCGTGGCCGGCACCGAAGACCTGCTGCTCGATGTTGCGCACATCGCCGAAACCGTGGGCCTTTCCGACTGGCACGACACGACGCTGTGGAACATGGCGAAGCTGCCGTTCGCGAGCGCCTTCCTGCCGCTGTATGCCGACCACGTGTGCCGCCTCGTCGCGGCGCTGCGTGGCAAGAGTCGCAAGTGCCTAATCCTCGACCTGGACAACACCGTGTGGGGCGGCGTGATCGGCGACGACGGCCTGGAAGGCATCGTCATTGGTCAGGGCGACGCCACCGGCGAAGCGCACCTGGAGGTGCAGCGCACCGCGCTGACGCTGCGCGACCGCGGCGTGGTGCTCGGGGTGTCGTCGAAGAACACCGACGAGATCGCGCGCCAGCCGTTCCGCAAGCACCCCGAGATGCTGCTGCGCGAGGACCACATCGCGGTGTTTCAGGCCAACTGGAACGACAAGGCGACGAACATCAAGGCGATCGCCGAGGAGCTCTCACTCGGCTTGGACGCGATGGTGTTCCTCGATGACAACCCGGTCGAGCGCGGCCTGGTGCGTCGGATGCTGCCGCAAGTAGCGGTGCCCGAGCTGCCCGACAACCCGGCGCTGTACTCGCGTACCTTGCTCGCGGCCGGCTACTTCGAGGCGATCGCCTTCTCCGGCGAAGACCGGCAGCGCGCCGAGTTCTATCAGGGCAACGCGCGCCGCGTGACGCTGCAGAAGCACGCTGGGGATATCGACGCCTACCTCGTCTCGCTGAACATGCAGATGACGCTGCAGCCCTTCGACGACACCGGACGCGCACGCATCGCCCAGCTCATCAACAAGTCGAACCAGTTCAACCTGACGACGCGCCGCTACACCGAGGCCGAGGTGGCGGCGGCGCAGCACGACCCCGACGCGTTCACGCTGCAGGTGCGGCTCGCCGACGCCTTCGGCGACAACGGCATGATCAGCGTAGTCATTTGTCGGCGCGAGCAGGATGACTGGGACATCGACACCTGGCTGATGAGCTGCCGTGTGTTGGGGCGCAAGGTCGAAGTCGCGGTCCTGCAGGAGTTGCTCGGGCAGGCGCGGGCACGCGGCATTCGGCGCCTCGTCGGCCGCTACCTGCCGACCGAAAAGAACAAGTTGGTCGAGGATCACTACGCCAAGCTGGGCTTCTTGCTGCTGGACACGCAGCACGACAGCGCGTCGCGATGGACACTGAGTGTCGACGGTGCGGCAGCGATGCCGCTGCCGATCACCATCGAGCGCGTGGGCTTGGCATCACCTGCCACGGCCTCGGAGGCTTCAACGGCGTAAGCATCGCCCGTGCGCCGCAGAGGGCGAACGATTCGTACAGAGTACAGGGAGAGCCGGGCCATGAGTTCTACGCCAACGCCAACGCCAACGACAGCGACAGCGACCATCGACATCGCGTCGAGCCACTACCCCCAGCTGGATGGGCTCAGGGGTCTGGCGATCCTGCTGGTCATCGTCTTCCATTTCTCGCTCATGCATGCCGGATTCCGTGGCGACGATCCGGGGATCTTTCTGCAGGTGGCACAGCTTGGCTGGATGGGGGTCGACCTTTTCTTCGTGCTCTCGGGCTTTCTCATCACAGGCATCCTCGCGAGTGCGCGCGCGCAGAAGCACTACTTCAAGAACTTCCTGGGTCGGCGGTTTCTCAGGATCTGGCCGCTGTACTACCTCAGCCTTCTGCTGCTGCTGGTCATTGCGCCGCTCGTCATGGGCAAAGTGCCGTCCGAATTGCAGGGCATGCAGGCCAAGCAGACCTGGTTCTGGCTTTATGCCACGAACTGGCTGTTCGCACTCGAAGGCGGCTTCTCGCGGACCTCCGGCGGCTACTTCTGGTCGCTGGCCGTGGAGGAGCAGTTCTACGTGGTCTGGCCATTCGTCGTCTATGCGCTCTCTGACCGCTCGTTGCTGCGAGTCAGCCTTGGGCTGCTGGGCGTCTCGTTGGTGTCCCGACTGGTTCTGACGGCCTTCGGCGTCGGGACCGGCGTTCTGTACAACATGACCTTCACTCATCTCGACGGGCTGGCCGTCGGTGCCTGCCTGTCAATCTGCCTGCGCTCGCCGGTGTTGACTGCGCGCGTGACGCGCGCCCTGCCGCTGGCGGCGGCAGTGGCGCTCGTCGGCTTGCTCGCGGCGCGCCTGGCCGACCAGCACTTCTTCTTCTGGGGCAGGCACATGGCGATGTACGGCTACACGTTGATCGCCATCCTGTTCGGGGCGATGCTCGTGCGCGTCGCGCGAGGCGTGACGAACAAAGGCCTGAATCGCGTTCTGACCACCCGCTTCATGACGCTTTGCGGCAAGTACAGCTACGCGCTCTATCTGGTGCACGTGCCCGTCGCCAGCGTGCTGTTTCCGCTCGCGTATCGTGTGCTCCGGCACCAACAGCCGCTGATCGGATACGACGGCACGTTCCTGGTCGGAGCGGTTGTGGCGTTCGCCACGTCATGGGCGCTCGCCGTCGCCAGCTGGTTCCTGATCGAGAAGCGAATCCTCGCGTTGAAGCGCTACTTCGTTTCGTCGACCGCGCCGCCTGCGTCGATCTCTCCCGTGCCCTCCCATGGTATGGGCAGGCCATAGGAGCGTGATCGGCATCGTCAGGGTATCGAACAAGCGCTGGGAGAGGCCGATCCGCAAGCGGCTTACCGTGCTCGTCGCGAACGCAGCGCGTCGTCGAGCAGCGCCACGCCCCAGGCCAGCGCGAGGCCGTAGAACACCGGCATGTGGATGATGCAGATCGGGTGCGAGATCCAGCCACGGCGCACCGCGTGGCAATATCGTTCCTTGCGACCCATGGCACGTCGACCGGGTTGCGCTCATGGAGTCGCGGTCGTCGCATGACAACGTCTGCCCCCTTCTTGTCTCGACTGGTTCCCTATCTCAGAACCTCGGCCTGCGGCCTCTGGGCGGATGCCGTGAATGGCCTCGGCCGCCGGCCGGTCATCGGAGACACGCCGATCGTCGTGAGCCTGACGACGCACGGCATCCGCCTCGCGCGGGTGCACCGCACGATCGAATCGATCGCACGCGGCGTCGTCAAGCCGCGGCGCCTGATGCTGTGGCTCGGCAACCGCGAACGAGATCGGCCGCTGCCGCGTGCGCTGCAGCGCTTGCAGCGGCGAGGGCTCGAGGTGCAGTACGCGGACGATGTCGGCCCGCACACGAAGTACTTCCCCTATGCCTGCTCCGAGCCGGCGCATCGCCTGCCGCTCGTGACGGCCGATGACGACATGTGGTACCCGCCGTTCTGGCTCGCGCGCCTGTGGCAGGCGCATCGCGGCGAGCCCGCGCAGGTGCATGGCTACCGCGCCCGCCGCGTGCAACTGGTCGACGGGCGGCTGGCACCGTACGAGACCTGGCCGTTCATGGACGACGACCGGCCGGGCCCGAGCGTCTTCGCGACGGGTGTTGGCGGTGTCGTCTACCCGCCGGCCTTACTCGATCGCTTGCGCGAGCAGGGGCCGGCGTTTCAGGCCTGCTGCCCAAAAGCCGACGACATCTGGTTGCACGCGAGTGCGCTGCGCCACGGCTTCTTGGCGAGGCAACTGGACCGCGAGGTGATGGAATTCAGGACCATGCCGTCGACCCAGTCGATCGGTCTGCAAAACCAGAACGTGGGCATGGCGTTGAACGACGTCCAGGCGCTCGCGACTTATACCGCCGCCGACCTTGCGCGTATGCACCTTTGATGGCCCCCCGTCAGCGCGCCACGAGCTTCTTGATCGCGTCGAGAAGAATCGGCGGCAGCAAGCGCCGTACGGCGTAGCGCAGCGGTTTGGAACGGTGCGCGACCAGGAAGACCGAGGACACACGCTTCACGCGCATCTGCACCGCCGTGGGGTTCTGGTAGTAGTAGACCGCGACCGACCGCCGCGTCTGGCCGGCTGGCGCGGCCATCGGTTCGGGATGGCCGTGAAAGCTCTTCGGCCCGTGCAGCAGGATCACCGTGGTGCCGAATGCGGGTGGGATCGAGCGCACGCTGGCGTTGGCATCGCTGTCCCAGAGTTCGAGTGCTGCCCCCCAGGCTGGGTCCCAGCCGCGGTTCAGGTAGGTCATCAGCACCATCTTGTTGGTCAGGCCGTTGTGTGCGTGCCGGTCGAAGTCGCGGTGGAAGCCGAACTTGCCGCCAGCACGGGTTTCGTGCAGCCCGCCGCCAAGCAGCTTCGGGTCCGGCAGCAGGTCTTCGAGGTCTGTGATCGTCGAGATCAGATCGAGAAACCAGCCCGCATTGACGATGCCGAAGTAGATCTCAGAGGCGGGGCCGAGCCGGGTGTGCGGCAGCGAGCGATGCGTCAGCTCCTGATCGTTGCGGAACACGTTCCATTGGGTGGGGGCCAGCAGGTCGAACTCCTCGCGCACGAGATCCAGCAGCAGCGGGTTGAACCAGCCGTCGGCCACGAGGTGCGGGAACGGCGCAGCGTTGCGCACTTGCTGGCGCAGTTCTTTGACATACGCGGGGTCGAACAGCTTGGGGTCGACGCAGCGATCGAGCTCGAGCCGCCGCCCGCGGATGACGACGTGGTCGGCGGCCGACAAGTCTGCTTCCACGGTCAGCGCGCTCCGGCGTCTGTCGAGCGGCCGATGCCGCGGTATTCGATGCCGAGTTCCTTCATCAGCGTCGTGTCGTAGAGGTTGCACCGAGGCGGCGATGTCGGTCGTGAAGTGCAGCCGCCCGCGCTCGCGTTGCGCGTCACCAGTTCGCGAAGTCCGGGCTCGTGGATGGAAACCCTGCCGTCGTCGAGCATCGCGATCTTGCGGGCATCGACGTCCACGCACACGACGTCTTTGCCCATCTCGGCCAGGCAGGCGCCGCCGACCGGCCCCACGTAGCCGCTGCCGATGTCGGTGACCTTCATTCACGCACTCCCAAAGACCCGTACACCGGTTTATACGCCGCAAGTCGCGTGCAGTTCGACGCCGAGGCGATACCAAAAGTCAGCGCCGCTCGTTCAGGCCAGCAGCGCCAGCACCGTGAGCCAGCCGGGCGCGGTGACGATGAACGCCAGCGTCGAGAACACCGTGGCCGCGGTCGTCTCGGCCTCCAGCGCCCGATAGCGCTGCGCGAAGATCAGCGCGTTGCTGCCGATCGGCATCGCGGCCATCATCACGATGACGGCCAGTGGCACGCCGGTGAGGTGAAAGCCCCAGTGCGCGACCACGAGCACGAAGAACGGCAGCACCAGCAGCTTCAGCACCGACAGCCCGATCGCCGCCTTGGCGGCGCCTTGCACGCCGTAGTACGCGAGCGACATGCCGATCAGCACCAGGCACAGCGGCACCACCGCCTGGCCGAGCGTCTGCAGGATCTCGTCGGCCACGGTCGGCAGCGGCAGCCCGAGCGCGTTCCACGTCAGCCCGATCAGCACCGGCAACACGACCGGGTGGATGATCGTGTTGCGCGCGGTCGAGAGCAGGGTGGTGATCAGACGCGACTCGCCTGCGCCGCTCGCACGCTGGGCACGCGCGAGGTCGAGCTCGACCAGCGTGGTCGCCAGCGTCAGCAGCACCAGCGCGTGCAGGCTGATGATCGCCAGATGAATCTGCAGGCCGGTCTCGCCGAACAGCGCCGCTGCCATCGGAATGCCGATCTGCACGGTGTTGCCGAAGGCCGCGGTGAGCGCGCGCACGCTCGGTGCGGCCGCGGGCAACGCGCCGTTGCGGTTCAGGCGCTTCTGCACCCCGTAGACACCGAGCAGCATCAGCACCAGCGGCACGAACACCGCGACCAGCGTGCCCCAGGGCATGGTCTTGAAGTCGATGCGCGCGGTGGTGCGGAACAGCAGCGCCGGCACGAAGATGTAGTACGCGGCGTTGGCGAGGACGCGGGCGGGGTCGACCTGGCTGTTGCCGGCCGCATCCGCCTCGCCCAGCCAGCGCAGCTTGCCGACGGTCCAGCCGATCGCGACGACGACGAAGATCGCAAGCAGCTTGAAGAATACGAGTGACGACATGCGGTCCAGTATCGGCGATGGGCCGGCGCCATCGGGTAAGCTGCCGCGCCCGTCTCTGCTGTTCACACGTCCTTGTCCCGCATCACCCCCCATCTTGTCCGCGCCGTCACGGTCCTGTTGATCGGCGCCTCGCTGGCCCTCACGCTGGCACAGCAGGCCGGCACCGTCGGGCCCTGGTGGCTCGAACTGTCGCGTTACGTGCCGTACACGGCACTGCTGCTGCCTGGCATGCTGGCCTTGCCGCTGGCCTGCTGGCTCGGCTGGCGCTGGGTCGCCGCGGATCTGATCGCGCTGGCAGCGGTCGCGTGGCTCGCGATGGGCTTCGTCTGGGGCCAGCCCGACGCGGGCGAGATGCCGCTGCGGCTGATGACCTACAACGTGAAGGCCTACATGGCGGCCGAGCGTCCGAACGGCTATGCGGAGCTGCGCCACGAGGTGGCGCTGCACCACCCCGACATCCTGCTCGCGCAGGACAACCGCGGCAGCGCGTTGGCGGCTGCGCTGCAGCCGGGCGACGCCGGCGATTTCGCGCTGCCCCACGTCTTCGGCATCGATCAGTACATCATTGCGAGCCGCTACCCGCTGCGCGATTGCCACCTCGTCAGCGTCGGCGACGCGAACCCCGCCACGCGCTACGCCGAGTGCACGGTCGACGTGAACGGCGTCGCGCTGCAGGTCGCCACGGTGCACTTCGAGTCGCCGCGTGGCGGGCTGATGGCGGCGCGGCGCGAGGGACTCGAAGGCGCCGACGACTGGGAGCGCAACCACACCGACCGGCTGGCGCAGGCCCGTGCGCTCGCCCAGATGCTGCGTGCCGCGCCGCGCCCGCTCGTGCTCGCGGGGGATCTGAACGCGCCGCAGTCGTCGGCGGTGATCCGCACGCTGCTTGATACCGGCCTGCGCGACGCGTTCGCGAGCGCGGGCCGCGGCTACGGCTTCAGCTACGGTCAGGCGATGCGGATGCGCATGAACCTCGGCCTCGCGCTCTCGTTCCTGCGCATCGACCACATCCTCGTCAGCCCGGAGATCGGCGTGGCCGAC
>JBDTVC010000024.1:0-32747 GCA_040007475.1 Burkholderiales bacterium
GCCTTGATGCCGATCTCGGCGAGCCGGTTGTCACTCGCGAGCCAGGCGTAGCGCGCGACGGCGGCGAAATTCGGGTAGACGTGCAGCGTCTCGGTCTCGCCGGCGTTCAACAGCAGCTCGGCGGTGCCCAGCCGCGTGCGCACGCGCAGGTTCGCGGGCTCGAAGCGCACCGGCCCGCGGCGGCGCGGCGTCACCTGGTAGTGGATCATCGTGCGAGCGTGGGCAGGCACGCTCAGCGTTTGTGGCAGGCCCTCGAAGTCGAAGCTCGCGTCGACCTGGTCGAACAGTGCGACGCGCCAGCGCTGCGGGCCGTCGTTGACCAGCGTGCCGCTGAGCGTGCGCGGCACGCCGATCGCGAACGCGGCGGGCAGCTGGCGCTGCCATTGCAGGGGCACTTGCCGCCAGCGCCAGGCGCTCCAGCCGATGTCGATCAGCGCGACGCCGAGCAGCAGCGCCGCCACGATGCCCGCCAAGCGCGCGACCTCGGCGAGCGGCACGCGCATCACGAGAGCGATCGCGCAGGCCAACGCGAGTGCCGCGAGCGTCCACACGCTCGCGCGCGACGGGATGACCCTCAGCCGCATCGGCTCACAACCTCGGCGCCTCGACGCTGTCGAGCAGCGCCTCCAGCAGTTCGTCGACGCGCCGGCCTTCGAGCTGCGCATCGGGCGACAGCAGCACGCGGTGGCGCAGCACCGGCAGCGCGTACTGCTTGATGTCGTCGGGCGTGACGAAGTCGCGCGCATGCAGCAGCGCCGCGGCGCGTGCGGCGCGCACGAGCGCGATCGCGGCGCGCGAGCCGGCGCCGACCGCCAGGCCGTTCCAGTCGCGCGTGGCGCGCGTGATGCGCACCGCGTATTCGACGACGCGGTCGTCGGTGCGCACATACGCCGCCATCTTCTGCAGCGACAGCACCGCGCGCTGATCGAGGCGCGGCTGCACGCCGGCCAGCGGCAGCTGGTCGCCGGCCTGCTGCAAGGTCGTGAGCCGGACGATCGCGGCCTCCTCCTCGAGCGTCGGGTAGTTCACTTCGATCTTGAACAGGAAGCGGTCGAGCTGCGCCTCGGGCAGCGGGTAGGTGCCTTCGGTCTCGAGCGGGTTCTGCGTCGCCAGCACCATGAAGGGCTTGGCCAGCGGCAGCGTCTGGCCCTCGATCGTGACCTGGTACTCCTGCATCACCTCGAGCAGCGCGCTCTGTGTCTTGGCGGGTGCGCGGTTGATCTCGTCGGCGAGCAGCAGGTTGGTGAACACCGGGCCCTTGCGCACGCGCAGCGCACTCAGGCTCGCGCCACCGCCCTCGGTGGTGTCGAGCACGGTGTGGCCGGTGATGTCGGAGGGCATCAGGTCGGGCGTGAACTGCACGCGCTTGCAGTCGAGCGACAGTGCCTGCGCGAGCGCGCGCGCGAGCAGCGTCTTGCCCAGGCCGGGCACGCCTTCGATCAGCACATGGCCCGAGGCGACGAGCGCGATCAGCGTCTGGTCGACGACCTGGCGCTGGCCGACGACGGCCTTGGCGACTTCGTCGCGGAGCAGCGCCAGCACTTCGGCGGCGCGCGTGATGTCGGCGGGGTTGAGTTGCATCGGGCTTGTTCCTTGTCAGCGGGAGTCGGTTCGGGGCGCGGTTCGAGATGACGCGGCGGCGTTCAGCAGGCGCCGCCGGGCGGTCTCGAGCAACGCGAGCGCAGCGCCGGGGTGGCGGCTCACGGCGGCGTCGAGCGCGGGGTTCATTGCGCGGGCCAGCGCGTGGGCATCGAGCTGCGTGAGCTGCGCGACTGCCTGCGCACGCTCGCCGAGGATCAGGCCGTCGAAGCCATGCACGCGTGGCCGCGCCGTGTCGTTCAGCGCGCGCAGTTGTGCAGCATGCAGCGCGTTGCTGCCGTGGTGGGCGACGAACGCTGCCGTGCCGCGGATCTGCTCGGCCATCGAGCGCCGCGCCATCGGCAACGCCGCCGCGGGCGGACCGAAGCGCACCGCGCCGCGCCACAGCGCGAACGCGAGGGCGAGGGCGCCGAGCAGCACGGCGGGTGTGCCACGGGTCCACAGGAAGCTCAGCAGCGGCATGCGCGCCTCGTCCTGCACGAACCAGAGCTGCTGGCCCGCGTGGATGCGCAGCGCCGCGGTCGCCAGCAGCGCGTTGTCGGAGCGCAGCAGCTGGCTGTTGCCCCAGGGCATGTAGGCGCTGGCGACGGTGACGCTACCGCGGCCGACCGGTACGCGGGCGACGAGTGCGCCCTGCGGCCCGTGCAGGGCCCATTGCGGCGGCACGCCGGGGCGCAGCGTCTCGCGGGCGTAGAGGCAGCTGTCGAAGCGGCGGTGGGCATCGAAGGCCGGTTGCGCGGTGATCGACTCGCTGAGGCTCGCGCAGCGCGGTGTCGTGGCCGCGCCGGAGGCGGGGCGCAGCGCCGGCTTGGGCGGCGGCGCCGCGTCCGGGCCGTCGTCCTCGTCGTCATCCTCCTGATCGGGTGCCGAGGCGGCCGACGCGGCGGCGGCCTTGGCCTTGGCCCGCGGGATCGCCACCCACTTCACCGGGATCCACGCCAGCGCCGCGTCCGTCTGCCCCTGGTACGGCAGCCACAGGTGGCCGCCGGCCTCGACCCACGCGCGCAGCGCCTGCACGCGCTCGGGGAAGATGTCCCAGTGCGCCGAACTCAGCACCAGCGTCGCGCCCGGCGGCGGCAGTTGCTCGAGGTTGTCGGGCGCGGTGACGACGGCGCCGAGGCGCGTCGCGACCTGCTTCAGTCGGTAGTCGGCGTCGCGCAGCGCCGGGCCCTTCAGCGGGTCGGGCACCTGGACCTCGACCCACTCGGTGTGCAGCGCGAGCCATACGCCGGCGGCGGTCAGCGCGATGGCGATCAGCGCGCCCAGCACGTGTTGTCGACCAAGCGTCATGTGGCCAGCCTCATGGCAGCGGGTGTATCCACGGGCGCCGGCGCGAAGTGCGCGTCGAACTCGACGCACAGTGTGGCAACCGTGCCCGCGTCGGCGGCACGGCCGGCGTAGACCTCGGTCTGCCACGCGCCCACGAGGCGCTCGAAGTACGCGGCGCCGGCCGCAGGCAGCACGCGCGCAGCGAGGCGCACGCATTCGCCTTCGGTGCTGGAGCCGAGGATCGGCACGAGCCGGTCGTGCACCAGGCGCGACAGCGCGCCGCGGTACAGCAGCGACAGCGCGGCGCGCGTCTCGCCGCGCTGGCACAGCGCGCGTGCGGCGGCGGCGATGTCGGCCGGCAGGCTCTCGGGGCGGATGTCGAGCTCGTTGACGAAGCTCGGTCGCAGCCCGCTCTGCGCCCGCAGCGCGTCGGCGCGCACGCTGGCCCAGCGCCACGCGAACACCGCGATCAGCGCGACCAGAACGGCGCCGAGCACCCACACCACGCCGCGCCCGGCATCTGCAAGCCAGCGCGCCAACCGGAACAGCCACGGCGGCATGTCGCTGCGTTCGCGCTTGCGCGGATCGAGGTTCTTCCAGCGCAGTTCGTGTTCGGTGTGGTGGCCGTTGAGGGCCGGGTCGGCCTTCATCTCGCCGACCACGCGCGTGACCCGCTCGACGGGCGCTGCCACCGGCTCGCCCGCGTTCGCGGCCATCGCGGCGGCGAGCAGTGCTAACGCGATCAACTCACGCGGCGAACGCAAGACGAAACTCCTGCTCGATGTCCCAGGCCTCGAGCTCGACCCGCCGGTTCAGGTACATCGCGAAGCCGGCGCCGACATAGAACGGCTCGACCAGCAGCACGACCCCCGCGTAGGCCGCAGCGATGAGCATCGACACGGTCGGGCTCTCGCTGGCAAACAGCGTCTCGAACACACCGCTGCGCGCGTTCTCCGGCGCGAACCACACGGCCAGTGCGATCACACCGATCAGCAGCAGCGTTTCGAGCATCGCGAAGGCGTTGTGCATGCCGAGCGCGACGCCCTGCTTGCCGCGCATCAGCTGCTTGCGCCGCGCACGCAGCGCAGCACCGCGCTGGCCTTCGAGCTGACGCAGCGGCTGCGTGTACGAGCGCCACGGCGACAGGCGTCGCCAGGTCAGCGTGGGCAGCAGTTGCTGCCACCAGACCGCGCGCTGCGCGGCCCACACATCGGCGAGCCGCGTCGGCGTGCCGAACACGGCGCGCGCCAGAACGAACAGCAGTGTGCGGTCCAGCCAGGGCTTCATGCAGAACACGATCAAGGCCGGTAGCCAGGTGGCGATGCTGCCGCACGCGAGCGCTACCAGCGTGACCACCGCCCACACCGGCGTGAACGTGGTCCAGACCCCGCGCGCGTTGGCCTGCACCAGCCGCACGCCGAGGTCGGCGGCCTCGCTCATCGTGCGCGGCCGCAGGTGCAGGGCGATCGTGTCAACCTGCACGCGGTACCCGTGGTGGCGTGGCGCGAGGCCGGCCTTGGCCGACGAAGTAGGCGATGACCATTGCCCAGCACACGCCGCCGACGCCGAACTTCACCCCCGGCGCGACCCAGCGCGCCGACGACCAGAACGCCTCGAGCGCGGCGGCGACGAGCAGCATCGCGATCACGCCATAGACCAGCACCGCCGACTCGCGCGCCGCGAGTTCGAGCGCGGCGCGCCGCGTGAGCCGGCCCGGTGCGAGCAGCGCGTGCCCGAGCCGCAACCCGGCCGCGCCCGACAGCACGATGGCCGTCAGCTCGAACGCGCCGTGCGTGATGACGAACGAGTAAAAGGTCTCGCCGTGCCCGCGCGCCGTGAGATAGCCTGCCAGGCTGCCCGCGACGATGCCGTTGTAGGCCAGGAAGTACAGGCTGCCAATGCCGAGGAAGATGCCGGCGGCGAAGCACTGGAACGAGATCGAGATGTTGTTCTTGATGTAGAAGCCGAACATCATCCAGTCGGTCTCGGCGGCACGTTCACGGCCGATCGCGTCGGCGCCGGGGCCGTACATCTGCTCGTACTCGCGCACGTTCTGCGCGTCGTGCATGCTGAGGATGAAACCGGGATCGAGGTAGGTCGCCACGCCGAGCAGCACCAGCGGCAGGCCGAACACAAGGCCCGCGACGAGCACGTAGCGCCAATGCGCGCGCACGGCCTGCGGGAAGTCGACCAGGAACAGCCGCGCGAGGCGTGCCACGCCGTAGTCGGTGTGGCGGTAGATGAGCTGATGCGCGCGCTCGGTCAGCGCCTCGAGCCGCGCCGTCTGGTGCGCCGGGTAGGCACGCGCCCGCGCCAGCGCCAGGTGCTCGCAGGCACTGCGGTAGAGCAAGGCGAGCCGCGCGGCATCCGGCGCCGTCGTCGTCGGTGGCTTGCGGAACAGCCGGCGGCGACCGCCGTCGACCTGTGCGAGGGCGGCTTCGAGCTCGGCCCACATCGGCCCGTAGTCCGTTTCGAATTGCAGCGGGGTCATCGTCTGCCCACCAGCCACTGCGCGACACGCAGAAGCCGCTCGGTGTGCGAGGCACGCGCGTCCTCGGGCGTGACGGGGCCGGCGAGCACCGCGAGTTCTTCGAGCCGCTCCGGCGTGAGCCGCGCGGCACGGCCGGCCCAAGCGACGACCGCCGCCTGCTCGCGGCTCGACAGCGCGCGCGCCGGTGGCGCGGGGTCGGCGGCGGGCAGCGGGCCGTCGAGCGTGGCGGAGGTGGCGTGGACGACGAGCGTGCCGGCGGCCAGGTCGCCGATGCGCTTGAAGTCCGGCCGCAGCAGCATCAGCAGCAGACCGAGCGCATAGCCCACAGGCAGGAAATCAGCGGCGCGCAGCAGGTTGCGCACCAGCGAGGCGGCCGGCGTGACCGGCAGGCCGGAGTCCATCACCACACGCAACCCCAGCGCCCGCTTGCCCGGCGTGGCGGCGCCGGGCATCAGCTCGAACACGACCGGGTAGAACCACTCCAGCGCGAAGATGCCGATCATGAACAGACCGGCGCCGAAGCGCGACAACGCGGCCAAGAAAGTCGACGCCACGAGGATGATCGCGAAGCGGATCAGCGCGTCGACCAGGTACGCGTAGCTGCGCGCCATCAGGCCCGCCGGCCGCAACGCCAGTGCGATGCCCTCCGGCGTCTCCGAGACGAAGACGGTATCGAGCGCGGCGGTGGGCATCAGCGACCGTATCCCCTCGGTCGAGGGGCTCCCGTCATGCCTTGATGACGACGGTGTCGGCGATGTTGTCGTGCAGGCACTTGCGCGAGTCGCGGAAGATCATCAGCGCGTCGACGAGGCTGAAGATCCAGCCGATGACCGGGATCATCGCGATCGCCCAGATCAACACATAGCGCAGGCCGAGCACGCGCGCTGCGTCGACCTTCTCGCCGCTGGTCCGCACGATGCGGATGCCCAGCAGCTTCTTGCCGATGGTCTGGCCCTGCGTGGCGAGCAGGTAGCCCTGCACCGCCAGCAGGATCAGCACGAAGACCGCAAACTGAATCACCAACCCGCTACCGCTGGCGCCGGTCTTCGGGTTCGGCATCAGCGACGGGACCACCGTGAAGGCCAGCGCATAGAAGACGCCGGCCTGGATCAGGCCATCGAGGAGAGCGGCACCGAACCGCGTGCCGCGGCCGGCCAGCTCCTGCGCGCCGGCGGGCACATCGTCGACGCGCGCCACGGGTGGCGCGAAACGGTTCTGTTCGGGGGACGTGCTCATTCTTCCTCCATCTCGGGCGTTGTGGTGAGGCGATGGTAGCCGAGCCCCGACGGCCGAATCGGTCAGGCGGCCACCGCGCCCGGCTTGAAGGCGTCGACCGAGAAGCGGGCCGCCGTCGCGATGCCGCTGGCCGGATCGAGCGCGTTGTCGACCACGCGCAACTGCACCTGCAACTGCTTCGCCGACAGCGCAAAACGCATGTAGCCCCGCTGGTCGGTGCGCGCGTAGCGGATGTGCGGATTGAACCCGCGCGCCGCGTCGACGCGCGCCTGCGCCATCGACAGGCTGGTGATCGAAGTGCCGCAGAACTCGGTCGCGATCACGGGGGAGGCAGCGTCGTCGAAGTTGGCCTTCAGGTCGGCGACGTAGTTGCTGTGCACGTCGCCCCCGAGCACCACGACGCCGGGCACCTTGCGCTGCGCGACGACGTCGAGCAGGCGCCTGCGCGCGGCGGGGTAGCCGTCCCAGCCGTCGGTCCAGTAGGTGCCACCGGCGCGGGCCGGGTCGGTCCACGAGAAGCGCGCCATCAGCGTCTGCTGGGCGAGGAGGTTCCACGGGCGCGTGGTGTCCCAGCCCTCGGCGAGCCAGCGCTCCTGCTCCATGCCGAGCAGCGTGCGTCGCGCGTCGAGGAACTCGGGGCAGGCCTTCAGCGCCACCGTGTTCGAGCCACCGCGGCCCGGCTTCGGGCAGACCTGCGCGTCGCGGTATTGGCGGTCATCGACCAGGTGGATGCGCGCCAAGCTGCCCCAGTCGAGCCGGCCGGTGATGCGCATGTCGGCGTCGACGGGCCGCGCGGATTTGGGGAAGGGCATGTGCTCCCAGTACGCGCGGTAGGCTGCGGCGCGCTGGGCCTTGAAGTCGGGCTCGAGCTCCTGGCCCTGCAGGTTGGCGTAGTCGTTGCCGACTTCGTGGTCGTCCCACACCAGCAACCACGGTGCGGCGGCGTGCGCGGCCTGCAGCGCAGGGTCGCTCTTGTGCGTGGCGTAGCGGGCGCGGTATTGCGCCAGCGTGCGCACATGGCCGCCTTCGAGCGGGCGGATCGACTTGGGCGTCGACGCGTATTCGTAGATGTAGTCGCCGAGGAAGATCACCGCGTCGAGGGGCTCGGCGGCGATGTGCCTCCACGCCGCGTAGTGGCCCACGTCCCAGCGCTGGCAGCTGGCGATCGCGAAGTCGAACGACGCGACCTGGGCGTCGCTTGCCGGTGCGGTGCGCGTGCGGCCGGCCATGCTCTGCTGCCCCAGCGCGCTGAAGCGGTACCAGTACCAACGCGCGGGCTCCAGCCCCGTGGGCTCGGCGTGCACGCTGTGCGAACACGCGGCGTCGGTCGTCTCGTCGCCGCGCGCGACGATCCGCGCGAAGGCTTCGTCGTGCGCGATCTCCCAGTGCACGGTGGTGCGCTCGGGCAGGCCGGCGCCGGTGAGCATGGTCCAGAGCACGACGCCGTTCGGTCGCGGTTGGCCGGAGGCCACGCCCAGCGCGAAGCGCGGCGCATCGGCCGCGAGTGCGTGCCGCAACAGCGCGGGTGAAGCGATCAGCGCCGCACCGCCTTGCAGCAGTGCGCGGCGTTGAAGGCTCATCGGCGCCCGTGAACGTCAGATGCCGACGTCGTCGATCTCGCGGTAGACATCGCGCAACCACATCTTGACGCGCTGGCGGTCCATCAGCCCGAGGCCGGTGCTGCTCGGATCGCCGGGGCTCTTCGCCTTCCAGAAGCTGCTGCTGCCGGCATCGATCTTCTGGATCACGCCATCGTGCAGCTTCTTGATCGAGACGACCTTCGCGCCGAGCTCGATCGCGCGCTGCTGCTGGCCCGACTGCTCGAGCACCGAGAAATCGTTGCCGCGCACCTGGTTGCGCACCAGCACGTACTTCAGGCCGGTGCCGAAGCGGTCGAGCAGCTTCTGCAGCAGGTCGACCGAATCCTTGCCGGAGTCCATCACGTGCCAGTAATAGATGGTCATGCCCATCTCGCTGGCCATGTTGACGACGCCGGCATCTTCCATCCACTTGACGAGCGGGTCGTGTGTCTGCGCCGCGAGGTCGACGAGGATGCGCCGTGTCGGCTGCTCGGCGGCGGCCTCGACGACGACGTCGAGCGCCTCGTAGTGGTCCATCACGACCGGCGAGGCGTAGCCGGCGTAGAAGCGCATCAGCGCGCCGTGCGAGCGGTCGGTGTCGAAGCCGAGGAACGGGATGTCCCGGTCGATCATGTACTGCGCCAGCACCCGCGCAGTGAGCGACTTGCCGACGCCGCCCTTTTCGCCGCCGATGAAATGGATGTTCGCCATCTGTTGTGTTCCTTTGGTTCGCGCCAGCCTGTGATTCTGCACGCGGGCCGATTGCAAGTTCCGAGCCGCGAATTAATCAATTCGTCATGAAGCCTTCCTAGGATCGCACGCTTCAGCACCGAATCATCACCCTGAGACACCCGACATGACGATCCCCGACCTCGAATCCCGCCGCCGCCTGCTCAAGCTCTTCGCCGGCGCCCCGATGCTGCCGCTGGCCGGCTCGTCGTTCGCGGCCACCTTGCTCTCCGGTTGCGGCGGCGGCGGCGATGACGCGCCCACCTACGTCTCGTCCAGCTTCAGCGGCATGGCCGCGCCCACGCTGGCCGCGCCGGCCGCGATGGCGACCACCTCGGTCGGCTCGTCGCTCGACATCACGTTCAGCGACGGCAGCAAGCGCAGCCTCGCGCTCGCCTACCACCCGTTCTTCGCGACTGGCGACCTGGTGCCCAACGGCGCTGGCGGCACGATCCTGGCCGGCGGCTATGTCGACATCAACAACCAGCCGATCATCGACACGTCGGTGGCCGGCAAGGAGCGCCAGTTCTTCTCCGATTCACCGGACGGCACCTCGCTGCTGTCGCTGCCGAACCCGACCGTCACCGGGTTGAAAGGCAAGGCTGTCTTCGCGGTCGTGCAGTTCGAGTACACGACGCGCGACCAGGCCGGCGCGAGCACCTACGGCGTGCTGCCGTCGCCGATCGCCGTGCTGACGCTCGACCAGGATCAGACGACCGGTGCGCTGACGCTGGTGAAGTACCACAACGTCGACATGTCGGCCGCGCACGGGCTGTGGATCACCTGCGGCGCTAGCCTGTCGCCCTGGGGCACGCACCTGTCGAGCGAAGAGTACGAGCCCGACGCGCCGTTCGCCGCGAGCAACGCGCAGTTCAAGGCCTACAGCAAGAACGTGTTCGGCAACGAGACCACCGCCAACCCGTACCACTATGGCCATCTGCCCGAAGTGACCGTGAACCCCGATGGCACCGGCACCTGCAAGAAGCACTACTGCCTGGGCCGCCTCTCGCACGAGCTGATCCAGGTGATGCCCGACAACCGTACCGCGCTGATGGGTGACGACTACACCAACGGCGGGCTGTTCATGTTCGTGGCCGACAAGGAGAAGGACCTGTCGGCCGGCGCCCTGTATGTCGCGAAGGTCGGCGCCGGCTTCTCGGTCGACCCCGCCGCCGCAGGTGCACCGCTGACCTGGATCAACCTCGGCCACGCGACCAGCGCCGAGATCGAGACGCTGGCCAATACGCTCAAGCCCTCGGACATCATGAGCGTGTCGAAGACCGACCCGCTGGACGCGAGCTACACGAAGATCTTCGTCGACGGCGCGGCCAACTGGGTCAAGCTGATGCCCGGCATGGAGAAGGCCGCCGCCTTCCTCGAAACCCACCGCTACGCCAACCTGGTCGGCGCGAGCATGGGCTTCACCAAGCTCGAAGGCACGACCGTCAACATCAAGGACAAGGTCGCCTACTCCGCGCTGCAGAACATCCAGGGCTCGATGGTGCGCGGCGCCGCGAGCTGGCGCGATTCGACCGGCATCACGGTCGAGAAGACCATCAACGCTGGTGGCGTGTTCGCCCACAACCTCGCGGGTGCGCAGAAAGACCTGGCCGGCGCCGCGATCAACAGCGAATGGGTGCCGGTGCTGACCAAGGCCTTCCTCATCGGCGAGGACATCGCGGCCGACGCGCTCGGCAACCTCGCGAACCCCGACAAGGTCGCCAACCCCGACAACCTGAAGTTCTCGGAAAAGCTGCGCACGCTGTTCATCGGCGAAGACAGCGGGTTTCACGTCAACAACTTCCTGTGGGCCTACAACGTCGACACCAAGGTGCTGTCGCGGCTCATGTCGATCCCGGCCGGCGGCGAGTCGACTGGCCTGCACGCGGTCGACGAGATCAACGGCTGGACCTACATCATGAGCAACTTCCAGCATCCCGGCGACTGGAGCAACACCTTGCATGCGAAGGTGCAGGCCACGCTCGATCCGCTGGTGCGCGCGAACTACAACGATCGCTTCAGCGCGTCCGTGGGTTACCTGACCGCCAGTGCCGGCGCGATCAAGCTGAGTTGATCCGACCAGCGACACACAATGCAAAACAACCGCGCCGGCAACGGCGCGGTCTCCTCCGAGAGGACTGGCCGCGGGCAGAGCTCGCGGCCTCTTTTTTTGGGGATGGATCAGCCGCGCCGGTCGCGATCGGTCAGCCCGGTCGCCATGCCGAGCAGCGTGACGGCGGCGAGCCAGCCGCACAGCGCCTCGAACCAGCTGACCAGCTGCACGGCGCCGGCCGGGCTGGCGAGTGCATCGTCGCGCAACGCCGGAGCCCAGCGGCGCCGCTGGTGCAGGTCGACGAGCGGCAGCATCACATCGAGCGAGTAGGCGAGCGGGTGCAGTGGCGTGCGCGCCGGTGTGCTGCGCTCGGCCGCCGCGAGCAGGCCGTTCTCGGCCGCGGCCCAGTAGACACCGGCACACGCGAGCCACAGCACCGTGGCGGCCGCGAGCAGGCGCAGCGGCCGGTGCCCGTAGCCGGCGAACGCGCCGAACAGCGTGTGGCCCCAGCGTGGCAGCCAGCGCAAGGCCGGCGGCGCGCCCAGGCCGATCAGGCCGCTGCGGCGCAGGTGGCGTTCGCGCCCCATCGCGACCTCGCTCGCGCTGCCATCGCGGCCCATGCGGCGCAGTACCTTGATCACGCGGCGCCAGGGCTCGGGCCGGAAGTCGCTGCCGGACGAGCCGGCGCGCTGTGTGGCGAGCCAGCCCAGCCGCATCGCGGCGTCGGTCGGCGTCTCGGTACCGAAGCGCCGGTAGACGAACCCGTCGAGCGCGTGGTGTGTGCCCCAGGTCTGCGCATCGTCGCGCAGCACGCCCGCGCGTGCGTCGACGAGCGACGCGCCTTCGAGCGGCCGGAGCAGGTCGCACAGGATCAGCGCGCCGCCGATCTGCGCGCGGTCCAACAGCACCGCGGCGCTGTCGCCCCAGCCGGCGTCGCCGACGACGTCGAAGTCGGCGCCGGTCGCGTCGAGGTCGCCGCCAATGCGGGCGCGCTGCAGGCGCACCTGGCCGGCCGACGCGAAACCGGCGTCGAGCAGCACGCTGCCGCCGATGCGCGCACGGTCCAGGTTCAGCGCCACGCCGCGCACGCCGCCGGCGTCGAGCTCGGCGGCCAGCCGCGCGCCGCTGGCGCGCACGTCGCCGCGGATGCGCGCGGATTGGAAGCGCAGTTCGCCGACCGCGTCGACGCCGCCACCCAAATTGACGTCGCCGCCGATCTGCACGCCGTCGGCCACCAAGCGGCACGGCAGCGTGGTGGCGAACTTGGTGCTCATGCGCTGGTGCATGCGCTCGCAATTGAGGTCACGGCCGATCACGGCGCGGCTCAGGCGCAGCTCACCGTGCAGGCTGCAGCCGGAGTTGAACGCGAGGTCGCCGTCGATGCGGCAACCGTCCGCCTGCAGGCCGGGCAGTGCGCAGTCCGGGAAGCTGAGGCTGCCGGTGAAGTGCGCGCCATCGAGCAGCGGCGCGGCACCGAACACGCAGCGGTACAGCCACAGGCTCACCGGCACGCGGGTGTGGCTCAGGTCGACGCGGCCGACGATGCAGGCGCCCAGCACCTGCAGGCGACCGCCGGCCACCGGCGCGCCCTCGCCGCCGCCGTGCGCGAGGAAGGCCAGGAACTCGGCGCGCAAGCGCACATCGGGTGTCGCGGTGCGCGGGCGCTGGTAACCGACCTTGGCGATGCTGCCTTCGGCCGCGGCCCGCAAGACGATCAGTTCGGCGAGCAGCAGCGGCTCGAAATCCTGGAGCGTCGGTCGTGGGGAGGGGGCCTGTGGCATCGTCACGAGGGCATTCTGAAGCAGCAACGTGGGATTGACAGCCGTGGCCCGCCCCGCAGGCGTGGGGGTTTGTGGCTTATCCACGCCCCGCGCTTGCGGGGGGGAGGCGATGCGGCGCGCGGCCAGCGCCGGGCCGCTCCCAAGTGGCCGCGCACCCGCTCGGCGGGTGGTGCCGGTACACCGGCGCCGGGTGCCCTGACTCAGCCGCGGCCGACGAACGGCATCTTGGTGGCCATCACCGTCATGAACTGCACATTGGCTTCGAGCGGCAGGCTGGCCATGTGCACGACCGCGTTGGCGACATGCTTCAGGTCCATGCGCGGCTCGACCATCATCGTGCCGTTGGCCTGCGGAACGCCGCTGGTCATGCGCTGGGTCATGTCGCTCGCGGCGTTGCCGATGTCGATCTGCCCGCAGGCGATGTCGTGTGCGCGGCCATCGAGCGAGGTCGACTTGGTCAGGCCCGTGACCGCGTGCTTCGTGGCCGTGTAGGGCGCGCTGAACGGGCGCGGCGCGACCGACGAGATCGAGCCGTTGTTGATGATGCGGCCGCCGCGCGGCGTCTGGTTCTTCATCAGTCGGAAGGCCTGCTGCGTGCACAGGAACACCGCGGTCAGGTTGATGTCGACGACGGCCTTCCATTGCTCGAACGTCAGCTCGTCCATCGGCACCGTCGGCGCGCCGGTGCCGGCGTTGTTGAACAGCAGGTCGAGCCGGCCGAACTTGGCGTGCGTGGCATCGAACAGCGCCTTCACGGCCACCGGGTCGCTGACGTCGGTCGGCACGGCGAGCGTGGTCTTGCCGAGCGCGCCGGCGAGGGATGCGGTCTCGTTCAGTGCGTCGGCGCGCCGGCCGGCGAGCACGACGTGGTAGCCCGCTTCGAGCAGGGCGTGCGAGCAGGCGCGGCCGATGCCGCTGCCGGCACCGGTGACCATGGCGATCTTCATCAGTGTCTCCTTCGTGGGGTGTCGGGTGCGATCAGGGCGCCGTCTCGCCGGGGCTGAACGAGTCGGCGAACGTGAAGTAAAGCGAGGCGTAGAACACGGTCGTGATGATGAGCGAGATCGGCAGGCCCGCGACCGCGAACAGCTGCGAGTTGCCGATGGCCGCAAGCACGAGGTTGGCAACCATGCCGAAGGCCATCACCAGCGCGAACCAGGCCGCGCCGTACACCATGAACGCGCCGCGATTGCGCCAGCAGGCCAGCGTGCTCGAGAACAGGGCTTGGGCGCAGCGCTGGCCGTCCCAGTAGACGAGCGCCGGGGCATGCCAGAACGGGATGGCGAGCAGCCCGGTCAGGCCGAGCCGCAGTGCCAGCCCGCTGAGCAGACCGGGCGCGGCGAACTTGGCGGCCATCGCTTCGGCGGCGTTCGGGCCTTCGGGCACGCCTTCCATCAGCGAGGCGAGTGCGCCGCCGTCGACGATGCCGCTGAGCCACAGCGCGCCCAGGGCCGTGACGGCGTAGATCGCACCCAGCCACAGCATCGAGATCACGCGCGGCCGGTCGACCCGCAGCGGCGCCACCAGCACCATCGGTGTCGGCACGCCGCCGTCGACCACGATGCGCGTGGCCAGCATGAACGCCTGCGTGACGAGCGGCAGCAGCATCAGGCTCAAGACGGGCCCGATGATCGGCAACAGCGCGAGCACGAACGCACCGAACAGGAAGGTCGCGAACAGTGCCGTGTAGGCCAGCGGTCGCCTGAAGAAGACCCGCACGCCCTGTTGCGCCCACAGCAGGCCCTGGCGGGCGGGGACGGTGTTCAACTTCATTCGGGGCAATCAGGCATGCCACGGCGCCGCGATGTGCGAACGCAGCACGCGCTCGAAGTGCGCGGGGTCGTGCGGGGTCAGGAGGCTGGCGTCGCGCGGGAGGTGCAGATCCCACAGGCGCGAGAGCCAGAAGCGGAAGGCGGCGGCGCGCATCAGCGCCGGCAGCAGGCGGCGCTCGTTCGGCGTGAGCGCGCGCACGGTGTGGTACGCCGCGACGAGCACGCTCGCACGCTCCTCGACGAGACGGCCGGATTCGAGATCGACGCACCAGTCGTTCAGGCACACGGCGATGTCGAACAGCAGTGCATCGACGCCGGCGAAGTAGAAGTCGAACAGGCCGGTGAGCCGATCACCCGCGGGCGTGGCCTCGAACATCGCGTTGTCGCGGAACAGGTCGGCATGGATCGCGCCGCGCGGCAGCGCCGCGTGGGCCGGCGAGGCGGCCACGTGTTGCTGGAAGACGAGCTCCTCCTCGAGCAGCGCGCACTGCGCATCGGCCACGAACGGCAGCACGACCGGCACCGTCTCGATCCACCACGGCAGGCCGCGCAGGTTGGGCTGGTGCATCGCGAAGTCGGCGCCGGCCGCGTGCATGCGGGCGAGCATCGCGCCCAGACTCGCGCAGTGGGTGGCCTCAGGGGCGAGCCGGTGGCTGCCGCGCAGACGGTCGACGATCGCGGCCGGTTTGCCCTGCAGTGTGTGCAGGATCGCGCCGGATGCATCCGCCTTCGGCCCCGGCACGGGGATGCCGCGCTCGGCCAGGTGCTTCATCAACTGCAGGTAGAACGGCAGCTGCTCGAAGCTCAGGCGCTCGAACACCGTGAGCACGTACGAACCCTGCGACGTGTCCGCGAAGTAGTTGGTGTTCTCGATGCCGCTGCGGATGCCGGTCAGCGACGTGAGCGTGCCCAGGCCCAGGCGGGCGACGAGCGCTGCGGCCTCGTTGAAAGAGACCTCGGTGTAGACCGCCATCCCGGACTAGAACTTGATGAGGTTCCAGACCCGCTTGCCGGCAGCCGTGCGCGCGCCGCCGGTGCCATCGAACGGGTCGCGGCCGGCGGCCGGCACGATGATCTCGTAGGGTTTGGTCAGGCCGACCTTGGGCGTGACGACGACATGCTGGGTCTGGCCGCGCACGCTGAGTTCGTCGATCTTCGAGCCGTTGTCCTCGATGACCGTGTGCTTCACGTTCGGCTCGCCGCGATCGGCCGGCTCCGGCGCCGACTGGGACCAGCAGGGCGAGCACACGACAGCCAGGGCGAGCGCGAGTTCGAGTTTCATGGGCTTGATTCTAGGGCGGGCAGCGTGGAGGCTTGCTTCACAATGCCCGCATGAGTGACAAGACCTTGCTGCTGGTCGATGGTTCCAGCTACCTTTACCGGGCCTACCACGCGCTGCCGGATCTGCGTGGGCCGGGCAATGTGCCGACCGGCGCGCTGCGCGGCGTGGTCTCGATGCTGAAGCTGCTGCGCGAGCAATACCCCGCCGCGCTCGGGGCATGCGTGTTCGATGCCAAGGGCCCGACCTTTCGCGACGAGTGGTACCCGGAGTACAAGGCCAACCGCGCCGCGATGCCGGTGGACCTGGCGGCGCAGATCGAGCCCATCCACGAAGCGGTGAAGCTGATGGGATGGCCGGTGCTGTCGGTGCCCGGCATCGAGGCCGACGACGCGATCGGCACGCTGTGCAAGGTGGCGGCGCAGGCCGGCTACCGGGTCATCGTCTCGACCGGCGACAAGGATCTGGCGCAACTCGTGAACGAGCACGTCACGCTGGTCAACACGATGAGCCAGGAGACGCTGAACCCGGCCGGCGTGGTCGAGAAATTCGGCGTGCCGCCGGAGCGCATCGTCGACTACCTGTCGCTGGTCGGCGACACGGTGGACAACGTGCCGGGTGTCGACAAGGTCGGCCCGAAGACCGCGGCGAAGTGGTTGGCCGAGCATGGCTCGCTCGACGGCGTGATCGCCGCGGCGCCATCGATGAAGGGCGCGGCCGGCGAGAACCTACGCAAGGCGCTGGACTGGCTGCCGATGGGCCGCAAGCTCGTCACCGTGGCGACCGACTGCGACCTGAGCGCGCACGTGCCGGGCTGGCCGGCGTTCGAGGCGCTGCACTTCGCGCCGCTCGATCCGGCGCCGCTGATCGCGTTCTACGAGCGCTACGACTTCAAGGCCTTCAAGCGCGAGCTCGAGAATGCGTCGGGCGCACCGGCGCCGGTGGCGACGGTGCCGGCCACGCCGGCGATCGAGAAGCGCTACGAGACGGTGCTGACCGAGGCCGTACTCGACGCCTGGGCCGCGAAGATCGCGGCCGCACCGCTGACCGCGATCGACACCGAGACCGACTCGCTCGATGGCATGCGCGCGCAGATCGTGGGCATCTCGCTGTCGGTGGCGGTCGGCGAGGCGGCGTACATCCCGGTTCGCCACAGCTACGCCGGTGCGCCGGATCAGTTGCCGATCGAGATCGTGCTGGCGCGGCTGAAACCGTGGCTGGAAGATGCGGGCGCACTCAAGCTCGGCCAGAACATCAAGTACGACACGCATGTGCTCGCGAACGCCGGCATCGCCGTGCGCGGCTATGCCCACGACACGATGCTGCAGAGCTACGTGCTCGAGGCGCACAAGTCGCACAGCCTGGAAAGCCTCGCTGAGCGCCACCTCGGCCGCAAGGGCCTGAGCTACGAGGACCTGTGCGGCAAGGGCGCGCACCAGATCTCGTTCGCGCAGGTCGATATCGAGAAGGCGAGCGAGTACTCGTGCGAGGACAGCGACATGACGCTGCACGTGCACGAGACGCTGTGGCCGCAGTTGCAGGCCGGCACCGGGCTGCTCGACGTGTACTCGCGCATCGAGATGCCGGCCTCCGCGATCCTCGGCCGCATCGAACGCACCGGCGTGCTGATCGACAGTGCGAAGCTCGCGGCGCAGAGCCAGCAGCTGGCCGAGCGCATGCTCGCGCTCGAGCAGGAGGCTTACGACATCGCCGGCCAGCCGTTCAACCTCGGCAGCCCGAAGCAGATCGGCGAGATCCTGTTCGGCAAGCTCGGCCTGCCGGTGAAGAAGAAGACCGCCAGCGGGGCCCCCAGCACCGACGAAGAGGTGCTGGCCGAACTCGCCGCCGACTATCCGCTGCCGGCCAGGCTGCTCGAGCACCGAGGGTTGTCGAAGCTGAAGGGCACCTACACCGACAAGCTGCCGCTGATGGTGAACCCGGCGACCGGCCGCGTCCACACCAACTACGCGCAGGCGGTGGCGGTGACCGGGCGCCTGTCGAGCAACGACCCGAACCTGCAGAACATCCCGATCCGCACGCCGGAAGGCCGGCGCGTGCGCGAGGCCTTCATTGCGCCACCCGGGCACTCGATCCTAAGTGCCGACTACTCGCAGATCGAGCTGCGCATCATGGCGCACATGAGCGGCGACCCGGGCTTGCTGAAGGCCTTCGCCGAAGGCATGGACGTGCACCGCGCGACCGCGAGCGAGGTCTTCGGTACCGTGCCGTCAGACGTGACGAGCGAGCAGCGCCGCTACGCGAAGACGATCAACTTCGGCCTGATCTACGGCATGGGCGCGTTCGGCCTCGCGCAGAGCCTGGGCATCGAGCGTGGCGCGGCAGCGACCTACATCGAGCGCTACTTCGAGCGCTTTGCCGGTGTGCGCCGCTACATGGACGAGACCAAGGCTTCGGCACGCGTGCACGGCTATGTCGAGACGCTGTTCGGCCGGCGTGTCTACCTGCCCGAGATCAACGGCGGCAACGGCCCGCGCAAGAGCGGCGCCGAGCGCCAGGCGATCAACGCGCCGATGCAGGGCACGGCCGCCGACCTGATCAAGCTCGCGATGATCGCGGTACAGGATGCGCTGGATCGCGAGCAGCGCGCGACGCGGATGATCATGCAGGTGCACGACGAACTGGTGTTCGAGGTGCCGGCCGCCGAACTCGACTGGGCGCGAACCGAGGTGCCGAAGATCATGGCCTCGGTGGCTGAACTGAAGGTGCCGCTGCTCGCCGAAGTCGGCGTCGGCAAGAACTGGGACGAAGCCCACTGACTCCGACTACTTCTCCGCGGCGGCCTTCATGTTCGCCAGCCCGGCCTCGAAGTCCTTGCCGATCATCGCGTCCATGCTGACGAACACCCCCATCAACTTCGTGATGAACGGCGCCGGGCCGTGCATCACCCACAACACCTCGGTGCTGTCGCCCTTGGGGCTGAGCGTGAATTCGGCGACGTTGTGGCCTTCGAAGGGCTTGATGAAGTCGAGCTTGACGTCGACCTTGCTGGTCGGGTCGGCCTTCAGGATTTCCATCTTTCCTTCGCCCACCTTGCTGTTGCCGGTCCAGCCGTAGGTCGTGCCGACGCCGGCCGCGGGGCCGCCGAAGGTGCGCTGCATTGCCGGGTCGAGCTTCTCCCACGGTGACCATTCGGCCCAGCGGTGGAAGTCGCTGATCATCGGGAACACCTTGTCGGCCGGCGCGCGGATCGTGGTCGAGCGCTGCACGCTGAAGCTGTCGGGCCGCGTCGTCGCGAACGCGAGAATGCCGAGGATCACGACGACGATGGTGATGGCAATGGTCTTGAACATGCGGGCTCCCATGGGGGTGGGGCGCCAGTTTATCGCTCAGCGCTCGCGCTGCGATCGGAACGCGAGCCAGCCCGCGATCGCGGTGAAGCTGGCGATCACCGCGACGACGATCCAGAACCCGTGCGCGTGCTGCGCCAGCGGCACGCCGCCCACGTTCATGCCGAGCAGCCCGGCGATGATGTTGATCGGCAGCGCGAGCACCGTGACGATCGTCAACACGAAGAGGCTGCGGTTGTTGTCCTCGCCCACCTGCGCGGCGATCTCTTCCTGCAGCAGCTTGATGCGCTCCTGCAGGGCGGCCATGTCGTGCAGCACGACCGAGAACTCCTCGCTCGCCTGGCGCAGTTCCTGCACATCGACATCGGTCATCCAGCCCGGCGGGTGCTGCAGCAGTCGGAACAGCGCCGCGGGCTCGGGCGCGAGCAGCCGCTGCAGCCGCACCAGCAGCCGCCGCAGCGCGCCGAGCCGCGCGCGCTTGGGCTGCAGGCGGTTGGCGAGCAGCTGGTCCTCGATCTGGTCGACGCGGCCGGTGCTGTTGCGCACGATGTCGACCAGCACATCGGCCTGCGCGCGCAGCAGGTGTTCGAGCAGCTCGGCGGCGGAGCGCAGCGGCGCGCCGTCCTTCACCGCGGCGCGCAGCCGGTCGACCGAGCGCAACGGCTGGCGGCGCGCGGTGACGACGAGGCGCTGCGTGACGTTGATCCACAGCGTCGAGATGTCGGAGGGTTCGAACGAGAAGTCGAAGTGCACGTCGTTGATCACCGCGATCAGCGACTGTTCGGTGCGCTCGATGCGGGTGGAGTGCAGGCCGTCGTCGACGACCGCGAAGAACTCGTCCGACAGTGCGGCGTGTGCCGCGAGCCAGGGCCGCGCGCCGGTGTGCGCGAGGTTGAAGTGCAGCCACAGAAAGGCGCCATCGGCCCCGGCCGGCGCCGCGAGCCACGCCGCGGCGGCGTCGGCGTCGAGCGCCTGTGCGGCGGCTGCGGGTGCGATGCAGTAGCCGCAGATCAGGCCGGCAGCGTCGGCGCCGTAGCTCGGGGTCGGGACGTGAAGCATGGACGCGAGGGTCAAACCGCGGACTTTGCGACACGCGTGTGACGCAGCCGTGACAAGAGATGGCCGTCATCGACGCGTCAAGAAGCTCACCGACAATGCCCGTGATGCGATCTCTGTTCGCCGCCGCCAGCCTGGTCACCATCGCCACGTCGTCGCATGCCGCCGGTGGGCATTTCGACGTCGACGACGCGACGGTGCTGGACGCCGGGCGCTGCCAGGTCGAGCTCTGGGCCGCGCGGGTGCCGGCCGCATCGACGACCCTGGTGCATGTCGGGTCGAGCTGCCGCGCCGGGCCGGTCGAGATCGGCGCGAATCTGGAGCGCATCGCCGCACCCGGCGACGGGCGCACGCTGCTCGGGCCGCAGTTCAAATGGGTCGTCGATCCGCTCGTCGACAAGGTCAGCGTGGGCGTGGCGTGGAGTGCGGCGTTCGACCAGACGAACCGCGGCCGGCCGGCGCAGACGCTGTATGCGCCGCTCACCTGGCGGGCGGCCGAGAAGATGTGGGTTCATGTGAACGTCGGCGTCGACCGCGATGCCGGCGGCAACCGCTGGCGCCGCGAGGGCGTTTCGGGCGAATGGGCGGCGAGCGACAAGCTCAGCGTCATCGCCGAGCGCGTGAAGCTCCTTGGCGGCTGGACGAGCCGTATCGGCGGCCGGCTCAATGTCGGCGATGCGCTCAGCATCGACCTGAGCGTCGCCCGGACCGGGTCGCGCGCCGAGCGCGTCTTCGTGGTCGGACTGAGCCAGGAATTCGCGCGCTGAATGGGGCACCCGATGGCGAATACGCCATCACCCGCCGGGCGGGTGCGCGGCCGCTTGGGAGCGGCCCGGCGCTGGCCGCGCTCAGCTCGGCGGTTCGACACACGCCCGTCACACGGGCGGCGCAGCATCGGGGTCCATGCAAAGAGACGCCTTGCCTGCATGGGACACCAACGAGTGCGAGCACCGCTACCGCACGCTGTGGATCTCCGACCTCCACCTGGGCACGCCCGGCTGCCAGGCGGATGCGCTGCTCGACTTCCTGAAGCGCACCGAGTGCGAGACGCTGTTCCTCGTCGGCGACATCATCGATGGCTGGCAGCTGCGCCGCCAGTGGTACTGGCCGCAGGCGCACAACGACGTGGTTCAGAAGCTGCTGCGCAAGGCGCGCAAGGGCACGCGGGTGATCTTCATCCCGGGCAACCACGACGAGTTCGCGCGCCGCTATCTCGACCACAACTTCGGCGGGATCGACGTGGCCGAGGAGTGGCTGCACGAGACGGCCGATGGCCGCACGCTCTGGATCACGCATGGTGACTACTTCGACGGCGTGATCCAGTGTGCCAAATGGCTCGCGCACGTGGGCGACTCGCTGTACGAGTTCACGCTGCGCCTGAACCGCCACCTCAACTCGCTGCGCGCACGGCTGGGCTTGCCGTACTGGTCGCTGTCGAAGTACCTGAAGCTCAAGGTCAAGCGCGCGGTCAGCTATGTGGGTGACTTCGAGGCGGCGGTCGCGCGCGAGGCGCGCCAGCGCGGGGCGCAGGGCGTCGTTTGCGGGCACATCCATCATGCCGAGATGCGCATGATCGACGGTACGCTGTACTGCAACGACGGTGACTGGGTCGAGAGCCTGACCGCGCTGGCCGAGCATGCCGACGGCCGGCTGGAGATTCTCGACTGGTCGGCGCACATGACAACGGCTGCGTCTGTCACGAAGCTGTCGCAAAAGCTTCATAAACTGGTCGCATGACTGACATGAGCCCATCCGGCACGTTCGAGATGCCGGCGCTGCTCAATCGCGAGCGCGCAATCTTCGAATTCAACCGCCGCGTGCTCGCGCAGGCGCGCCGGGCCGACGTGCCGCTGCTCGAGCGGCTGCGCTATGTGTGCATCGTCTCGTCGAACATGGACGAGTTTTTCGAGGTGCGGTTCGCCGACTACCTCGAGGCCACGCGCCGCTCCGGCTCGGGGCGCGATCTGGAGTCGGTCGCGGCCGACGCGCACGCGCTGATCGACGACCAGTACAGGGCGTTCAACGACGAGGTGATGCCGCAGCTCGCGCAGCAGGGCATCCACATCCTGAACCACGCCGACCGCGACGACGCGCAGCGGCGCTGGGTCGCGGCCTTCTTCGAGCGCGAGGTGCGGCCGCTGCTGGTGCCGGTCGGGCTCGACCCGTCGCACCCGTTCCCGCAGGTCGCGAACAAGTCGCTGAACTTCATCGCGCGGCTCAGTGGCAAGGACGCGTTTGGCCGTGCCAACCCGTTCGCGATCGTCAAGGTGCCGCGGGTGCTGCCGCGCGTGATCCGGTTGCCCGACAAGGTCGCGGGCGTCGATGCGCAGGGCCGGGCGCGGCAGGTGTTCGTGCTGCTCACGAGCGTCATCCGCGCCCACCTGGCCGAGCTGTTCCCGGGCCGCGAGGTCGAGGTGTTCTCGCAGTTCCGCGTCACCCGCGACTCCGACCTCGAGGTCGACGAAGACGATGTGACCAACCTGCGCCAGGCGCTTCGCTCGGGCCTGACCACGCGCCACTTCGGCCAGGCGCTGCGGCTCGAAGTGGTGAACACCTGCCCGGGCGAGCTGTCGGATTTCCTGCTCGGCCAGTTCGGCCTGCCCGTCGCCGCGCTGTACAAGGTCAACGGGCCGGTGAACCTGGTGCGGTTGAACCAGCTGATCGACCAGGCGAGCGACGATGGCGCTGCGCCGCCCCTTCGCTTCGCGCCGTTCGAGCCGGCCTGGCCGCAGGTGCGGCTGCCGCGCCAGAGCTCGATGTTCGACAGCCTGCGCGAGCGCGACGTGCTCCTGCACCATCCGTTCGAATCGTTCGAGCCGGTCGTTCAGTTCCTGCGCGAGGCGGTCTACGACCCGGATGTGCTCGCGATCAAGCAGACGATCTACCGCACCGGCAGCGAGTCGCCGCTGATGGACCTGCTGATCGAAGGCGCGCGCCGCGGCAAGGAGGTGATGGTCGTCGTCGAGCTGAAGGCACGCTTCGACGAGGAGGCCAACATCAACTGGGCCGAGCGGCTCGAAGCGGTCGGCGTGCAGGTGGTGTACGGCATCGTCGGTCTGAAGACGCACGCCAAGCTGCTGCTCGTCACGCGGCGCGAGCAGGGCCGGATGCGGCGCTACGCACACCTCTCGACCGGCAACTACAACCCGAAGACCGCGCGCCTCTACACCGACCTGGGCTACTTCACCGCGAAGCCCGACATCACCAGCGATGTCGACGCGGTGTTCCAGCAGCTCGCCAGCCTGGGCCGCATGAAGCCGTTGCGCTGCCTGCTGCAGGCGCCGTTCACGCTGCACCGGCAGATGCTCGCGCACATCGAGAAGGTGGCCGCCTCGGCCCGGGCCGGCGGGCGCGCTCGCATCGTCGCGAAGATGAACGCGCTGACGGACGTGCCGCTGATCCACGCGCTCGTCCATGCTGCACGCGACGGCGCGAAGATCGACCTGATCGTGCGCGGCGCGTGCATGCTGCCACCGGGCGCCGACGGCCGCATCCGCGTGCGGTCGGTCGTCGGCCGCTTTCTCGAACACTCGCGCGTGAGCTACTTCTCGTGGGGTGAGGGCGACGATGAAGAGGCGCTGTTCCTCACCAGCGCCGACTGGATGGGGCGCAACATGTTCGGCCGCATCGAGGTCGCATGGCCGGTCCGCGATGCGGCGCTGCGCCAGCGCGTGATCGACGAATGCCTGGTGCCCTACCTGCACGACCGGCAGGACGCCTGGCTGCTCGGCCCCGACGGCGGCTACGAGACCGTGCCGCGCCAAGCGCCGAGTGCCCAGCAGGCCTTGTTGGCGCTGTTTTGCGGAGCACCCTGATGGACCTGATCCTGTGGCGCCATGCCGAGGCCTTCGAGATGCGCGAGGCCGATGATGATCTCGCGCGCGCGCTCACGCCCAAGGGCGAGCGCCAGGCGCAGCGCATGGCCGAGTGGCTGAACCAGCGGCTCGCCCACTCGACGCGCATCCTCGCGAGCCCGGCGGTGCGCTGCCAGCAGACGGCGAAGGCGCTGGGCCGCAGGTTCAAGACGGCGAACGAGCTCGCGCCCGACGGCAACGGCGAGGCGCTGCTCAAGTCCGCCCGCTGGCCCGACGCGAGCGAGCCGGTGCTGGTGATCGGCCACCAGCCGACGCTGGGCCTGGTCGCGTCGTTCCTGCTGACCGAGGTGCCGCAGCCGTGGACGATCAAGAAGGGCGCCGTGTGGTGGATCCGCGGGCGCAACCGCGAGGACGTGGCACAGGTGATCCTGCAGGCGGTACAGTCGCCCGACTGTCTGTAACGCAACCTGGGACGCCATGAACACACCCCATGTGTCGACACTGATCGCAAGCGCCTGCTTGTTGGCCGCCTGCGCGGGCACGCCACCCGCACCCAGGGCAGTGGCCACGATCGAGCCCACGCGCGGCAACGCCGCCGCCGGGTCGGTAGGCTTCGAGGCGCGCGGCGACCGCACGCTCGTGAGCGTGAAGCTGAGCGGGCTGAAGCCGAACAGCGAGCACGGCTTTCATATCCACGAGAAGGGCGACTGCTCGAGCGGTGACGGCCTGAGCGCCGGCGGGCACTTCAACCCGCTCGGCCACGTGCACGGCCCGCAGGAGGCCGAGCACCATGCGGGCGATCTGCCGGCGCTGAAGGCCGATGCCGAGGGCCGTGTGCAGACGAGCTTCGCCGTGCAGGGCCTGACGATCGGACAAGGCGCGACCGACATCGTCGGCCACGGCCTGATCGTGCACGCCGCTCCGGATGACTACCGGACGCAGCCGACCGGGAACTCCGGCGCGCGCATCGGCTGCGCGGCGATTCGCCCGGCCTGAGCCGGGCAGCGACCGATCAGCGGCCGGGCTCGGCCGCGATCTCCAGGCGCAGCGGCCCGCTGCGCTCCCAGAGGGCGACTTCCTCGCCGAGCAGGTGACGCGTGCGCGGATGGGTCTCGGCCCAGCCGGGCTCGACGTTCAGTTCCGCGACCGCACCGTTGCGACGCAGGCCTATCGCGCCGTCATCGATCTCGCCGCGCGCATGGCACTTGATCACGCCCAGCCGCAGGCACAGCAGCTGCCAGGCGAAATCCTCGCGGGTGAGGCTCGCCTCGACCTTGCGCAGCCCGCCGCGCTGGCCGAGCACCAGCTCGCTGACGCGGCGCAGCTGGCTCTGCGAGAAGCCCGCCGCATCGACATGCGCGAGCACATAGGCGCTGTGGCGGTGGTGGTCGTGGTGCGAGACCATCATCCCGATCTCGTGCAGCGCGCAGGCCCACAGCAGCTCGCGGCGAGCCTCGGCACCGGCGCGCGGCTGCAGGCTGGTGTAGAGCCCATCGGCGATCTGCGTGACGCGCTGGGCCTGCTGCGTGTCGACCATGAACCGGCGCTGCAGCTCGCGCACCGAGCCATCGCGGATGTCGTGGCCGTCCTGCCGCAGCTCGGTCGCGTGCAGGCGCTCGTCGAGGTCGAAGATCACGCCCTGGCGCAGCGCGCCGCGGGCCGGCATCAGTTCGGCGATGTCGAAGTGCGCTGCCAGCGTGTACAGGATCGCCAGGCCGCCGGCGATCACCGCGCGGCGGTCTTCCTTCAGGCCGGGCAGGCTGAGCTTCTCGACCCGCCCTGCGCGCAGGCATTGCTCCATCAGCCAGCGCAGGCCTTCGGGCGTGATGCGGCCATCGCTGATGCCGCTGGCGGCGAGCAGCTGCGAGACGGCGCCAACGGTGCCCGACGAGCCGAGCGCCTCCTGCCAGTGCGTCGCGGCGAAGGGTTCCAGCGCCTCTTCGAGCTCGGCCCCGGCGGCGACCTGCGCACGGCGAAACGCCTCCTCGGTGAAGCGGCCTTCGCCGAAGTACTTGATCGACAGGCTCACGCTGCCGACCTGGAACGACTCGGCGCGCACCGGCTTGCGGCCGTGGCCGAGGATCATCTCGGTCGAGCGCCCGCCGATGTCGATCACCAGGCGCGGCACGCTCGAGGGCTGCAGCCGCGCGACGCCAGCGTAGATCAGGCGCGCTTCCTCGCGCCCCGAGATCACCTCGATCGGGAAGCCCAGCCCGGCCTGTGCGCGCGCGAGGAATTCGTCGCGGTTGCGTGCCTCGCGCAGCGTCTGCGTCGCGACCGCGCGGACCTGGCCCGGCACGAACCCCTTGAGGCGCTGCGCGAAGCGCGCCAGGCACGCGAGGCCGCGCTCGCTCGCCGCTTCGGTGAGCAGGCCGTTGCCGTCGAGGCCGGCCCCGAGGCGCACGGTTTCCTTCAGGTAGTCGACGCGGCGGTAGCGGCCATCGATGAGCTGGCCGATCTCGAGCCGGAAGCTGTTGGAGCCCATGTCGATGGCGGCGAGCTGGCCGGGCCAGCGGGAGGCTGCGGGGGTGGTGGGGGCATCGATGCGGGAGACCATGCCGCATTGTCAGGCCTCCTAGAATGCCGCGACTTCAAACCACCGACGAGAGCCCCGCATGCACAGCACCGAACTCGAACGACCCGCCGATGCCACGGATGTCTCGCGCCGCGAGTTCGTCCGCGCGGCGGTCGGCAGCGGCTTCGCGGCGTCGGTGATGCCGGTGACCGCGCAGACGATCAGGACCGACAGCACCGGCCTGACGGTCGGCGAAGTCACGATCATGTCGGGCGACTTCAAGATGCCCGCGTACCGCGCGATGCCTGCGGGCAAGACCGCGGCGGACAAGCTGCCGGTGGTGCTCGTGGTCTCGGAGATCTTCGGCGTCCACGAGCACATCGCCGATGTGGCGCGGCGCTTCGCGAAGCTGGGCTACCTCGCGATCGCGCCCGAGCTGTTCGTGCGCCAGGGCGACGCGCAGTCGTATGGCGAGATCGGCAAGCTGATCAGCGAGGTCGTCTCCAAGGTGCCCGATGCGCAGGTGATGGGTGACCTCGATGCGTGCGTGACATGGGCCGGCGCGAACGGCGGCGACACGGCGCGCCTGGCGGTCACGGGCTTCTGCTGGGGCGGGCGCATCACCTGGCTCTACACGGCGCACCAACCCGCGGTGAAGGCCGGTGTGGCCTGGTACGGGCAGCTGCTGGGCGAGCCCTCGGCCCTGAAGCCGAAGAACCCGATCGACCTCGTCGGCCAACTGAAGGCGCCGGTGCTGGGCCTTTACGGCGAGAAGGACACCGGCATTCCGCTGACAGCGGTCGATGCGATGAAGGCCGCGCTCGCGGCCTCACCGAATGCCGCGGCGAAGGAGTCGCAGTTCGTCGTCTACCCTGGTGCGCAGCACGCGTTCCACGCCGACTACCGGCCGAGCTACCAACGTGAAGGGGCCGTGGACGGCTGGTCCCGCTGTGTCGCGTGGATCAAGGCCCACGGCGTCTGACCGATCGCCAGGATCGTCATCGAACGATCAGCACCGGCACCTTCGAGTGCGTCAGCACCTTCTGCGTCTCACTGCCGAGCAGCAGCGCCGAGACGCCACGCCGGCCGTGCGAGGCCATCACGACAAGGTCGCACTCCATGCGCTTGGCGTGGTCGATGATCGCCTCCCAGGGGTGCAGGGCTTCGACCGTGTAGGCCTGGCAGGGCACGTCCGCTGCTGCGCACTTGGCGACGACCGCCTGCACGCGCTGGCTGGCGATGCGCTCCTGCGCGTCGAAGAACTCCTGCGGCGGCGTGGGCTGCATCTCGGAGATCGCGCTGTAGGGGAACGGCTCCTTCGCGCTGATCGTGTAGACCTGTGCGCCCACCGATTTCGCGAGCGCGATGGTCGTGTCGACGGCCTTGACCGTGATGTCGGAGCCGTCGGTCGGGACGAGGATGCGTTTGAACATGGTCCACTCCTTTCAAGCCGGGGTCGGTGCGACCCGGTGCTGCTGGCGGATGTTCCTGCGGATGTGTAAAGGCCGGTTTGCGCCAGGTCAAGCCGGTGCAAACATCATGCGCCCAGCGCGACCGGCCGTGAAGGGTCGGCGCACCACTCGCTCCACGAGCCCGGGTAGAGCACCGAGCCCGCCAGGCCGGCGTGCTCCATCGCCAGCAGGTTGTGGCAGGCCGTGGCGCCGGAGCCGCACTGGTGCACCGTGCCCTGGGCAGCCTGCGGGCCGAGCAGGGCGGTGAACTCGGCACGCAGCTGGGCTGCGGGCTTGAAGCGGCCGGTGGCCGGGTCGAGGTTGTCCTTGAAGAAGCGGTTCAGCGCGCCGGGGATGTGGCCGGCGGCCGGGTCCAGCGGTTCGACCTCGCCGCGAAAGCGCTCGCCGGCGCGCGCGTCGATCAGCGGAACGCGCCCGAGCTGGGCTTGCAGCGCGGCGGCGTCGATGGTCTTCGCGAGCGTTGCGCGTTGCGGGTAGGGCGGGGTCTCGGGCGCGCGCGGCGTCGGGTTGGCGGTGAGGGCGCCGCCGGCGGCCGTCCAGGCGGCCACGCCGCCATCGAGCACGGCCACATTGGCGTGGCCCATCCAGCGCAGCATCCACCACAGCCGCGCCGCAAACATGCCGCCCTGGCGGTCGAGCGCGACGACCTGTTTGGCCGGCGTGACCCCCCAGCGCGCGAGCGTGGCCGCGAACGCGCTGCGCTCGGGCAGCGGATGGCGGCCGTTGGTGCCCGTCTTCGGCCCGGAAAGGTCGCGATCGAGGTGGCCGTAGAACGAGCCCGGCACATGCGCCTCGCGCCAGCCCGCCTCGCCAGCGTTCGCATCTGCGAGATCGAAGCTGGTCTCGACGATGACCGGCCCGCCTCCTGCGGCACGCAATTGGTCGGCAGTGATCAGGGTGGTGAAGCTCATGATGGTCAGGTTTCCAGTGGCGCGTTGGCGGTGTCGGGTGGTGCATTGCTGCGGCTGCGAAGCAAGGTGGCGGACAAGCCTGCACTGACGATCAGCAGCATGCCGGCCAGCGCCATCCGGGTCACATGGTCATTGAACAGCAGCACGCCGTAGCCGAACGAGAAGGCGATGCCGAGGTATTGCAGGCTGGCATTCACGAGTGTGCGCCCGGTGCTGTAGGCGCGCGTCATCAACAGTTGCGCTGCAGTGGCGAGCAAGCCCACGGCGATCAACGTCACGGCGCCCTGAAGCGTGTGGCCGTGTACGCCGGTCCACAGCGTGGTCAGCGCGCCGAACACCGCGCCGCCGATCGAGAAGTAGAAGACGATCCGCACCTCGGGCTCGCCGGCGCGCGCCAGCGCCGCAACCTGGAGGTAGGCGGTGGCCGAGATCATCCCCGACAGCAGCCCCATCAGCCCGTGCCAGAGCTGGTCGTGTTCGATCGTCGGGCGCAGGATCAGCGCGACGCCGCCGAAGCCCAGCAGGACGGTCGCGACGAGCCGGCCGTCGACGCGCGCGCTGCCCAGCATCGCCGCGCCACCGATCAGGAACAGAGCCATCCACACCGAGGACATGTAGTTCAGCGTCATCGCCGTGGCCACTGGCAGGTTGCCGATGGCGTAGAACCACAGGAACATCGCGATGACACCGGACAGGCTGCGCCAGAAGTGCGTGGCTGCCACGGTGGTGCGCAGCGAGACGCCGCGGTGCCGTGCCAGCAGCCAGATCAGCACGGCGCCGATCACGCCCCGGTAGAACATGATCTCGCCCGGCGTGTAGCCGGCCGAAGCCAGCTTGACGCACACACCCATCGTCGCGAACAGAAACGAGGCCAGAACCATCAGCCCGGAGGCTGAGCGCCAGCGGCTGCTGCTCAGGGCTGGTTCTCCATCGCACGCCGGTACCACTCGTGGAACTGCTGCATGCCGTCTTCCATCGGGCTCTGGTAGGGGCCGATCTCGTCGTCGCCGCGTTCCATCAGCGCGCGGCGGCCGGCATCCATGCGCAGCGCGATCTCGTCGTCCTCGGCGCAGGTCTCCCAGTACGCGGCCTGCTGGGCCTCGACGAATTCGCGCTCGAACGCGGCGATGTCCTCGGGGTAGTAGAACTCGACGACGTTGAGCGTCTTCTGCGGGCCTTTGGGGTATAGCGTCGAGACCACCAGCACGTGCGGGTACCACTCGACCATCACCGTCGGGTAGTAGGTGAGCCAGATCGCACCGTGCTTGGGCAATACGTTGTCATAGCGGCCGTTGCGGTACTTCAGCACGGCGTCGTGCCACTTGTGGTAGGCCGGTGTGCCGGGGCGGGCGAGTTCGTTTTTGGTGCCGACGGTCTGCACCGAGTGGTGCGCGCCGAACTCCCAGCGCAGGTCGTCGCAGGTGACGAACTGGCCCAGCCCGGGGTGGAACGGGCCGACGTGGTAATCCTCGAGGTAGACCTCGATGAAGGTCTTCCAGTTGTAGTCGCACTCGTGCAGTTGCACGTGGTCGAGCACGTAGCCGGTGAAGTCGAGGTCCTTGAGCGGGCCGAGCCTCGCGAGATCGGTCGCCACGTCACGGCCGCGCCTTTCGAAGACCATGCCGTTCCAGGTCTGCAGCGGGTAATTGTTCAGGTTCAGGCAGGGGTCGTCGGCGAAGTGCGGTGCGCCCATCAATCGGCCGTGCACGTCGTAGGTCCAGCGGTGCAGCGGGCAGACGATGTTGCTCCGCGTGTTGCCGCGCCCGCGGAGCATCAGCGCCTGGCGGTGGCGGCAGACGTTCGAGATCAGCTCGACGCCGTCCGGCGTACGCACCAGCGCGCGACCTTCACCCTCCTGGGGCAGCCCGTAGTAGTCGCCCACCTCAGGGACGGACAGTTCGTGCCCGAGGTAGCGCGGGCTCCTGTCGAAGATGCCGGCCATCTCGCGCCGGTACAGATCGGCGTCGAAGTAGCTGGTGACTGAGAGTTGGGAGCGGCTTCGCTCGAGTGCGGCCAGCGGCACGCTCAGGTCGGACATGATCCCAGCAGATCTCCAAGGGTCAACCGATCCTGCGCGCTCGAGCCGGATCGTCGTTGGGCTGCCGGGCTTGGCAGGCCGCGGATTGTACCCGCGGGGTCCGGCGCCGACCCGCTGCAAGGGTGACCCTGCCGGGTGATGTCAGGACTCGTCACAACATCATGTGTCCTTGGGATGGTCGCGCCGATCCGGCTGACTACAATCGAGGGTTTAACGATCCGACGATGGCCAAGACCAGCACGACCGCGACCGCGGCAGCGCCACCCAGCTACGAAGACGCGCTGGCCGAACTCGACCGCCTCGTCGCAGCCATGGAGGCCGGCCAGTTGCCGCTCGATCGCCTGCTCGAGAGCTACAAGCGCGGGGCCGAGTTGCTGACGTTCTGCCGCACGCGGCTCGAGGCGGTGGAGCAGCAGGTCAAGGTCCTCGAGGACGGCCAGCTCAAGCCCTGGGCCGCGCAATCATGAAATTGGCCGAGTTCGAAGTGTGGGCCCGCACCGAGGTCGATGCCGTCGAGTCGGCGCTTCAGGCCTGGGTGCCTGCCGATGCGCCGGCCGGTCTGGGCCTGGCGATGCGCTACGGCGTGCTCGACGGTGGCAAGCGCGTGCGCCCGTTGCTCGTGCTCGCGGCCTCGCAGGCCGTGCATGGCAACCGCGACGCGGCCATGCGTGCGGCCTGCGCTGTCGAGCTGATCCACGCGTATTCGCTCGTCCACGACGACATGCCCTGCATGGACAACGATGTCCTGCGCCGTGGCAAGCCCACCGTGCACGTGCAGTTCGGCGAGGCGCAGGCCATGCTCGCGGGCGACGCGATGCAGGCCCTGGCCTTCGAGGTCCTGACCCCCGATGAAGGCATGCCGCCGGCGCTGCAGGCGCGCCTGTGCTCGCTGCTCGCGCGCTCGGCCGGCCATGCGGGCATGGCCGGCGGGCAGGCGATCGACCTCGCCAGCATCGGCAAGCCGCTGGGCGAGCAGGCGCTTCGCGACATGCACCACCGCAAGACCGGCGCGCTGCTCCAGGGCAGCGTGCTGATGGGCGCGGCCTGCGGCGAGGCCACACCCGCACAGTGGGCTGCGCTGGCCGACTACGGTGACGCGCTCGGCCTAGCGTTTCAGGTCGTCGACGACATCCTAGACGTGACGCAGGGCTCTGACACGCTCGGCAAGACCGCGGGCAAGGACCTCGACAACAACAAGCCGACCTACGTCACCGTACTCGGTCTCGATGCCGCCCGGCGCCATGCCAACGAGTTGCGCGACAAGGCCCAGGCGGCACTGGCCCGCAGCGGCCTCGTCGACGCCGCGTGGCTCAGTGTGCTGGCCGACAAGGTCGTGGACCGCGACAATTGACCCCGACATGAAGCACACCCTTCTCGAAACCATCGCCAGCCCGGCCGACGTGCGGCGTCTCTCGCGCCTGGAGCTCAAGCAGCTCGCCGCCGAGCTGCGTGACTTCGTCGTGCAAAGCGTGGCGCAGACGGGCGGCCACCTGTCGTCGAACCTCGGCACGGTGGAACTCACGATCGCGCTGCATCACGTCTTCAACACACCACACGACCGGCTCGTGTGGGACGTGGGCCACCAGACCTACCCGCACAAGATCCTTACCGGCCGGCGCGAGCGCATGCACACGCTGCGCCAGGTTGGCGGCATCTCGGGCTTCCCGCGACGCGACGAGAGCGAGTACGACACCTTTGGCACGGCGCACTCGTCCACCTCGATCTCGGCTGCGCTCGGCATGGCCGTGGCGGCCAAGCTCAAGGGCGAGGACCGCAAGGCGGTGGCGATCATCGGCGACGGTGCGATGAGCGCCGGCATGGCCTTCGAGGCGCTGAACAACGG
>JBDTVC010000025.1:0-32489 GCA_040007475.1 Burkholderiales bacterium
GCGCCGGGCCGCTCCCAAGCCGGCCGGCATCCCCCCGGGGGATCGCCAACCGTACCCGGTTGGCGAGGGGCTCCACCCGTTCGAACGAGGCAGAAGAGCCAGTCGGCCCATTGCGCGTAGGTCGTCCAGACCTTCTGGCCGTTGACGACGTAGTGGTCGCCGTCGCGCCGCGCCTCGGTGCGCAAGGCCGCGAGGTCGGAGCCGGCACCGGGCTCCGAATAGCCCTGGGCCCAGAACTCCTCGCTGCTGACGATGCCGGGCAGGAAGCGCTGCTTCTGCGCGTCGGAGCCGTAGGTGTAGATCACCGGGCCGACGTACTTGACGCCGAACGGGATCACCCACGGCGCGCCCTGGCGCGCGAGCTCGTCCTCGAACACGAAGCGCTCGAGCGCGGACCAGCCGGCGCCGCCGTGCGCCTCGGGCCAGTGGCCGACGACCCAGCCCCGGCGCTGCAGCAGTTGCAGCCACTGCAGGTAGTCGGCCTTGTCGAGTACCTGGTGGCGCTCGGACTTGTGGCGCAGCCCGGCCGGCATCTCGGCGCAGAAGCGGCGGATCTCCGTGCGCAGCCGCGCCGCGCGGGCGACCGCCGTGTCAATGTCGTTGCCGTTCACAGGCGTTCTCCGGACAGGCGCAGCAGCTGCACGCCGCGGTTCTCGCCATGGAACATCCGGCGCAGCGCGACGGCCAGCTTGTCGAGGCCGTCGAGGATGTCCATCTGGACTTTCAGGCTGCCATCGAGCAGCCAGCCCTGCAGCCGCGCGCTGATCTCCGCGTGGCGGTCGAAATACTCGCGCACCAGGAAGCCCTCGATGCGCGCCGCCTTGACGACGAGCTGCATCAGCGCGCGCGCGCTCTGCGTGCCGCCGTCGTTGTAGCTCGCGACCATGCCGCACAGCGCGATGCGCGCGCGTTCGTTGATGCGATCGAGCAGCCGGTCCAGCACCGGGCCGCCGACGTTCTCGAACACCATGTCGATGCCTCTCGGGCACAGCTCATCGAGGCGCGCGACGACGTCGTCGGCCTTGTAGTCGATCGACGCGGCGATGCCGCATTCGTCGCGCAGCCAGCGGCACTTCTCGGCACCGCCGGCGATGCCGACGACATGCACGTCGAGCCTGGCCGCGATCTGGCACACCAGCGAGCCGACACTGCCGGCTGCGGCCGTCACGACCAGCGTCTCGCCGGCGACCGGGCGGCAGATGTCGGTCAGCCCGGCATAGGCGGTGAGGCCCTGCACGTCGAGCACGCTGCGGTAGGCCGCGAGCGGCACGCCGGGGTGCGGCGCGAGCGGCATCAGTTGCTCAGGCCCGGCGACGAACCACTCCTGGCAGCCGCCCATCCCATTCACATAGGTGCCCACCGGCAGCGCCGCGACGTTCGACGCCTCGACGACGCCGAGCGTGATCCCCATCATCACCTCGCCCAGCGGCTGCGCCGGCACATAGGTGGGCTTCTCGTTCATCCACAGCCGCATCGCCGGCGGCACGAGCAGGTAGATCGTGCGCACCAGCACCTGGTTCGGGCCGGGCACCGGCCGCGCCACACTGCGGATCTCGAAGTGCTCGGCACCAACCTCACCGGGCGGGCGCGCACGCAGGATCCATTGCCGGTTCGCGCTCATTTCTTGGCGGCGCCCAGCCCGAGGTACTTGTCGAGCGTCTGGTGGTGGTGCCGGATGCGGCTCTCCTGATAGCTCGCCAGGCTGACCTTGCCGCGCAGGCTGGCGCGCATCCCCTTCATCATGTGCGGCAGATTGCGCATGTCCTCCTCGAACACGCCGCCGAGCGCGCCGATCTCGGAGGCACTGGTGAAGGGCTCCTCGTCGCCAAGGCGGTTGACCGGTGGAGCCGCCGGGCGCGGCGTGCCCTTCGGGTGGCGGCCGAGCAGGTAGATGTCGAAGAGGCAGTGGTTCTGGTCGTCGCCGTCGGGGATGAAGCGGTAGACGATGTTGCCGAAGTAGCCGGCCCAGACCTGCAAGTTCGGGAACACCGAATACAGGATCGCGTCCTCGAGCTCGGCCAGCGTGGCCTGCGACAGGTCGTCGCCCGAGATCGCCTCGAAGGCCTTGCGGTTGAGCTCGCCGACATACTGGCGCGCCGACATCCCGGGCGGCAGCGCGTGGCCGCTGCCGTCGGTCTCCGACATGCGGCCCGACAGCGCGAGGATGTCGTTCATGATCGTCGCTTCGGTCACGCCGCCCAGGTTCGGGCTGACGACGCCCATCGGCGTGATCGCGCGCGCGACGTTGTCGCCGTAGACGTCGTACTGGCTGTCGACGTCGCCGGTGAAGGTCATGATGCCGGGGTGCGTCGCCTTGGTGTGCATCGCCTCGAAGAAGGCCTCCTGGCCGACCTTCCAGTTGCAGGGGATGCGGCGCTGCACATGGGCGATCGCATGCGAGCGGTCCATCATGTAGGACGCGAAGTGCTCGGGCAGCACGCCGAGGAAGTCGATCAGCGGTTGCGCGTCGAGGTCGAAATTGATGAAGACGAAGCCGCCCCAGCTCTCGACCTTGACCTGCGGCAGTTCGAGCTCGTTGTCGCTCAGGTGCTTGAAGTCCCAGCTGCAGGGCTTGCTCTGGAAGCGGCCGCGCAGATCCCAGGTGAAGCCGTGGAACGGGCACTTGAGCTGCCCGGTGCTGCCGCTTTGCGTGCGCAGCGCGCGGCCGCGGTGCAGGCACGAGTTGTAGAAGCCGCGGATCACGCCGTCGTCGCCACGCATCACGATCACCGAGCGCTCGACGATGTCGTAGACCACGTGGTCGCCGGCCTTCGGGATCTCCTCCTCGCGGGCGACGAATTGCCACGCCTTCGGCCACATCTTCTCGGCCTCGAGGCGGTGGAACGCGTGCGAGGTGTAGCGCGCGACGTCGAGATCCTCGTCGCCGAAGTTCGGGGGCGTCGACTGCAGGTAGGCCGGCACCGGGACCGTCTCCTGCGCGAGCAGCTGCTGGAACTTCGCCGGGTCGCCGGCGGTCTCGGGCGGGTGGAAGAAGATCTGCTTTTCGTGCGGCTTGTTCATCAAAGTCTCCTGCTCGCTTGTCGAAGTGCGGTGGCGTGGGGAATCAGGTCTGCAGAATCGTCACGGCGCTGACCCCGGGCGCACCGTAGACATGCGTGTAGCCGAGCTTCGGCTGGCCCGGCACCTGGCGCGCGCCGGCCTGGCCGCGCAGCTGGGTGCAGATCTCGATGACCTGGCGCAGCCCGGACGCGCCGATAGGTTCGCCGTTGGCCATGCAGCCGCCGTCGGTGTTGATGGGCAGGCGCCCGCCGATGTCGGTCTCGCCGGCCTCGAGCAGGCGCTCCTGCTCGCCGTGCTCGCAGAAGCCGTTCTCGGCCATGTGGATGATCTCGGAGCCACTGTCGGTGTCCTGGATCTGGATCACGCGGATGTCTGACGGCCCCACACCCGCCTGCTCGAACGCGGCCTTCGAAGCGGTCACGGTCGGCGCTGGTGCGGCCTGCGCGGCCAGGCTCGGCGCGAAGACCTCGAACGAGCCGTGATGCCGGGTGCGCATCAGCGCCGCCTTCACGAGCACCGGCGTGCGCGTGTACTTGTGCGCCACCTTCGCGCTGCACAGCACCAGCGCCGCACCGCCCTCGGCCGGGTTGCAGAACATGAACTTGCGCAGCGGCAGGTTGACCGGCGCCGACTCGGCGATCTCGGCATAGCTCAGCTCGGTGCGGCGCCAGGCCTGCGGGTTGAGCGCGCCGTGGCGGAACGAGCGCTGCGCCGCGAGCACCAGCGCACGCTCGCTCAAGCCATGCTCGTGCAGGTAGCGCTGGGTCTTCAACGCGAAGAACTGGGTCGTCAGCATCAGGCCGGTCTGGCCGTACCAGTCTTCCAGGCCCCAGTCGCTCGGGCGGGCGTTGAAGGCGCCTCGCGGGTGCTTGTCGAAGCCGACCGCGACGCCGATCTCGGCCACGCCGGAGCGGATCGCCGCGACCACGCTGGCCAGCGCGCTGCCACCGGTCGCACAGCCGTTCGCGACGTTGACGAACGGGATGCCGGTCAGGCCGAGCAGGTTGCTCAACGCGTCGGCATTGCCGGCCGCCGCGCTGCCGCCGTAGGCGACGCCGACCGCGTCCCACGTGACGCCAGCGTCCTGCAGCGCCGCGCGCACCGCATGCGCGCCCTGCTCCAGGCCGGACAGGTGATCGGTGCGGCCGAACGGATGCAGCCCGATGCCGATGATCGCGACGTCGTCGCTCATGCCTGCGTCTCCGGTTCGAACGCGAAGGTGTAAACCTGCGCGCCGTCGCGCGCGCGGCGATAGGCCTGCAGCGTCAGCACCATTGGCATGCCGATGCGCAGCCGCGCCGGGTCGGCCACGGTCAGGCGGCTCTCGACCTTCAGGCCACTGGCCAGCTCGACATAGCCGACGCCGTAGGGGGTGAAGTCGGCCTCGGTCTCGCCGCTGTCGTAGGGCGGCTTCGGGCAGAAGCCCTGGATCGTCCACGACCATAGGCGGCCCTTGTCGCCGAGATCGAAGGCGTCGAGCGCGGTGCTGCCGCAGCGCGTGCAACCGCGCGCCGCCGGGAAATAGACCTCGCCGCAGGATGTGCAGCGACTGCCGTTCAGGCTCGGGCTCGCGCCCTGCTGGTTCACCAGATGGGGGCCGGCCAGCACGGGCACGGAGGGGGTGGTCATCGCGTCGCGCTCCGATACCAAACGGTCTTGTCTGTTTGTTTAATGTCGGAAGAAGACCCTCGATCGGTGGCACCGCGCGACCCGTCGCGCAGTGCGCCGCTCACGCGGCGCCGCGCTTCGCGACCCGCGCGGGCCGCGACGCCCGTGCACCATGCACGTCCTGGTAGGCACGTTCGAACTCGGCCTGCGAGACCGAAGCCAGCAGGTCGAGCACGCGCTGCAGCCGCGCGCCCCGGACATAGCCGACCGGGTCGATCGCGATGCCCTGCAGGGTCGAGAAGATCAGGTCGCGCAGCAGCTCGCTGGCCTGCGGGACCTCGCCCCAGATCGGGAACCGGTTGAGTATCGACGCCGAGATCTTGGCGTCGAGCGCCTCCTCGAGCGGCACCATCACGTCCTTCAGCGCCTTGTCGGTGCGGGCGCCGCGCATCAGCTCGTGCAGCGCGATGAACGAGGGCCGCGCGTAGTACTTCTGCAGCAGCGCGATCGTCTCGCGCATGTTCTCGAGCACCGGCACGCCGCCCGACAGGGCCTTGACCTTGCCGATCGCGGCGTCGTACTCCTGCGCCCGCAGCTCGGTGATGTGCTGGGCCGCCGCAGAGAAGACCGCGGCGCGCGACTTGAAATGATGTGTCATCGCGCCGCGCGACACGCGCGCCTTCTGTGCGATCTTGTCGGTGGTCGTCTGCGCATAGCCGATCTCGATGAGGCACTGCATCGTCGCCTCGAGGATCTGGGTTTGCGTCAGCAGACTTTTCTCGGCCTGCCAGGTACCGCCACTGGTGCGGGTGCGTGGGCTGGCCTTGCGGGTCTTCTTGGCTGCTGTCGGCATATTCTGTTTTCGATGACGAGGGGCGAGATTCGGCGGCGCCTGCATCGGGACGGAGCATGGCCTGGCGTCGGGATGCGGGCACGGTGCGCGCTCTCACGACAGGCGCACCGAGTGTCCGTAGTCTACGGTCACCACGGTCCCGTTCATGTACGACGACGCCTCGCTGGCCAGCAGCAGCAACGGCCCGTCGAGCTCCTCCAGGCGCCCCAGGCGCTTGGGCGGCAGCGCCTCGACCTCACGCCGGCCGGCCTCGCTTTCGAAGAACGGGTTCGTCATGTCGGTCGGGAAATACCCCGGCGCGATCGCGTTCACCCGGATGCCGTGCGGCAACAGGTCGAGCGCCATGTACTGCGTCATGTGGATCAACGCGCCCTTGGTCGTCCCGTAATTGACGAACATCGCCTTGGCAAGGTGGCCGAGGATCGACGCGATGTGGATGATCGAGCCGCCCTGTCGCTTCGCGATCAGGCGCTGGCTCATCTCGCGGGAGACGCGGTACGGGGCCGACAGGTTGACCTCGAGCACCGAGGTCCACTGCGCGTCGGTCATCTCCGGGAATGCGGCCGGCGCCGACAGGCCGGCGTTGTTGACCAGCACATCGACCGTGCCGAGCGCCGCCTCGATCGCGTCGAAGCCGCGCCGGATCGACTCGGGCTCGGTCACGTCCATCGCGCAGGCGAAGGCCTGGCCGCCGGCCTCGCGTATCGCGCGGGCGACCGCCTCGACCCGGTCGGCGCGGCGCGCGACGCAGCCGACCTTCGCGCCCGCCTGCGCCAGCACGGCCGCGAAGTGCGCGCCGAAGCCCGAGCTCGCACCGGTCACGAGGGCGACGCGGCCGTCGAGCGAGAACTTGTCGGCGATGGATGAGTCGGGGCTTGTCATGGCGTGGGCAGGGTCGTGGGTTCGGACAGCAGCGCCGGATGCTCCAGCGCCTCGGCGACGAAGCGGCAGAAGCGCGCTGCGTCGGCACCGTTGATGACACGGTGGTCGTAGCTCAGCGACAGCGGCAGCACCTTGTGGCTGCGCACGCGGCCGTCGACCAACACGAGGCGCTCGGTGGCGCGCGTGACGCCGAGGATCGCGACCTCGGGCGCATTGATGATCGGCGTGAACGCGGTGCCGCCGATCGCGCCGAGCGAGCTGATCGAGAAGCAGCCACCCGACATCTCGCGCATCGGCAGGCCCTTGGTGCGGGCGCGTTCGGCCTTGTCGGTGAGTTCGGCGGCGAGCTCGGCGATCGACTTGGTGTCACAGTCGCGCAGCACCGGCACGACGAGTCCGGCGGGCGTCTCGACCGCGACGCCGATGTGGTGGTAGCGCTTGAGCACGAGCTTGTCGCCGCCCGCGCTGAGCGAGGCGTTGAAGCGCGGGAAGGTCTGCAGCGCGCGCACCACCGCCTTGATCAGGAACGGCACGATGCTGAAGCGCACGCCCTGTGCCGCGCCGAGTTGCTGGCGCATCGCCTCGAGCGCGTCGACGTCGGCCTCGTCGTGGTGGGTGACGTGCGGGATCTGCGCCCAGTTGCGCGCCAGAAACGACGCGACCAGCTTCTGCGTGCGCGACAGGTCGACCGTCTCGATCGCACCGAACTCGGCGAAGTCGACCTGCGGCATCGGCGGCAGGTTGCCGGGCCAGGCCGGCGCCGGGGCAGCGGTGACGGTATCCACGGCCATCAGGCGATCTCGCCGATCACGGTGCCGACTTCGTAGACCTCGCCGGCGGCCTTCATGATCTTCAGCACGCCGGCCACCGGGGCCTCGATCTCCTGCACCGACTTCTCGCTCTCGAGCGCGTACAACGGGGCGCCCTTGGCGACCTGGGCGCCGTCGGCGACCATCCACTCGACGAGGTTGGCTTCGTTGACCGAGAAGCCGAGCTTGGGCAACAGGATCTGCATGGTCATGGCGAGGTCGTCGCAGGGGCGAGCGTGTCGAGGATGGCGGCGCGGATGCGCTCGGGGGTCGGGATGAAGGCCGATTCGAGCGGCTTGGAGAACGGCACCGGCGAGCGCGCCGCACCGACGCGGCCGACCGGCGCCTTCAGGCGGCCGAACAGGTCGCGGTGCAACCGGGTCGCGATCTCGGCACCGACGCCGAAGTCGACCTGGGCTTCGTGGGCGACCACCGCGCGCCCGGTCCGGGCCACCGATCGGTTGATCGTGGTCATGTCGAGCGGCGAGATCGTGCGCAGGTCGATGACCTCGACCGAGACGCCTTCCTTCGACAACGCATCGGCGACGCCGAGCACCTCGAGCATCGTGCGGCTGTAGGTGATCACGGTTACGTCGCTGCCTTCGCGCACGACCTTGGCCTGGCCGATCGGCACGCGCTCGCCCGGCACCGGCGCGGCACCCGGCACGAAGTACAGCGGCAGGTTCTCGATGAAGATGCACGGGTCGTCGTCGAAGATGCACGACAGCATCAGCCCATAGGCATCGGCCGGGTTCGATGGCGCCACCACCTTCAGCCCCGCGGTGTGGGCGAACCAGCTCTCCAGGTAGTCGGCATGCTGGCCACCGGTGCCGAAGCCCGCGCCCGTGGCGGTGCGGATCGTCAGCGGCACATGCGTCTGGCCGCCGGTCATGAAGCGCAGCTTGGCGGCGTGGTTGATGATCTGGTCCATGCCGACCGTCATGAAGTTCATCAGCATGATCTCGGCCACCGGGCGCATGCCGCCGAGCGCCGCGCCGACGGCCGCGCCCATGATCGCCTGCTCGGCGATCGGGGTCGACCTGACGCGATCGGTGCCGTACTTGGTCGACAAGCCCGCGGTGCACTTGAAGACGCCGCCGCCCTGCTTGTCGGCAATGTCTTCGCCCAGCACGACGACGCTGCTGTCGCGGCTCATCGCGTCGTCCAGCGCAAGCTGGATCGCCTGGACCATGTTGATCTGTTTCGGCGCTGCGGTGCTCATGCGGCCTCCAAGGCGTAGACGTCCAGGCCCAGTTCGCTGACGTCGGGGAACGGGCTGTCCAGCCCGAAGCGAACCGCCTCCTCGAACACTTGTTCGTTGGTGCGTTCGATGTCGGTGAGCGCGCCATCGGTGGCGTGCCCCTGTGCGATCAGCCACGCGCGCAGGCGCGGCAGCGGATCGGCAGCCACGGCCTGCGCCATCTCCTCCTTCGAGATGTAGTGGCTGTCGTCGCCGAGCAGGTGGCCGCGGAAGCGGAAGGTCTTCGCGTCGATCAGCGTCGGGCCCTCGCCCTTGCGCGCGCGCTCGACCGCGGTGCGCGCCGCCGACCACATCGCGACCGCGTCGTTGCCATCGACTTCGACGCCGGGCATCCCGTAGGCGATGCCGCGGTCGGCGATCGTGCGCGACGAGGTCCCGAGCTCGTACTTGGTGTGCTCGGCATAGCCGTTGTTCTGGCACACGAAGACCACCGGCAGCTTCCAGACCGAGGCGAGGTTCAGCGCTTCGTGGAACGCGCCGATGTTGGTCGCGCCATCACCGAAATTGCAGACCGTGACCTGGCCCGACTTGCGCAGCTGCGCCGCCCAGGCGAGGCCGTTGGCGATCGGCAGGCCGGCGCCGACGATGCCGGTCGTGACCGGCAGGCCCGAGGCGACGTGGGTGATGTGCATCGGCCCGCCCTTGCCCTTGCAGGTGCCGGTGGCCTTGCCCATGAACTCGGCGACGAAGGGCTTGAGCGGGATGCCCTTGCCGAGCTGGTCGTGGATGCCACGGTAGGTCGTCACGACGGTGTCGGTGGCGCGCAGGTTCACCGAGACCGCCGCGGGGATCAGCTCCTGGCCGCGCGGCGAGTAGTACGGCGACGCGATCTGCCCCGCCTTGATCAGCTCGATGAATCGATCGTCCGCTGTCTTGATCAGCGTCGCGATGCGGTAGATCTCGAGCAGGGTCGCTCGGTCCGGGGATGCCATCTCACTCATGTCTGTCACCTCTCGATTTGAAACTTCACGACCGGGATTTCTTAATTACCAACAAGCTCGTTTGTTTTTATTATAGGAAGCGCCTGCTGCGATGCGCTCGGGGTTTATCCGTAAGGTGGCGGCGTTCAGCGGCCAACGAACGACGCTGGCCGCTTCGCCAGGAACGCCGCGACCGCCTCGCCGAAGTCGGCGCTCGCCAGGCAGGTCGAGAAGCCGGCGCGCTCGGCATCGAGCTGGCCGGCCAAGTCGCGCCCGAACGACTCGCGCATCAGGCGCTTGAGTAGGCCCTGCGCCAGCGGCGCGCCGCGCGCGAGCCGCTCGGCCAGCACCTGCGTCGCGTCGGCCAGCTCGGCGGCCGGCACGACGCGGTTGACGAGACCGAGCTGCAACGCCTGCGCTGCGTCGAGGTCGTCGCACAACAAGGCGATCTCGAGCGCGCGCCGCAAACCGACCAGGCGCGGCAGGTGCCACGAGCCGCCGAGGTCGCAGCTCGCCCCGAGCCGGGCGTAGGCCATGTTGAAGCGCGTGCCCTCGGCCGCGATCGCCAGATCGCAGCCCAGCGCGATGCTCATGCCGGCGCCGGCGACCACGCCGTGCAGGCTCGCGATCACGATCGAGGCCGCGCCGGCGAGGCACTTCAAGCCCTCGTGCAGCGGATCAATCAGGGTCGCCGGCACCGACTGCGGATCGTCGCGGAACTGCGCGATGTCGCCGCCGGCCATGAAGGCGCGGCCCTCGCCCGAGATCACGACGACGCGCACGCCGGGATCGGCGGCGAACGCGACACAGGCATCGCGAAACCCGGCCGCCAGACCGGTGTCGGCGGCGTTCAGCACCGCGGGCCGGTTGAAGCAGATGCGGGCGATCGCGCCGTCACGCTCACACAGAACGGGCGCCTGGTACACCGGTGTACCTTCGTGCTGCGCACTCCGGTATTCGCCCTTGGGGCGGCCCGGCGTGCTCATGCGCGAGCTTCCGCGCGCGGCGCCGCGCCCCTGAAGATGCGCTTGGCCATGCTCCAGCGGTGCACCTCGGACGGGCCGTCGTAGATGCGGAACGCGCGCACGTCGGCAAAGATTCGCGCGACGATGGTCTCGCCGGTCACGCCCTGCCCGCCGAGGAACTGCATGCTGCGGTCGACCACGCGCCAGATCGCCTCCGAGGCGATCACCTTGCTCATGCTCGACTCGGCCAGCCCCAGGCCGCCCTGGTCGAGCACCCACGCGGTGTGCCAGATCGCGAGCCGGGCGACGTGCAGGTCCATCTCGTTGTCGGCCAGGCCGAAGCCCACGCCTTCGTGCTCGCCCAGCGGTTTGCCGAAGCCGTGGCGGCGCCGCGTGTAGGCCACCGCGGTGTCGTGCGCGCGGCGCGCGGCGCCGAGCCAGCGCATGCCGTGCGTGAGCCGCGCCGGCGAGAGCCGGACCTGCGCGGCCTTGAAGCCCTCCCCGAGTTCACCGAGGATGTCGGCCGCCGGTACGCGCAGGCCCTCGAAGCGCACCACGCAGTGGCCGCCGGGGAAGCACGAATCGAGCGTGTTCATCGTGCGTTCGATGCGGATGCCCGGACGGTCCATGTCGGCCAGGAACAGGGTCGCGCGGCCGTCTTCGAGGCGCGCCATGATGATCGCGAACGCCGCGCCGTCGGCCCCGGTGATGAGCCACTTGCGGCCGTCGATCAGGTAGTCGGCGCCGTCACGCACCGCGGTGGTCTGCAGCATGCTCGGGTCGGAGCCGGCGCCCGGGTCGGGTTCGGTCATGCAGAAGCACGAGCGCGTCTTGCCGGCCGCCAGCGGGCGCAGCCAGCGCTCCTGCTGCGCCGGCGTGGCCAGCGCCTCAAGCAGGTGCATGTTGCCTTCGTCGGGCGCGAAGATGTTCAGCGCCAGCGGGCCGAGCGGCGAGTAGCCCGCCTCCTCGAACACGACCGCCTTGCTGCGGTGATCCAGCCCGAGCCCGCCGAAGCGCTCGCCGACATGCGGCGCGAGCAGGCCGGCCGTGCGGCCCTTGGCCACCAGCGCGCGGCGCAGGTCTTCGGTCGGGCCGTGCGGCGTCTGGCGCGGGTCATTCTCGAACGGGATGATCTCGTCGGCAATGAAGTGCCGCGTGCGTTGCTGGAGTTCGCGCAGCGCGTCGGGAATCGCGAAGTTCATGGGTGCTGCGCGGACGCAGGCTGGCGATCGGTCATCGGATCTTCCCTTCACGTGGTGGCGGACCCTCGGCACCGGGTCGCCATGCCGGCAATATTACAAACAGTCTTGTTCGTTTTGTGATGGAGGAAACCCGCAGTCGTCAGGTGTCGACGCTCTGGGTCAGGGCGCTGGGGTGAGTGGCTCGCGTGGTGCGTTGGGGCCTGACGCGCAACCGTCCCTCAACGGGTACCCGATCGCTGCGCGCGACAGGAAGCGCCGCTCAACCAGCGATTGACTCGACCGCGCGCGCGATGGACATCCACGCTGTCGTGCCAGCGAGCGGAATACACAAGACCTGGACGGCGACGTTGGCCGCCAGGCCAACGATGTAGATTGGGTGCGGCTTTCCGCGTGTGCGCCAGTCGTAGACGATGCCGGCAACGATGAGCCCGTCCATCAGCAGGCCGGGTGGCAACGCCACGAACACCGGCGGTGGCCCGACCGCACCCGGCGGCGCAAACAGCGTCATGAAGATCCGCGCGATCGCCGCCTGCATCAGCGGCACCATGGCGACCAGCATGTAGCGCTTGTGCGACTCCGCCTTGCGCACATTGACGATCGCCAGTGTGAAGAAGGCGACAAACAGCACCAGGCCGCTCAGCGACACGATGGCGAAGCGACGCGCGTCGTCGCCCATCGCAATAGCCTCTGCGACTTTGATCGAGCGGATCGCCGCCACCACGACCGAGATCGCCATGGCGGTCGCCAGCGAGATGCCGAGCAGCCCCCAGTTGCGGTGGTTCACGACCTGCCCGGTCGCTACGAGTACCGTCTGAGCCAGAAAGAACAGCGTCCAGCCGAAGAACAGCATGCCGTGCCAGTGCAGGAGCGGTCCGCCACCGAACGAGCCTTGCGCAAGCTTGGCCCAGTAGGTCGGGACGAAGCCCCCGAACGCGATCAGCACGCAGGTGGCGGCCATGCCGACGTAGAACCAGCGTGCCTGAAGCGGCCGCGCAGACGCGCCCATCGTGATGTCGGCCATCCCCTACCTCCCGGTGTGGTTCGAATTTGTCCTGAGATTGCCACACGGTTGGGGCGCAAGCAAGATGTTCGAAGACCTGCAGTGAATCGACATCGTCGGTTCGCTGCGATCGGCCACGCGCACAATGACAGCCTGCTGAATCCACATCGCCACATGCCGCACTTTTCCCGCCGCCAACTCTGTCTGGCCGCGCTCGGCGGCGCTTTGCCGCGGCGCGCCTGGGCTGGATTCAACTTCTGGAACAGCGAGTACACGGCCACCCGTTCCGAACTGCAGGCGATGATCGCGACACGGTTTCCGTTGTCACAGCGGTACGCCCAGATCATCACGGTCGTCATCAGCGACCCACAACTCGGGCTGAATGCGGCGGCCAACCGTGCGGCGATCACGGCACGTGTGTCGATCGCCAGCCCGCTGCTGCGCGCAGGCCAGGTCAATGGCACGGTGGCGCTCAGCAGTGCGCTGCGCTATGACGCCGCGGTGCGCGCGCTGCGCCTGGAGCAGCCCAAGGCCGAGCGCATGGAACTGCAGGGTGTCAGCGGTGCCGACGCCGAGCGGCTGCAGCAGATCGGCGGCCTGGTCGCGCAGGAACTGTTGCAGGGCCAGGTCCTTCGCACGTTCACGGCCGAGGAGCTGAGCTTCGGCCGGAAGACCTACGAGATCGGCGACATCACGGTGCTGGACGACAGCATCAGAGTCCAGCTGAAGTAGATGGCGGGGCCCGATCCGCAGCCCTGACCACCGTCCGAAGCCATCATGTTCAAGAGCCTGAACGATCTGCCCATTGCCGCCAAAGTGGCCTCGGCGCCCGCGCTGGTGGCGGCGTGCCTGCTCGTCTCATCGCGGTCGGTCTATCTGACCAACGTCCGAACAGCCAGCGCCGTTGAATTGATTGCAAGCCAAGGTCTGCCCAACGTGGTGGAGACCAGCGCCTTCAGCGAGAACGCCACCCAGGCCTACGGCCTCGTGATGCAAAGCCTCGCCTACGAAGGTGCGGGCATGAAGCCCGACACCATCGGCCGCATCGACGCGCAGATTCCCAAGCTCTTCGGCAGGTGGACGCAGCGGCCGAGTCGTTGAAGGTGCAGGCCAAGGGGTTGATGCGGGCGATCGAGGTGTTCAAGACGGCCTGATTCCCCGAGCCAGGTTGGCGGTGACGAGGGCTGCGGTCAAGGTCACGAGCCATGAAAAGTACATCCACAGCAGGAAGACGGGAAAGACCGCGAAGGCTCCGTAGACGGTCTTGTAGGTTGGGACCTTGAGAAGGTAAGTGGCGAACCCGCGCTTGCCCAACTCGAGGGCGATGCTGGCGATCAATCCACCCACGAGCGCATGGCGACGCCTCACCCTGGTGTTCGGAACAAAGAGGAAGAGACTCGTCAGACCTGCCCAGGTCAGCACCACCGGACCCAGGTTCAACACGAACCTGGCCAGGGGCGGCAGCGTTCCGATCAGACCCATCGACGCGCTCAGCACGTACGACGTCGCCCACAGGCTCACGCCCAAGGCGGGCGGGCCAATGGCCAACATCATCAAGTACAAGCCCACCCGCGTGAGGAACGGGCGATTTCTCTTCACGTTCCAGATCTGGTTGAACGCGTTTTCCACGGTGAGCAGCATCGCGATCGACGTCATCAACAGGAACAATGAGCCCACCACTGTCAGGCCACTGGCATTGGCCGCAAACTGGTTGAGGTACTTCAGGACCGGTACGGAAATGTCTGCCGGAAACAGGCCCTTCAACAGATGATCTTCAAGCGCGTCCTCGAAGCGCCTGAACATCGGGAAGCGGGTGAACAGCGCGAAGCTCACCGCGAGAAACGGCACGATGGACAGCAGGGTCGTGAACGTCAGGCTCCCGGCGATCTGGGCCAGCCGCTCCTTCCTGGCACGGCGAATCGTGAGTCGGGTCAAGCTGAACATGCGTCGCGACGGCCCCAGGGCCTAGTAGAAACGCGGTATCGGGCCGCGCTGTGCGGTCGTATCTGCGCCCAGGTCAAGCATCACCTTGTCCACGTAGCACCAACCCCAGCCTTCGGGCGGGTCATAGCCTTCGATGACCGGATGGCCGGTCGCATGAAAGTGTTGGGTGGCATGGCGGTTCGGTGAGTCGTCGCAACAGCCCACGTGTCCGCAAGTTCGACACAATCGAAGGTGGACCCACGTGCTGCCGGTCCGCAGGCACTCCTCGCAACCCAGGGCGCTGGGCACGACGTGGGCAACCTGGTTCGTGTGGGTACAGTGCTTGCTCATAGAGGCTCAGCCTTCACAGCGGGAGTTGCGATGTCCGATGATGCACCCCTGGAGCTCCTGTCGCGGCGCCACCAGATGTTCCCGGTCCTCACGGACGCCGAGATCAAGCGCATGCAACGGTTTGGAACCCTGCACACGCATTCCGCCGGCGCGCACCTGATCAGCGCAGGCGAGCCCAGTCCCGGGATCTTCGTGATGCTCGGCGGCATCGTCGCCATCAGTCAACGCGATGGCCTGGGTCAGGTCACACCCATCGTGCAGCAGGGCCGCGGGCAGTTCATCGGCGAGGTGGGTTCACTGTCAGGCAAGCCCTCGCTGGTCGACGCCGTCGCGATCGAGAGCGCCGAGGTTCTGCTGCTGCTGACCGGGCAGCTGCGCGCCCTCATCATCGCCGAAGCTGATCTCGGTGAGCGCCTGGTACGGGCGCTGATCCTGCGGCGCGTCGCGCTGATCGACGCCGGCGCCAGCGGCCCGGTGCTGATCGGCTGGCCGGGCTCGATCAACCTGCTGCGGCTGCAGAACTTCCTGCGCCGCAACGGCGAGCCCTATCACGTGGTCGATGCCGGCAACGACGAAAGCGCTGCCGCCCTGATGGAGCAGTACGGCGCCGCGCCCGAGGAAGCGCTCGCGGTCTGTCCCGACGGATCGGTGTTGCTCAACCCGACAGACACCGCGCTCGCTCGTTGCATCGGCATGGTCGACACCATCGACCACGACGAGCTCTTCGACGTGGCCGTGGTGGGGGCGGGGCCGGGCGGGCTCTCGGCCGCCGTGTATGCGGCCTCGGAAGGGTTGCGCGTCGTCGTGCTCGATTGCCGCTCGTACGGCGGGCAGGCGGGCGCGAGCGCGCGCATCGAGAACTACCTCGGCTTTCCAACCGGCATTTCTGGCGCGGCGTTGGCTGGTCGGGCCTACGTGCAGGCGCAGAAATTCGGCGCTGAACTCCTGATACCGGCCGAGGTGCAGTCGCTCGACTGTGCACGCTCGGGACCAGAGCGTGCGCTGCTGCTGCACCTCACCGATGGCCGACGCCTTCGTGCACGCACGGTGGTGATCGCGAGCGGTGCGAGCTATCGGCGTCCGGCGGTGCCGCGATTGACCGAGTTCGAGGGCCGGGGCATCTGGTACTGGGCTTCAGCACTCGAAGCCACCATGTGCGCGCAGACCGAGGTGGTGCTGGTGGGCGGCGGCAACTCCGCGGGGCAGGCGGCGGTGTATCTGTCGCAACACGCCTCGAGGGTTCACATGTTGGTTCGCGGCCCGAGCCTGGCAGCGAGCATGTCGCGCTACCTGATCGACCGCATTGAAGCCACTGCCAACATCCAGCTGAGGACTCAAACCGAAATCGCGCAGCTGCATGGCGACGCGGCTGATGGGCTGCTCGCGGTGACATGGCGCGACCTGCGCACGTCGGTCGAGGCGGAGGTGGCGATACGCAACGTCTTCCTGTTCGTGGGCGCGGACCCGGAGACCCGGTGGCTGAAGGGTTGCCACGTGGACATCGATTCCAATGGCTTCGTGCTCACCGGTGCAGCAACAGGCGCATCGATCGGCGGCACACCGGCAGCATCGCTCGAGTCCAGCATCGCCGGCGTGTTCGCGGTGGGCGACGTGCGTTCGGGCTCGGTCAAGCGCGTGGGTGGCGCCATCGGTGAAGGCGCCGCAGCCGTCGCGCAGATCCACCAATACCTCGCAACCGCACGCGCTTCTGCTTGAACTGCGGCTTGGCGACGTACAGCTTGAGCACGGTGAGGTTCCTATTCGGTTCTCAAAGGCCCGGCGACCTTGTAGCTGCTGAGGATAATGCCGGAAGGCATTGCTGCCGTGCTGACGAGCTCGAACGAGTGTGCCGGCGTTCCCTCCGCGAAGAAGCGCTTCCCCGTGCCCAACAGAACCGGATAGACAACCAGCAGGACTTCATCCACAAGCCCCTGGTCGAGCAGCGCCGATGTCAGCGTGGAGCTGCCCGAGAGGAGAAGGTTCGGGCCGTCGTGTGACTTGATGCGGCGAACGCCCTCGACGATGTCCGGTCCAACGCCTTCGAACGGGCCCCATGCAAGACTTTCCGGACGGTGGGTAGCGACGTACTTTCTTGCCGCATTGAGGCGGTCCGCCATCGGACTGCTCGGTGCCTTGGGCCAGAAGCCCGACCAGATATCGTAGGTGCGACGGCCGAGCAGCAAATCGAAGCGCTCGCCAAACGCGGCGAGCACTGCATCTCGGCCCGCGGGCGTCCGATAGGCCACGGTCCAGTCGCTGTAAGGAAAATGGCCGTCATCTGCGGAGTGCTGGATCACACCGTCCAGCGAGATGTGTTCGATGATTTTGAGCTTCTTCATTGGAGTCCCCGTGTTCTGCGGTTGGCGTTTCACTACAACGACGAACGGCCGGACCGGATTTCGACAGAGCGGTTGCCGCCGGTCGGCGACGATCCGGCAAGTCCGAACTTAATGCCTGACCACCATCGAGGAGTGGCTCGATGCTTCGAGCGGTCCGGCCAGGGTGTCTGCTTCTTCGCAGAAGAATCCATTGCGCCCTCGTCTCTTGGCTTCATAGAGCGCCGCATCGGCTCGCCGGAGAAGCTCGGCGTCGTCGGTTTCACCATCGCACTGCATGGCAATCCCAACGCTTGCCGTGATGACGAAAAGCTTGCCCGCCAAGGCAATCGGCGCCCTCAGAATTTCGACCAATTTCCCTGCGAGGGCTTTCGCATCACTGGGGCCACGCAGCCCTTCGAGAATGATGGTGAACTCGTCACCCGCGAGGCGTGCCACGGTGTCCGACTGCCGGACGCATTCGCGCATCCGGGTGGCGAATACCTTCAGCAGCTGATCTCCCGCTTCGTGGCCAAGTGTGTCGTTGATGGTCTTGAAATGGTCGATGTCCAGGAAGAGTAGCGCCATCGAGCTGCTGCGGGTCGAGCGCCCCATGGCTTGCTGGAGCCGCTCCACGAACGACGCTCTATTTGGCAGGTCGGTCAGGGTGTCGAATTCGGCGCGGTGACGGAGCCGATCCTCGGCCACCTTGCGTGCGTCGATGTTCGCGTACGTGCCGGCCAGTCGAAGTGCACGACCGCTGGTGTCGCGCTCCACCACCCGCCCGCGGGCCCGCACCCATAACCACTCACCTGTGCGTTTGCGAATCCGAAATTCGGCGTGGTACTCCGACACCGTGCCCATCAGCGCGGCCTTCATGCTCGTTCGTATCGCCTCCAGATCATCCTCATGCACATAGGATCTCCACTCCGCGGCCGGTGCCGTGGACTCGATCGCCGGCTCGCCCCGCATCGCGGACGCTTGCGCGCTGTGGTAGACGCGGTCCCCACGAATGTCCCAGTCGAACAGCGCGAGACCGGAGCCTTCCAGCGCCAGGCTCAATCGCTCCTCGCTCCGTGCGCGCTGCAGTTCGGCCTCGTGGTGAGCCGTGATGTCATTGATCAAGGAGTACACGCTTCGAACGGTTCCGGCGCCATCGAGCTGAGGGATCAGCGTGACTTCGACGTGGCGCGTGCCGTGTGACGTGGCCATCTCGCGCTCATAGACGACCCTCTCACCGGACATCGCCGCGTCGATGTGGTGCCCGAAACCGCTGTAGACCATTTCGCCGTAGACATCCCGAAGGCTTCTGCCGAGCAGGGAGGACGGCTCGATGGCGAGCCAGTCACGGAAAGCCCGGTTGGCAAAGAGAAAGCGCTGTTGCAGGTCCAATCGGGAGACGAGGGCCGGCAGACTGTCGGTCACTTGCCGCAGCTGTTCCTCGCTTTGCTGCAGCATGGCCGTGGTGTGCGCCAATTCGGCATCGGTGCGTCTGCGCTCCGTGATGTCCAGATGCGTGCCGACGATTCGGACAGGCCGACCCCCTGAGTCGCGTTCAACGATCATCCCCCGACTCGACAGCCAGATGTAGTGGCCGGCCTTGTGCCGCATGCGGTGCTCGCAGCCATACGTTGCGGCATCGCCGCGCAGGTGGGGAAGGATGGCGGCATCGACGAGCGGTCGATCGTCAGCGTGTATCAGCTCTCGCCACGCACCGGCCTGCGGCAGCGCGTCATCCTCTCCAAAGCCAAGGAGCGCTCTCTCGCGGGCATTGATGACGAAGTCGCCGGTGGGGATGTGCAGGTCCCAAAGCCCCAGGTCGGCTCCTTCCAATGCGAGATCGAGACGCTCGGCGCCTTGTTGTCGCTCCTTGGCGGCACCTGCCGCCAGCCGACCGAGCACCCTCCGCCGCCGCTGGCTGAAATACAAGCCCAGACCCGACGCGAAGGCGACTGCTGCGTAGAACAGTCCGAAGTGCAGCGCCAGTGTGCGCCACGGCTGGTAGATGGCAGGCAGCTCGCGGCCGACAGACGCGACCAGGGGCTTGTCCATGTGAAGGTCGGCGCGATCGAGGGTGCGCAGCGCAACCATGCGATCGTCCCCGGCGACCACAGCCGGGCCTGTCGCCAGGGTCGCAATCTGCCCACTCTGGCGGTGCCGACTGAACATCGAGCCGGGTTGGGCCAGGTTCACACCGAGTACCTTGTCGTTTGCCGGCATCGTCACGAAGACCTGGCCGTCGCCGTGGGCAACGGAAGCACGCATGTCCGGGGCATAGAGCACCGAGCGAAGCACGACCTCGAAGTATTCGGGATCGAGCGTGGCCAGGACGACGCCTGCAAACTCACCCTGAGCATTCGTCAGTACCCGACCGACGGCGATCACCAGCGGGCCGAGCGGAGACTTGAACGGCGCAGAGACATAGAGCACGCTGCGGTCGGGCCGAGCGTGAGGTGTCACGTAGAAGTCGCGCGTGCTGGCGTTGGCGCCGAGCAGTTCAGCCCGGCTCGACGCCACGATCACGCCCCGGGCGTCCACGATCACCATCGTGCGCACATCAGGCATCGCATTGGTCAGCAACTTGAGTCTGACCGCGGTGGCTGCCTCTTGAGCGATGAGCTGCGCGTGCCCCAACTCGTCGCGCAGGCCCGTCAGCGCGTTGTTCACGCCACTCAACTGGCGGACCAGGTTGTCGTCAATGACTCGGGCCTGTACCTGGAGGCGGTCGCTCTCCCGGGCCTCAACGAGATGTCTCTCGCGGTAGAGGGCCGCGGACAACACAGCGCCGAGGAGCGCCAGTGCAGCACTGACAACCATCCACTCGATGCGAAAGCGCCGGGGCTGAGTTGCGATCGAGTTGATCATGTGCAAGTGCTTCACGCAGTGTAGGACCGGGACACTTGCCCCCCGGGTTCGCCCAGCGCCGTCGGTCAGCGCGCCGCCGGCAGTTTGAGTTTGGCGACTTCTTTGAACAAGCGCACACCGGGTGACCCGGCGCCGCGATGGGCGGAGAAACCTGGATCGACGCGCCGGGAGGGATCGCGTGGTCTCAGATGACTGGTTGTCGGCAAGAACGAGCGTGCGTTGAGAGAGAAGTTGTGGGAACCGCCAAGTACTTGGCGCGCTCGGGCGTCCGAGACATTCGCAATGCGACGCGGCGCGGATTCTCGATTGCCGATTGCCGATTGCCGATTGCCGATTGCCGATCAGCGCTGCAGCTTGCGGTAAGCGTTGAAGTGTCGAAGCGCACTTTGAGAATCGCCGAGCCGTTCTTTCAAGCGAGCGATGTTGAAGTGCGCATCTGCCAGTGACGGATCGAGCTTCAGACTCAGCTCGTAGCTCGCCACGGCTTCCTCCAGCCGACCAAGGTCTTCCAGCGCGACTGCTCGATTGAACCTGATCAGCGCGGATGTCGGGCAAGCCACGATCGCGCTGTCATACAGCGACACCGCCGCTTCGCAGCGCTTGGCTTCGCACAGCATCGCGCCGAGATTCAGGTACGCATCTGCGAACGATGGATCCAGCTCGATCGCCTTGTGATAGGCCGCCAGCGCAGCGTCACCGTCCCTGGCCTCGAGCTTCTCGCCTTGCCTGAAGTACGTTGCCGCATCGGGACCCGACACGACCGGTGGCGAGCGATCCAGGAACGACACCTTGGCGCCACTGCCCGCCAGTTCGAAGTCCATCAGATACTGGCCCGACGCGGTCGACTCGAGCTTTCCTTGGCCATCGCGCACCGCAACGTCGGCTCCGACCGCCGTGATGCGCAGTCCGGTCAACGGGATCTCCGTCGGCAGGCTCGCTTTCAGCTTGGCCAGCGACGCGAGGATCTTGCGCGGTGCGATGTTCGACTTCTGCAACGCATAGGCCGTGCGCAGCAACGCCAGATCCTGAAAGGTGAAACGATGTTCGTTCCTGGCCCCCCGGCTCGGTGTCACGAACCCGGCGCTGATGAGCCCGGAGAGCACGGTCCGCGACAGCCCCAGCGTCTCCTGGGCTCCGCGAAGGGACAGGGTGGATTGACCGGTCGAACTCACTTCCTCGCTCGAGTCTTGGCCGGAGCGGCCTCTTCGGCTTCGACCTTGGGTGCTCGCTTCGCACCCTTGCGCTCAGTCGAGCCGAGAGCAGCGGCAGCTTCGGCAGGCTTGGCTGCTTTCGCGGGTGCACCGCCAGCCGCCTTCTTGCCCAGGCTGGCGCGCAGCGCTTCCATCAGATCGATCACCTGGCCAGAACTCGGCTCTTCGTCATGGGCCGACGCCACGACCTTGTTGCCGGCAATCTTGGCGTCGATCGCGGCCAGAATGCGCTTCTTCTCGGCATCCTCGAACTGGGCTGGTTCATAGGCGTCTTCCGAGATCTGATCGATCAACTGCAACGCGAGCTGCAGCTCGGCCTTGGTGACGTCGACCTTCTCGATGTCCAGATCCTTCAGCGAGCGCACCTCGTCTGCGTAGAGCAGTTGCTGAAGGATCAATCCGTCCTCGGCGGGGCGAATCTGAACGACGTACTGCTTGGACTTCCAGGCCCATTTGGCCAGCGCGCAGCGCCCGGACTCGCGCATGGCTTCCGCCAGCAGCGCGTAGGGCTTGGCCCCGCGCTTGTCAGGCGCCAGCAGGTAGGCCTTGTCGTAGTAGATCGGATCGACGGCCTTCTGAGGGATGAATGCCACGATCTCGATCGCGTGGCTGCTGGCACCTTCGTCGAGCGCCTTGAGCTCGTCCGCCGTGAACAGCACGAACTTGTCCTTCTCGAACTCGTAGCCCTTGACCATCTCGGAGCGCTGCACCACCTTCTGGTCCTTCTCGGACACGTACTGCTGCTTCAGCCTTGATCCGTCGGCGGCGAGCATGTTGAACTTCACCGTGCTCGAACTCTCGGTAGCGGAGTACAGCCGGACCGGGACGTTCACCAGCCCAAAACTCAGCGTCAGCGACGCAATCGATCGTGCGGCCATTGAGAGCTCCGTTGAACGGGGAGAAGCATCCTACGTCCGGTGCCAGCGCCAGGGCAAGTCAGCGGAGATGCCGTGCGGGGGCTGGCTGTGACGCGTCCGCAACGGTAGAGTGACGCGATGCAGCCGACCGCGGAGCCCCTCACCGTCCGGATCAGCGACGATCAGAGCGTCAGCGGCCTCCTCCTCGCGCCTGCCAAGGCCGCGACCTGCTTCGTCTTCGCGCACGGCGCGGGCGCGGGCATGAAGCACGTGTTCATGACCACGTTTGCCGAGGGGCTTGCCCTGCGCGGCGTGGCGACGCTGCGCTATCAGTTCCCCTACATGGAGAACGGTTCGAAGCGACCCGATGCTCCAAAGGTTGCACATGCCGCTGTGCGGGCTGCCGCGGCAGAAGTGCAGCGGCGATTTCCTCGGCTTCCGTTGATCGCCGGTGGCAAGTCCTTCGGAGCGCGGATGACGTCGCAAGCGCAGGCGCTCGAGCCGCTCCCCGGCGTCAGAGGGTTGGCTTTCGTCGGGTTCCCGTTGCACCCGGCGGGCAAGCCCGCGCTGGAACGCGCGGATCACCTGAAGCAGGTGGCCATTCCGATGCTCTTTCTTCAGGGCACTCGCGATGAGCTGGCGGGCCTGGAACTGCTGCAGCCCATGGTGAATGAGCTGGGGTCACGCGCCACGCTGGCACTCTTCGAGGATGCCGACCACTCGTTCCACGTCCGACTCCGCAGCGGTCAGACGGATGCGCAGGTCATGTCCGCGATGCTCGACACCTTCGCCGAATGGGTGGCGAAACGCACATGAGCGAGGTCACGCCGAACGTCGCGGCGCGTCGACATGCGGCGGCGGCAATGCCTCTTGCGCATGCGCCGGCGTGGCGCGCCGCATCGGTTTTCTTTGCTCGCCGAGCGCGTGGAGCATGAGCGACAGCTCGATCTGGTTCGCCAGGCAATCGCCACAGGTTCGATCGCCCCATGACGCAGATGCCGAATAGAAGGCCAGCCCGCATTGTTCACACTGAGACATGGTCATTGCTCCTGTCCAGCCGCGAAGATTGCACGAATCGCGATGACAAGTCGAGCCCCCGCTCCCGCTGAGCGGTCAGTACACACCATGGCGACTGCCGCTGACCACCCCCTCGCCAAGTACCGGCACAAGCGCGACTTCAACCGGACGACGGAGCCGCACGGGCAGGAGGCGACCGCGCCTGACGGCCACACTTTCGTGGTGCAGAAGCACGCGGCGAGCCGCCTGCACTACGACTTCCGACTCGAGATGAACGGCGTGCTGGTCTCCTGGGCCTTGCCCAAGGGGCCCAGCTTCGATCCGGCGGACAAGCGGATCGCCGTTCATGTCGAGGACCACCCGCTCAGTTATGGCTCGTTCGAGGGTGTCATCCCGCCCAAGCAGTACGGGGCCGGCTCCGTCATCGTGTGGGACCACGGGACATGGGAGCCGCAAGGCGATCCGGCCAGGTCGCTCGCTGCGGGCAAGATCCTGTTCAAGCTCCATGGACAAAAGCTCGCGGGCACCTGGGAACTGGTGCGGATCGCCAAGCCCGGCGACAAGCAGGATCTGTGGATCCTGTTCAAGAAGCGCGATGCATTTGCCAGACCGAAGGGCGAATACGACGTCCTCCGCGCGCTGCCGGACAGCGTGATCTCGCGACCACTCGCCAGCGTGGCGAGCGCCACTCGCAGCGAATCGCCCGCGGCGACCGCGGCGGACACGGCCGGTGCCATCAAAGGCTCGTTGCCCGAGCGCTTGGCGCCGCAACTCGCCACGCTCTCGAGTGGGATCCCGGCCTTCGGGCGCTGGGTCTACGAGATCAAGCTCGATGGCTATCGCGTGATGGCGCGCATCGAGGGCGACCGGGTGAAGCTGATCACGCGTGGAGGCCACGATTGGGCAGCCAAGATGCCCGACCTCGTCGAGGCGATCCGGGAGCTCGGCCTGCGCAGCGCCTGGCTGGACGGTGAGATCGTCGTGATGGGTACGAACGGCCTGCCGAGTTTTCATGGGCTGCAGAAGGCCTTCGACGGGAAGTCGGGCGCCAACGCGATCGAGTATTTCCTGTTCGACGTCCCGTATCTCGATGGATACGACCTGCGTGGCGTTGAACTCAGGGACCGCCGCGCGCTGCTCAAGGGTGTGGTCGAACGCAAAGGCGTGAATCGAATTCGTTTCAGCGCCGACTTCCAGGGTGAACCGGGTGCCATCCTTCAATCGGCGTGCCAGATGGGTCTCGAAGGCGTCATCGCCAAGCGCGAAGACTCGCTGTACGCGTCGACGCGATCCGACGCATGGTTGAAGCTCAAATGCAAACTGCGTCAGGAGTTCGTGGTCTGCGGCTACACGGACAGAAGCGATGGATCCACGGCGATCGGCAGCTTGCTCCTCGGCGTGTATTCGGACGCAGGCCAACTCGAATCGGTGGGCGGTGTCGGGACGGGGTGGAGCGCAGCGGAAGCCGCCGAACTGAAGAAGAAGCTCGTCAAGTTCGAAATCGACAAGGCCCCATTCGACGCGGGTCCGACGAAGCCAGGAAGCTGGTCACGTCGCGCGGCAGGAAGCGAGCGATGGGTGCAGCCGCGTCTGGTGGCCGAAGTGCGATACGCCGACATGACACCCGACGGCCACATCCGACATGCCACGTATGTGGCGCTGCGCAGTGACAAGGCCCCGAAGGACGTTCGCCGCGAGACCTTGCAAGCACAGGCAGGCGTTCCATTGCAGCGCGTCGATCGTGCCAGCACATCTGGCGTGAAGATCACTCATGGCGACCGGGTCATCGATCCCAGCTCCGGGCTCACCAAACTCGACCTCGTCCGCTACTACGAATCGGTTGCGGACGTGATGCTGCCGCACCTCACGGGTCGCCCATGCTCGCTCGTTCGAGGCCCGACGGGCGTCGAGGGTCAGCTGTTCTTTCAGAAGCACAGCGAGCGCACAGCCATCGCCGGCTTGAAGGAAATGGACTCCGCGCTTTGGCCCGACCACGATGCCCTGCTCGAGGTTGGCAGCGCCCTGGCACTCGTGGGTGCTGCACAGATGAATGTCATCGAGTTCCATACCTGGAACTCCACCGAGAAGAAGATCGACGCCCCTGACCGGCTCATTCTGGACCTCGACCCGGGCGATGGAACGCCGTGGGCGCATGTTCAAGAGGCCGCGATGCTGGTGCAATCTTTCCTGCAGGAGTTGGGGCTGGAGGCCTGGCTCAAGACGAGCGGAGGCAAGGGCCTGCACGTGGTCGTGCCCATCACGCCCAAGCTCGGCTACGAAACCGTGAAGGGCTTCTCTGCAGCGGTCGTGCAGCACCTTGCCCGCGTCATCCCGTCACGCTTCGTCGCCAAGAGCGGGCCGGCGAACCGGATCGGCAAGATCTTTGTCGACTACCTTCGCAATGGGCACGGTGCAACGACCGCGGCCGCGTTCTCGGCGCGCGCCAGGCCCGGGTTGGGCGTGTCGATGCCCGTGGCGTGGGATGAATTGCCCACGCTGAAAGGGGGCCACCATTGGACGATTGCGACGGCGCGCGAGCATCTGTCGTTCCAACGAATCGATCCGTGGGCAGGCTACTGGACGAAGCGCCAGACGCTGACCTCGGCGATGAAGCTCCTCGGCTTCAAGGCGCCCAGGCGCGCGAAGGCTTGAGCCATGCGCTTCGCGACCTGGAACATCAACAACATCAAGCTGCGACTGCCGTTGCTGCTGGCGTGGCTGGATGCGACCAAGCCGGATGTCGTCGCTCTGCAGGAACTGAAATCGACGACGAAGGATTTTCCGACGCGGGAGCTGGAGCAAGCCGGCTATGGCGCGCTGGTCGTCGGGCAGAAGACATGGAACGGCGTCGCGCTTCTGGCGCGCGACGTTGAACCCATCCTCGTCCGCCGGAGCTTGCCCGGTGATTCGACCGACAGGCAGGCGCGGTACGTCGAGGGGGCCATCAACGGGGTCATCGTTACCTCGATCTATGCGCCCAATGGCAACCCCTTCCCGGGAGACAAGTTCGCCTACAAGCTCGCGTGGTTCGAACGCCTGACTCGGCACGCCGCTGAGCTGCTCGCGTCCGGCCACCCCGTGGTGCTCGCCGGCGATTACAACGTCGTGCCCACGCCGAGAGACATCTACGTCTCCTCCTCGTGGGACGACAACGCCTTGATCCAGCCCGAGGCGCGCGCGGGTTTCGAGAAGCTGTTGAAGCAAGGCCGGACGGATTCGGTTCGCAGGCAACATCCCAAGGAGCCGATGTACAGCTTCTGGGACTATCGACGCAACCGCTGGGAGCGCGACGCCGGTTTGCGCATCGATCACTTGCTCGTCAGCAAGGCGCTCACGGCAAAACTTCGCGGCGCGGGTGTGGATCGCGCGGTCCGCGCGATGGAGGGTGCCAGCGACCACGCGCCGGTGTGGATGGACCTGGCGATCTGAGGCGTAGCGTCAACAGGGGCACCCGACCATGATGACCGAACTGTTCGACCCCACGCGGCATGAGCCGCTGCAAGCCTGCGCATGGAACGACGCTGCCGCACGCGAGGCCATCCGGCGCATGGCCCGTTCAGCGCTGGCCGCCTACGAGCCCGGTCTGGGCTGGCGCGCCCATGCGCTCGACGAGCCCAAGGCACCGACGGTCCGTTTTCACGATCTGTACTTCGGCTCGGGCGGGGTGATCTGGGCACTGCGGCATCTGGCGCAACGCGGGGCGATCGACGCACTGCCCGACTTCATGCCCTTTGTCGCCACGCTGCGTGAAGCCAACCGGCCGATGCTGGGCGACAGCCAACACGGCAGTGCGTCGTACCTGTGCGGTGATGCCGGGCTCGATTTGCTGCACTGGACCTTGCGGCCCGACGACGCAGTGGGCCAGCGCCTGTTCGACACGGTGCAAGGCAACCTGCACAACCCGGTGCGCGAGGCGCTGTGGGGCAACCCCGGCACGATGCTGGCCGCCATTCACATGGCCGAGGCCACGGGCCAGGCACGCTGGACGACGCTGGTGCGCCAGGCGGCCGATGCGCTGCAGGCCGAGATGGAGCTCGATGCCGATACCGGCACCTGGTTGTGGGTGCAGAACCTCTACGGCCGTCCACCGGTGCGCTACATCGGCGCGGGCCATGGCTTTGCCGGCAACGTCTACCCCTTCTTGCGCGCGGCGGCCCTGCTCCCTGCCGATCAGGTGGCGTTGGTGGCGGAGCGCGCGTTGGCGACGCTGCAGGCCACTGCGCAGCATGCCGACGGCGGTGCCAACTGGTTTCCGGGCATCAATCCCCAGCGCCCGGCCCATTGGCTGCCGCTGGTGCAGGATTGCCATGGCGCGCCGGGCATCGTCTGTCGACTGGCCGCCGCGCCGCGCACACCCGAGTGGGACACGCTGCTGCTGCAGGCCGGCGCTCTGATCTGGCGGGCCGGCCCCCTGAGCAAAGGTGCCGGCCTGTGCCACGGCACCGCCGGCAGCGGTTTTGCGATGCTCAAGCTGTGGCGGCGCAGCGGCGATCCGGTATGGCTCGACCGCGCACGCGCGCTGGCGATGCACGGCCATGGGCAGGCCGAGCGGCACCGGGTCACTTACGGCCAAGGGCGCCACTCACTGTGGACGGGCGACTTGGGTCTGGCCTGCCTGCTGTGGAATTGCGTGGCCGGGAGCGATGCCTTCCCAACGCTCGACGTGTTCTGACAAAAGCGCAAGAGCGCCGGCCCTGAGAGCCTTCACGTTCAGCCTCCGTCTTTGGCCGCTCTGCTCCACGCGTTGTTCTCCTCGACGATGCGCTTGACCATCGCCATGAACTTCGTCCGGTCTGCCTTGGGCAAGGGCGCCAGCATGCGGTCCTGCGCGCGCAGCATCGCCGGCATCACGCCTTGGAGCAGTTTCCTGCCCGCGGGCGTCACGCTCAACAGACGCACGCGCTTGTCGTCCGGTGAGATCTTGCGTTCAATCAGCTGACGACTCTCGAGCCGGTCGACCACCGTACCGATGGTCGATGTGTCCAGGCCGATCCTGCCTGCCAGCGTGCGCTGATCGAGCCCGGCCTCCTTCGACGCCGCGAACAGAAGCGCGAACTGCACCGGCGTGATGTTCACGTCCGCCGTCTCGTCCATGAAGATGCCGACCGCGATCTGCTGGAGTCGGCGGATGTGGTGGCCGGGCAAGTCGTCCAGACCGTCGATGTGCAACTTCGTCGTCATCTCCAGAGAACTCCCTCAGGGTTTGCCTGTACGACCAAGCCAAATTCTATCCCTACACTTATAATCAGTGTACTGATAATCAGCGTACATTTGAAAAGGACATGACATGCAGTTCTATCTGGACGGCTACAGGCCAGGCGACCCCCGCATCGCCAGGAAGAAGCTGCCCGATGCCGTCGACGTTCTCGTCGTCGGCAGCGGGCCTGCCGGTGCGCTGCTGGCGGCCCAGCTCTCGAACTTTCCAGGCATCAGCACGCGACTGATCGAGCGCCGCGATGGTGCGCTCCAGGTCGGCCAGGCGGACGGCATCGCGTGCCGCACCGTGGAAATGTTCGAGGCCTTCGGCCTGGGACAGGAACTCATGCGCGAGGCCCATTGGGTGAACGAGACCGTCTTCTGGCGCCCATCGACGCGAGACCGCACTTGCATCGAGCGCACCGGGCGCATCGAAGACACCGAAGAAGGCCTGTCGGAGTTTCCGCACCTCATCGTCAACCAGGCCCGCCTGCAGCAGTACCTGCTCGACTACATGCGCATGTCACCCGCCCGGCTCGAGGTCGACTACGGGCTGCAATTCGTCGATCTGAAGGTCGAGTCCGAAGGCGAGTACCCGGTCGTGGTCACGCTGCGCGATAGGAACACCGGTTCCCCGACCGCTGTGCGCGCGAAGTACGTTGTCGGCTGCGACGGTGCGCACAGCCGAGTGCGCGAGTCGATTGGAGCCACCCCTCGCGGCGACTTTGCCAACCACGCCTGGGGCGTGGTGGACATGCTGGCCGTCACCGATTTCCCGGACATCCGGCTCAAGGCCGCGATCCAGTCCGCGGACGAGGGCAACATCCTGCTCATTCCGCGCGAAGGCGGGTACATGGTGCGGCTCTATGTCGATCTCGGCGAGATCGACCCGAACAACCGCGACGCCTTTCGTGACAACACCCAGGAGAAGGTCATCGCGACCGCCCAGCGCGTGCTGCATCCGTATACGCTCGACGTGAAGAGTGTGGCGTGGTTCGCCGTCTACCAGGTCGGGCAGCGCGTCACCGACCGGTTCGACGATGTGCCCGCGGAACAGGTCGCGTCCCGCCTGCCGCGCGTCTTCATCGCGGGCGACGCGTGCCACACGCAAAGTGCGAAGGCCGGCCAGGGAATGAATGTTTCGATGCAGGACACGTTCAACCTCGGTTGGAAGCTCGCCTCTGTTCTCGACGGGCGCGCCACACCGGAACTGCTGCGCACCTACTCCGCCGAGCGCCATGCCATTGCCCAAGGACTGATCGACTTCGACAAGGAGTGGTCGACGATCATGGCGTCGCCACCGATGGATTCGAGCCGCCCGGAACTGGGCGGTGTGGACCCGCAGGAGTTGCAGGCGTACTTCGTGAAATCGGGTCGCTACACGGCTGGCGTGGCGACGCGGTACGCGCCGACCACGGTCCTGACGGCCGAAGCCACTCATCAGGGGCTCGCCAAGGGGTTCACGATCGGGATGCGCTTTCACTCTGCACCGGTCGTGCGTCTCGCCGATGCCAAGCGCATGCACCTCGGCCACGTCGCACGAGCCGACGGGGCGTGGCGCCTCTATGCCTTCGCCGATGCAAGCGGCCAGCGGCTGCGCGAGCTCGCCGCCTTTCTGGCCGAGTCTCCAGATTCGCCGATTCGTCGCTTCACGCCGACGGGGGCGGACATTGACAGCGTGATCGACTTTCGCGCCGTCTTCCAGCAGGGCCACCGTGACCTCAAGGTCGAGGAGCTGCCGTCCATCCTGGTCCCGCGCAAGGGATGCTTCGGTCTCGTCGACTACGAGAAGGCCTTCTGCCCAGACCTCAAGAACGGGCCCGACATCTTCGATCAACGCGGCATCGACCGCGCACGGGGTGCGGTGGTGGTCGTGCGCCCCGATCAGTACGTGTCGAACGTGCTGCCGCTGGATGCGCACGACGAGCTCGCGGCGTTCTTCGGCCGATTCATGCTCGATCGCCACCCGACTGGACCGCGGCACTGACCACGGCCGCCCTCTCACGCGCGCAGCAGGAGAACGGCGCCCGATGCGATCGAGAACAACATCACCAGAAGGCGCAGCACTCTCGCGTTGACACCGCGATGCGCGAACCTGCTGAGCAAGACGCCCGCGGCCAGCGCCGGGGCGAGCTGGAGCGCGATGAGCAGCTGCCCTGTCTGCGCGAGCCCGGCATACCATAGGAACGCCAGCGATATCACCTCGCCCGCCAGAAAGCAGATCGCGATCGTGGATCGCATGACGGCCGCCGGGTGATGCTGGTAGACGAGCGCCAGCGGCGGCCCCCCGATGCCGGTGGCTGTTTCGGTGATGCCGGTGACGACGCCCGCCGCGAGGTACACGCCGCGTGCCGGCGTGAACGTGGGCATCAGCAGCGTCACGCTCGCGGCGCCGATGGTCGAAGCGCCGATCAGGATGTTCATGTGCCTGAGCGACAGCGACGTCAATACCCAGAGCCCCCCGAGCGTGCCGACGATTCGTCCTGCCGTGATCCAGCTGCCACTGCGCACATCCAGTGCGGCGCGTTCGCGCCATGCGACATAGGCGTTCAGCGGAAGCATCAGCAGCAGCACGCAGACCGGCAACTGCTCCGGCGCCATCAGCCCGAGCACCGGCGCGGTGATCAGTGCGAATCCAAAACCGGCGCTGCCCTGCACGAAGGCCGCGATCAGGACGGTCGCCGAGGCGAGCGCAAACGTCTGCGGACTCATGCGTTCATGAGGCCCGCCACCGAATCGGTCATCGGCGCCGTCGGCACTCAGGACGTTCGAGACATCAGGATCGACAGCAGCAGTGCCGCCGCCAGCCAGACCGTCTCGATCAGCAGCAGCGCGAACGGACGCCAGCCGGTTTGAAGCAGCATCTGGAACGAGGTCTTCACGCCGAGCGCGGCGATCGCCACCACGAGGCAGCCGCGTGACACGTCACCGATCCAGGGCTGCGCCACTTCGGGAATGGCGTGCAGCGAGTGAACCGCCACCAGCAGCAGGAACACCCACAAGAACCAGGGCACGAGCGCCGGCCGCTGCGGTGCACCCGCGCTCTCGGACGACAGCCGACGACCACGATAGGCCGCCGACACGACGATCACGACCAGCGCCAGCATCGACACGCGGAACAGTTTGACGATGGTGGCCGCATCGCCCGTCTCCTGCCCCATCAGGTAGCCGGCACCGACGACCTGCGCCACGTCGTGGATCGAGCCACCGAGAAAGAGCCCGGCCAATGCGGGTGAGAGATGCAGCGCGTGCACCAGCAACGGGTACAGCAGCATCGCAATGGTCGACAGTGAAGTGACCGCGACCACGACGAGCAGCGTGAAGCGCTCCTGCTCGCGGCTGCGCGGCAACACCGCCGAGATCGCCAGCGCCGCAGAGGCACCGCAGATCGCGGTGGCGCCCCCCGACAGCAGGCCCTGCGTGGTGCTGAGCCCGAGCCGGCGGGCGACCCACATGCCGCCGACGATGGTGCTGAGCACACACCCGACCACGATCAGCGCGGTGCTCCAGCCGAGCGCGGCGATCTGCGCGACCGTGATGCGCGCGCCCAGCAGCGCGACACCCAGCCGCAACACCTGGCCGGTGCACAGCTCGATGCCCGGGCGGATCTTCGCGTCGTCATGCAGGAAGTGGAACGAGACGCCGAACAGCAATGCGTACAGCAGCTGCGGGCCGCCGTGCAGGCGCGCGATGAAGCTGGCGGCCATCGCGATCACGCTGCACAGCAAGACGCCGGGCCAACGCGATTGCAATGCCGCGGCGAAGAGGCTCCGCGGCGTCGAGCCGCCTGCAAGGGTGTCGATGGGCATGGCCCGCGCGCTACTTTTCGACGAACGCGCGTTCGATCACGTAGTCGCCCAGTTCGCCCTGGCGCGGGCTGATGTGAAAGCCCTGCGCGTCGAGCAGCTTGCAGCTGTCCGTCAGCATCGCCGCGCTGCCGCAGATCATGGCCCGGTCGAGCGCGGGGTCAAGCGGCGGCAGCCCGATGTCGTGGAACAGCTGGCCCGACTCGATGACGTCGGTCAGCCGGCCTTGATGGCGGAACGGCTCGCGCGTGACCGTCGGGTAGTAGATCAGCTTGGCGCGCACCCACTCACCGAGGAACTCGTTGTTCGGCAAGTCCTCTTCGATGAACTTCGCATAGGCCAGTTCGCTGACCTGCCGCACACCGTGGATCAACACCACCTTCTCGAAGCGCTCGTAGGTGTCCGGGTCCTGGATGATGCTGATGAA
>JBDTVC010000026.1:0-31584 GCA_040007475.1 Burkholderiales bacterium
GCTGTCGTGGCGTGAGCCCTATCCAGGCCCCGAACTGAGCACCGTTCTTGAACTGCTTGAAGTCACCCACGGTGGCCACCACGGCCGAGGCGGTCACGGGACCGATGCCCAGCAATGTGGCCGCAGCCTTCACCGCGTCATTGCCCTTGGCGTGCGCGGCGATGCGCTCGTCGCACCAGGCCAGGTGCTCGTCGAGTTCACGCCACTGGGCTTGGGCTCGTTGCAGTGTCAGCCGCGCCAGCGTGCCGAGTTCGTTGCCCGCGTCCTCGAGCACTTCGCTCAGGACTGCCTGCAACTCGCGCGGGCTTTGCGGGAACACGAGCCCGAACTCCGCCAGCAGTCCGCGGATGCGGTTGATGCACGCGGTTCGATCTTCCTTGAGCCCCTCGCGCAGCCGGTGCACGCACAGCATGCTCTGCTGCTCGACGGACTTGACAGGGATGAAGCGCATGCGCGCTCGCGACGCCGCCTCGCAGATCGCCGCCGCGTCGTTTGCGTCGTTCTTTCCGCTCGCGCCTTCGCGTCGGTACGGACTGACCAGCTGCGCCGAGATGATGCGCGCGTCCAGCCCGAGCGCGATCAGCTTGCGCGCCCAGTGGTGCGCACTGGAGCTGGCCTCCATCGCCACGACGCATCGGGCGGGCAGCCTGGCACACCACGGCAGGAAGCTGTCGCGCGACAACGGCTCCACGCTCAAGGCCACCACGGTGCTGGCGATGCTGAACTGGTTGGGTGTGAAGCCTTCGTACTCGCGCCCTCGCGTGAGCGACGACAACGCCTATGCCGAGTCGCTGTTCCGCACGGCCAAGTACCGACCTGAGTTCCCCGCCAAGGGCTTCGTCGATCTCGACGAGGCCAGGATCTGGGCCGCCGGCTTCGTGCGTTGGTACAACCACGACCATCGGCACAGCAGCATCCGCTACGTCAGTCCCGCTCAGCGCCACGCCGGTGAGGATCACGCGATCCTGGCTGCGCGGCACGCGCTGTACACGAGCGCTCGTGAGCTCAATCCGCAGCGCTGGTCGGGCGCCACACGCAATTGGTCGCCCGTCGGCCCCGTGACGCTCAACCCCGAACGCGACTCCATCGTCAAGATGCATTCGACCAGCAACGATATTCAGCCGATGGCTGCATAAATGAGGCGACAACTACCTTGACGCGCGCCGGAGATCACAAATGAGAGAGGCTTCCGGGATTCGAACTCGACTTGGCATATGTGGCCTGGAAGGCAACGGTGCGAAGCATTCTCGCAGCTGGAAACTCTGCGTCGGAAAGACGCTCATTGCACGTGCCAAGTAGTTGCCGGAAACCATTCGCCACGGCGGGTTGGCACACTGCTGGCACATTTGCCGGCGAAAACCAGCAATAAGTGACCATTGTCCACAACAGTGGTAAACTGATAACTCGTTGATTTAACGACGCTTTTCTGTTGTGCGTGATTGCTGACTGTTGGTGACGTGCCATTCGCAATGCGAAGGTCGGGAGTTCGATCCTCCTCCTCCCACTAGACTAGGAAAGACGGGCCTTAGCGGCCCGTTTTTTCTTGTGCGCCCAGCATGGGCGCAGTCCACGAGGTCAAGGTGAGTCGGGCCGATCTGCTGGCGGACCTCCGCCACGCGGCGAAGCGCGAGTCCTATCAGTGGCTGTCTTGCGAGACCTACTACTTCCTGCCAGCCGAGGTAGGCGAGCCAGACGAAATTCCCGAAGCCTTCGGCGTCTGGCTGCTGCGCGGCACGATCGACGCCGGCACGCTCGACCTGGTCCGCCCTGCCCGATACCTACCGTGCAAGCTCCCGTTCGCGGTATGGATGGCCCTGGCCAAGGCGACGCCGGCCAGCCTGGATGGCGAATCGACGCAGAGAGTGCTGGCGGACGCAGCGGATGACGGCGAGACGGTCGCCGACCAGGCGATCGACGCCCAACTGCAACCACTGCCGCGCGCGACCGCCCCGTGAAGACCTGCACCGTCGCCGTCCGTGCGCTGTGCGAGTTCGCCGCCACACGGTCTCGCTTCGCAACGCCAGCAGTTCGCTCTGTCGGCTGGGGAGAGCGGTCTTGTTGGGCGGAGCCACCAGGACTTCACCGCTCTCGACCCGATCGCGCTGCTTTGGCTCAGCGGCGATACGGGTCATCGGGCCTGCGGTCACGGCGGTTGTGCACTCCGTCGCCATCGCGATCACGGTCATAGCGATTTGGCACGCCGTCGTGGTCTCGATCGTGAACGTAGCGTGGCGAATGAGCGTGTGGGGGCACCACCACGCATGCACTGAGGGTGGTCACTGCAACCGCACTGAGGGCGGCAAGGCCAAGACGCTTGAACATGATTTGTTCTCCTGTTGTTTCGTGGGCGCGCAATCGCTGGCGCGCTGCACCATGCGATCAGACCCAGGGCTGGCTCGGGCTCCGTCCCTCAGGCGCCGTCGCGCTTCGCTCGGTACCCGACTCGGGCTCGATCGCGCGCAGCGATTCCTTGAGGCGATCGACGCGTCCACTGCGCCAGCCTTCGAACGATGTGGCCAGCTTGCGCTGAAGCCGCTCGCGGCGTCGAGACAGTTCGCCTCGGTTCACCTCGGCTTCCTTTCGGCCTGGGCCGAAAGCGCTGCGTTCAGTCCCGCCCATGACGGCCACCATGCGGCGAACGGTCCCATTCATGGTGACGACGCTCCCATTCGCGGCGTTGCCATTCACGATGACGCCACTCCCTGCCACGCTCGACCTCGTACCGATAAGACGGCCGCCACGGTTGGTCGTAGACCACCGCCGGAGGCCCCTGATAAACCGGCCGCGGTTGAACGTAGACAGGCTCGGACCGGATGAACGGACGCGGCAGCGGCGGCGGCAAGAGAATCGGCAAGCCCGGCAGGCCGATCGACACGTATACATCGGGGCGGGCCTGCGCGACCGATGCAGTGCCGAGCACGGCGCCGATCAGGACGGTGGAAGCAATCAGTCGCTGGAGGAAGGTGCGCTTCATGGTGGCTCCTTGTGTTGCGGTGAGGTCATCTTGCGCGACCCCCCGTGAACGCCACCTGAACGAACGCGAGATTGTTCAGGCGGCTCGCAGGATGATGTCGACCCGCGCCCCGCCCATCGCCGAGCGGGTGAGGATCAGTTCGCCGTCGTGGCTGGCAACCAGGTCGTTGACGACGGTCAGACCCACGCCGTGGCCCGGCACTTTCTCGTCGCCACGCACGTGCAGTTGCAGGATCGAGCGGGTGTCGCCGAACCCCGGGCCATCGTCGTCGACACGGAGATTCAGCGCATGGCCTTCGCGGCGCGCGCGGACCGTGACCTTCGTCTGTGCCCACTTGGCAGCGTTGTCCAGTACGTTGCCGAACATCTCGAAAGCATCTCCCTCCTCGATGCGCCAGACGAGGTCGGATGGAATATCGAACGAGAATTCGAGGCCCTTGTCGGCATAGACCTTGATCAACGAATCGCGAATCCGATTCATGACGGGGCCGATGGGCAGCCAGGGGGCGAAGCGCGAAGCACCACTCGCCGCCGCACGTGCCAGTTGATGTTGCACGATGTTGTCCATGCGGGTGACCTGTTCGCTCACGATGCCGGGCAGGCGCGTCGGCTCGCCGAGCGCGGTTCGCAGCACGGCCAGTGGCGTCTTCAAACTGTGCGCGAGAAAGCTCAACGCCTCCTTGTAGCGGGTCTGCCGCATGCGCTCCCGATGGATCAGGGTGTTGAGGTTGCTGGTCAACGCCGTGATCTCGGTCGGGTACCGACCCTCGATCTCGGTCTGGCCACCGTCCTCGATGCTGCGGATTTCGTGGGCCACGCGGCGCAACGGCGCCAGGCCCCAGCCGAGCAGCAGCGTCTGCGATACCAGCAGCAGCACCGCTGCACCGCCCAGCCATGCCCACAACGTGCGCCGGAAGGCAGTGACCTCCCGATCGAATTCGGCCTTGTCCTCGACGACGGACAGCACCAGCGGCGCGGTCTGCGCGCGCTCGGTCCAGGTCACGCTGTAGCCCATGGCCAGATAGTCGCGCCCACCAGAGGCGACGATCTCCGGGCGCCATTGGCCGACGGCAACATCGCGCAGAAACGGTGGTTGGATTCCCAAGCTGGAGGGAGACTGCCAGTCTTCGCGTCGCACGACGTTGACGATGGACGCATACAGGCCCGACCCCGGCAACGACAAGCGTGGTTCGGGAAACGATGGCGGAAGGACCAGCGCGCCGTGCTCGTCGAGTTCAACACCGGCGAGAAGCAGATACACGGTGCCTTGCAACTGCGCGAACCGTGCGGTGCGCACGCTCTCTTCATGGGCACGCTGAACCGCCCACCCCGCGCCCGCCACGAAGGCGATCAGAACCGCCGTGGCGCCCACGACCAGGCGCCCGCGTATCGAGTCGGGCCACCTCATCCGAGAGTGAACCGGTAGCCTCGTCCGCGCAAGGTTTCGATCGGCAACAGGGCGCCACTCGGGTCGAGCTTGCGGCGCAATCGACCAATCAGCACTTCGACGACATTGCTGTCGCGGTCTTCGTCATGCGGATACAGGTAATCTGACAACTCCTGCTTGGTCACGATCCGGGCTCGCTCACGCACCAGATATTCCAGCAGCCGGTATTCGAAAGCGGTCAGCTCGACCGCGTTCCCGTGCAGGCGCGCGTTCTGTGCCGAGAAATCGATGGCGATCGATCCCAGCGTCAACACATCCGAGGCCGCCTTCATCGAGCGCCGAAGGAGCGCCTTGACGCGCGCGGCGAGCTCCGGGTATTCGAAGGGCTTGACCAGATAGTCGTCCGCGCCGGCCTCGAGGCCCACGACCTTGTCCTGCCAGCTGCCACGCGCGGTCAGTATCAGGATGGGAATGGCCCGACCGTCCGCCCGCAACGCCTTGACGACGTTGAGCCCGCCGAGTTTCGGAAGGCCGAGATCGACGATCGCGAGATCGACGGGATATTCGCGTGCCTGGAAGAGCCCGTCCTCGCCGTCAGCGGCCTGGTCGACCCGGTAACCGTCGGCCTCGAGTTGGCGCGCCAGCCCGAGCCTCAAGGGCGCTTCATCCTCGACCAGCAACAAGCGCATTCAGGCTCCTCCGGTTCAGCCAACAACTCGCCCGCTCGCGGCGTCGATCAGGATCACTCTGACCTCGCCCTGCCCGGTGAGGACCTTCACCCGCCATACCGGACGACGATCTGCTTCGGTCTTGTCGACCGACAGCACGCGACCACTGGCGACGCGTTGCGCCGCCGCCGCCGCCTCGTCCCGGCTGACGTCCGCCCAGGCGGGGGCAGCCACCAGGATCAACAAGGCACACAGCGGCTTGAGGAGGACGTTCACGTTCATTCAGTAGCAACTCTGGTTCGACCCCTATCGTCCCACAGGATCCATCGGCACGCGAACCTGCACGGACAGTCCATGGTCGTCGTGGATGTGCGTATCTTGCTGGCGTTGACGTGAACCCAGGCTGAACGGATCCGCCGCCGCATCTGGCCCGCGGCGACTGTCCGCTGGGCAGCTACCGGCGTGACCGCAACGGCCTCGAACGGGCCCTTGAGCGACGCCGAGGCGCGTTCTCGTCCTACCCAATTCCTGACGCCGGACTCTAAGATTTTGGCTGGCTCAACCACCTTTAAGACGCATCCACGTTCTCCTGCGGGCGTATGCAATGAAGCGGCGAGTGGATGGGTGAGTCAAAGAATGCAGAGGAAACTTGGATATATGGGCATGGCGTGGATCTTTGGGCTTGCTCTGGTGTTGCTCCCATTGGGCCTGCTTGTATTGAGGCGCGTGTGGGAGCGGCGGCGGACACCCCCTGCCGACATTGATCTTCCGGTGTGGGAAGCAGATGACCTCGGGCAACGCTCGTTGTCGCCCGAACCGTCGGTGGATCAGGACGAGGAGACCGCCCCGGCAGTGCTGAGCCCACCGGAATGGTCGGTGCCCAAGTCGATCTACAACGGGACCGATCGTCATTGAGTTGGCCCCATGTAGCACGCTTCGAAGCACATGAGGACCTCGGTAGCCGAGATGCTGCGAACAACTGCGCACTCAGGTCGTCACGCGTCGACCACGCGCCTTCTTGGCTTGCGAGTACTGCGGAAACGCGCGCTGCAGCGTATCGACCTGCCCGCACTTGACGGCGGTGTAGCCCGGCAGTTCATTCACTGCCTTTTGATACGACGCACTTCTCAGGACGGCGAGCGTGGTCTGCATCGACGGCGAGGCGAGTGTCTCTGCGCGGCAAAGCAGGAAGTAGCGCTCGGTCGCCACGGGAATGAATTCGAGTTTGAAACGGCGGGCCGGCGTTTCGACGCCGAACCCCACGTCGGCCATGCCGCTGGCGACGTAGGCGGCTACTGCCGCGTGCGTGTATTCGCCCTGCTCGTAGCCCGCGATCCGCGCCGCGTCGACCTTCGCCTTGTCGAGCAGGCAATCGAGCAGGAAGCGGGTTCCTGACCCGCGTTGTCGATTGACGAAGCGAACGCCCGGACGCGCCAGGTCGGCGACGCGGTAGATCTTGAGCGGATTTCCGGGCGCCAGCATCAGCCCCTGGTGCCGGGTCGCGACGTGAATGATGCGGCTGTCCCGGGCATCGAACCAGCGCGCGTAGTGGGCAAACGCCTGCTGCTCGAATTCGCCTTCGGGAATGTGGAATCCAGCCATGTCACATGCGCCGTCGCGAAGGGACGCTACCGCCTCCTGGCTACCGATGTACTTGCGTTCGACGGCCACATGTTGTGCGGCCAAGGTGTCGAACAACTTCTCGATGGCGAAGCCGTGACTTGCATGCACGCGCAGCAGGTCTCGGTCGGCCGCCAAGACGCTGCCGATCTCGACCTCGAGTTCGGAGGCCAACGATTCGAGCAGCGGGGTCAGGCGTGCCGCAATGCGGTGACCGGCCCAGACCAGTTTCTCGCCGAGTGGCGTGAGCGTCGAGCCCTTGCCGCGCTCCATGCGCATCAGCGGCGCACCGATTTGCGCTTCACCCTGGCGCACGAGGTTCCATGCGTGTCGGTACGACGCGCCGCTGTGCCTGCACGAACCGGACAAGCTGCCGAAGTCGTGCACCTGAGCCAGGAGTTCGAGCAGGCGCGGCGACAGGCTGTCGCCATCGGCATCGCTGATGGTCCATTGGGGTTTGATCGAAACCTTGTGCATCCGGGTTAAACCTTAGGTGCCACGCAACATAACCATTGTGCTGCCTTGGGTGTCTGTGGCGTGCGATTCAGCTCATATTGCGGAATCATTGTGGTTTCCGTAAATTGCTTCACTCATGCTGTCACAGCATATATATGTGATGAAAGAACGTCCACACACGATCGGAGAGACGATGTCCGCAGTACTTACTGGAACCACGACCGGCAGCCACCCGCGGCACGGCAGCTTCCTCTCCAAGGAGCGAATCGTTGCGGCCCCGGGCTTCAACCGCTGGTTGGTCCCGCCTGCCGCGTTGGCCATCCACCTGTGCATCGGGATGGCCTACGGCTTCTCGGTGTTCTGGTTGCCGCTGTCCAAGGCACTGGGCAGTGCCGGTGCCGGCACGTGCCCGAAGGACATGAGCCTGCTCACCGAACTGTTTGCAAGTGGCTGCGACTGGCGCATCGCCAGCCTGGGCTGGATGTACACGCTGTTCTTCGTCCTGCTGGGATCATCCGCGGCGCTGTGGGGCGGCTGGCTCGAGCATGCCGGGCCGCGCAAGGCGGGCGTCGTTGCGGCACTCTGTTGGTGTGGCGGCTTGTTGATATCGGCGCTGGGCGTGTCGACCCATCAGCTCTGGATGATGTGGCTGGGCTCCGGCGTGATCGGCGGTGTTGGCCTCGGGTTGGGCTACATCTCGCCGGTCTCCACGCTCATCAAATGGTTCCCTGACAAACGCGGCATGGCCACCGGCATGGCGATCATGGGCTTTGGTGGCGGGGCGATGATCGGGTCGCCGCTGGCGGCGGAACTGATGAAGACGTTCGGGTCCGGCAACGATGTCGGCGTGATCCCGACGTTCCTCGCGATGGCGGCCCTCTACTTCGTCTTCATGATGGGCGGCGCGTTGGGCTACCGCGTTCCGCCCAACGGCTGGAAGCCCGCCGACTGGACGGCTCCCGCCACGCAGGCGAAGAACGAGATGATCACGCGCGGCCACGTGCACGTGAGCAAAGTCTGGGGCATCCCGCAGTTCTGGCTGGTGTGGATGGTGCTGTGCATGAACGTGTCGGCGGGCATCGGCGTGATCGGCATGGCCAGCCCGATGCTTCAGGAAGTGTTCGGGGGCAGCCTGATCGGTGTGGCGAAGAAGTTCGGCGAACTCGACAAGGAGCAGCTCACCGCCATCGCCGGTGTGGCGGCCGGCTTCACGGCGCTGCTGAGCCTGTTCAATATCGGCGGCCGCTTCGTCTGGGCCAGCCTGTCCGACAAGCTCGGGCGCAAGCTCACCTACGTGGTCTTCTTCGTGCTGGGCGGGTTGCTCTACTTCAGCATCCCTGCCAGCGCAGCTGCGGGCAGCAAGCTGCTGTTCGTCGCCGCGTTCTGCATCATCTTGAGCATGTACGGGGGTGGCTTCGCCACGGTACCCGCCTACCTCGCCGACCTGTTCGGTACGCAGATGGTGGGCGCCATCCACGGCCGGTTGCTCACGGCCTGGGCCACCGCCGGCATCATCGGACCTGTCGTCGTGAACTACATGCGCGAGTACCAGCTCGGGTTGGGCCTGCCGCGCGAGCAGGTCTACAACCAGACCATGTACATCCTGGTCGCCATGCTGGTCGTCGGCTTGATCTGCAATCTGCTCGTGCGCCCGGTGGCGCGCAAGTGGTTCATGACCGATGCCGAATTAGCCGAAGAGAAGCGTCTCTCGCACGACCGCACCGTGGCCGAAGCGGCGGCGCCGGGCACCGTGACTGGCCGTCAGTCCAGCGGCTTGATGGTAGCCCTGGCCTGGATGGCCGTGGGCATCCCGCTGGCCTGGGGCGTCTATCGCACCCTGCTGAGCGTGGCCAGGTTCTTCAACTGATCCGGTGACCATGGACGATTCAATCATCAACGATGTGCAGGCGCTCGTCAGGCGCCATGACGGACAGCCGGGCGCGCTGCTGCCTGTGCTGCATGCCGTTCAGGAGGCGCTGAGCTGCGTACCACCGCAGGTTGTCCCCGTGATCGCCGAGGGCCTGAACCTCTCGCGCGCCGAAGTGCACGGCGTGGTCACGTACTACCACCACTTTCGCAGTGAGGCTCCGGGCAAGCATGTGGTGCAGGTCTGTCGCGCCGAGGCTTGCCAGGCGATGGGCGCGGATGCGCTGTTGGCGCATGCGGAGCAAAGCCTGCATTGCCATACGCACGGCGGGCATGGCGAGACGAGCGCGGATGGCCTCTTCACGTTGGAGCCGGTGTTCTGCCTCGGCCTGTGCGCGTCCTCGCCAGCCATCGTGGCCGGTGGGCGCCTGCATGCTCGCATGAACCCCGCGAAGTTCGATCGGCTGATCGAAGCCCTGCGAGACTCACGATGAGCGCCGTCACGATCTACGTGCCGCGCGACTCGGCCGCCCTGGCCGTCGGCGCCGACGCGGTCGCTGCCGCATTGCAGCTCGAGTGCGCGCGCCGCGGCATCGCACTGGACCTGGTACGCAACGGCTCGCGCGGTCTGTTCTGGCTGGAGCCGCTGGTCGAGGTGGCCACGCCGCAAGGCCGCATCGCCTACGGCCCGGTCACGCCCGACGACATCCCCGCGCTGCTGGACGCCGCCCAGACAAGCGGCGGCACCCACGCGCTGTGTCATGGCATCACCGAACAGATCCCGTACCTCGCGAAGCAGGAGCGGCTGACCTTCGCGCGCATGGGCGTGACCGATCCGCTCTCGCTCGCCGACTACGAAGTGCACGAGGGCTTCAAGGGCCTGCGCTCCGCGCTGGCGCTTGCGCCCGAGGCGATCGTGCAGCAGGTGCTGGACTCGGGCCTGCGCGGGCGCGGCGGTGCGGCCTTCCCGACCGGCATCAAGTGGAAGACCGTGGCGGCCGCGCAGGCCACGCAAAAATACGTCGTCTGCAATGCCGACGAGGGCGACTCGGGCACCTTCTCGGATCGCATGACGATGGAGGGCGACCCCTACATGCTGATCGAAGGCATGACGATCGCGGCGCTCGCGGTCGGCGCCACGCGGGGCTATGTCTACATCCGCAGCGAGTACCCGGACGCGGTCGCGACGATGAGCGAGGCGATCACCCGGGCCGCCGCCGCGGGCTTCCTCGGCGACGACGTGCTGGGCTCGGGCCGCGCGTTCCAGCTCATCGTGCGCAAGGCGGCCGGCGCCTACGTGTGTGGCGAAGAGACCGCGATGCTCGAGAGCCTGGAGGGCAAGCGCGGCATCGTGCGTGCGAAGCCACCGCTGCCGGCGATCGAAGGCCTGTTCGGCCAGCCGACCGTGATCAACAACGTCATCAGCTTCGCCAGCGTGCCGCTGATCCTGGCGCGCGGCGCGGCGCACTACCGCGACTACGGCGTCGGCCGTTCGCGCGGCACGCTGCCGATGCAGCTGGCCGGCAACATCAAGCATGGCGGTCTGGTCGAGAAGGCCTTCGGCGTGAGTCTGCGCGAACTGCTCTACGACTTCGGTGGCGGCAGCGCCAGCGGCCGGCCCATCAAGGCGGTCCAGGTCGGCGGGCCACTCGGTGCCTACGTGCCCGAATCGCAGTGGGATGTGCCGCTGGACTACGAGGCCTATGCGGCGGTGGGCGCGGTCGTGGGCCACGGCGGCATCGTCGTGCACGACGACAGCGCCGATCTCGCGAAGCTCGCGCGCTACGCGATGGAGTTCTGCGCGATCGAGTCCTGCGGCAAGTGCACGCCCTGCCGCATCGGTTCGACCCGCGGCGTCGAGGTGATCGACAAGATCATCGCGCCACCCCTGTCCAGGCACAACAAGGGGCAGCAGGTCGCCCTGCTGCGTGACCTCTGCGACACGATGCTGCACGGCAGCCTGTGCGCGATGGGCGGCATGACGCCCTACCCGGTGCTCTCGGCACTGAACCACTACCCGCAGGACTTCGGTCTCGCCAACCCTGACCGCCAGGCGGCTTGAGGAATCACCATGCTCGAACATCTGAAGGTCAGTGACTTCGGCACGCCGAAGCGCGAGTCCGACCAGGAGTTCACGCTCGAGATCGACGGCAACCAGGTCACGGTGCCGAAGGGCACGTCGCTCATGCGCGCGGCTGTCGATGCCGGCATCCAGGTGCCCAAGCTGTGCGCGACAGACAGCCTCGAGCCCTTCGGCTCGTGCCGACTGTGCCTGATCGAGATCGACGGCCGCAAGGGCTACCCGGCCTCGTGCACCACGCCGGCCGAAGCCGGCATGAAGGTGCGCACGCAGTCGCCAAAATTGCAGGAGTTGCGCAAGGGCGTGATGGAGCTCTACATCTCCGACCACCCGCTCGACTGCCTCACCTGCAGCGCCAACGGCAACTGCGAACTGCAGGACATGGCGGGCGTCGCCGGCCTGCGCAATGTGCGCTACGGCTTCGACGGCGCGAACCACTTGAAGAGCGAAAAGGACGAATCGAACCCGTACTTCACCTACGACGCGAGCAAGTGCATCGTCTGCAACCGCTGTGTGCGCGCCTGCGAGGAAACGCAGGGCACGTTCGCCTTGACCATCAGCGGCCGCGGCTTCGAATCGCGCGTGTCGCCGGGCATGGACGAGCCCTTCATGGAGAGCGAGTGCGTGAGCTGCGGCGCCTGCGTCGAGGCCTGCCCGACCGCCACCTTGCAGGAGAAGACGGTGATCTGGCTCGGCCAGCCCGAGCACAGCAAGATCACGACCTGCGCGTACTGCGGCGTCGGCTGCGGCTTCAAGGCCGAGATGAAGGGCAACGAAGTCGTGCGCATGGTGCCGTGGAAAGACGGCGCCGCGAACGAAGGCCACTCGTGCGTGAAGGGCCGCTTCGCGTGGGGCTACGCGACGCACCAGGACCGCATCACGACACCGATGATCCGCAGGAAGATCAGCGACCCGTGGCAGGCAGTGAGCTGGGAGGAAGCGATCGGCTACGCGGCCAGCGAATTCAAGCGGATCCAGGCCAAGCACGGCCGCGATTCGATCGGCGGGATCGTCTCGTCACGTTGCACCAACGAAGAGGGCTACCTGGTGCAGAAGCTGGTGCGCGCCGCGTTCGGCAACAACAACGTCGACACCTGCGCGCGCGTCTGCCATTCACCCACCGGCTACGGGCTGAAGCAGACGCTGGGCGAATCGGCCGGCACGCAGACCTTCAAGTCGGTCGAGAAGGCCGACGTGATCCTGGTGATGGGCGCGAACCCGACCGATGGCCACCCGGTGTTCGCGTCGCGCATGAAGAAGCGCTTGCGCGAAGGGGCGAAGCTGATCGTGATCGACCCGCGCAGGATCGATATCGTCAAGTCGCCGCACATCCAGGCCGAGTACCACCTGCAATTGCGACCGGGCACCAACGTGGCCGTCGTCACCGCGCTCGCGCACACCATCGTCACCGAGGGTCTGCTCGCCGAGCCGTACATCGCCGAGCGCTGCGACGAGAAATCGTTCCGCGAATGGCGCGAGTTCGTGTCGCGCCCCGAGAACTCGCCCGAAGCCACCGAGGCCGTCAGCGGCGTCCCTGCCCCCGATCTGCGCGCCGCCGCACGGCTGTACGCCACCGGCGGCAACGCGGCGATCTACTACGGCCTGGGCGTCACCGAGCACAGCCAGGGCTCGACCACCGTGATGGCCATCGCCAATCTCGCGATGGCCACCGGCAACGTCGGCCGCGAAGGCGTGGGCGTCAACCCGCTGCGCGGCCAGAACAACGTGCAGGGCTCGTGCGACATCGGCTCGTTCCCGCACGAGCTGCCGGGCTACCGGCATGTGTCGGACACGACCGTGCGCACGCAGTTCGAGCAAGCCTGGGGCGTGGAGCTGCAAAGCGAACCCGGCCTGCGCATCCCGAACATGTTCGATGCCGCGCTCGACGGCAGCTTCATGGGGCTGTACTGCGAGGGCGAGGACATCGTGCAATCCGACCCCGACACGCAGCATGTGGCGCACGCGCTCGAAGCCATGGAGTGCATCGTCGTGCAGGACCTGTTCCTGAACGAAACCGCTAAGTACGCGCATGTATTCCTGCCCGGCTCGTCCTTTCTCGAGAAGGACGGCACCTTCACGAACGCCGAGCGCCGCATCTCGCGCGTCACCAAGGTGATGCCGCCCAAGGCGCAGTACGCCGACTGGGAGGTGACGATGCTGCTGTCGAACGCGCTCGGCTACCCGATGAACTACAAGCACCCTTCGGAGATCATGGCCGAGATTGCGGCGCTCACGCCGACCTTCTCGGGCGTGAGCTACGAGCTGATCGACAAGCTCGGCAGTGTGCAGTGGCCTTGCAATGCGGCCGCGCCGAGCGGCACGCCGACGATGCACGTCGACAAGTTCGTGCGCGGCAAGGGCAGATTCATCATCACGCAGTACGTGGCCAGCGACGAGAAGGTGACACGCAAGTTCCCGCTGCTGCTCACGACCGGGCGCATCCTGTCGCAATACAACGTCGGCGCGCAGACGCGGCGAACCGAGAACAACCAGTGGCACAGCGAGGACCGGCTCGAGATCCACCCGCATGACGCCGAAGACCGCGGCGTGAAGGACGGCGACTGGGTCGGCATCCAGAGCCGGGCCGGCGACACGGTGCTGCGCGCGGTCGTGAGCGAGCGCATGCAGCCAGGCGTGGTCTACACGACATTCCACTTCCCCGAGTCGGGCGCCAACGTGATCACGACCGACAGCTCCGACTGGGCCACCAACTGCCCCGAGTACAAGGTCACCGCGGTGCAGGTGATGCCGGTGACGCAGCCGTCCGAATGGCAGCGCGAGTACAGCCGCTTCGACAAGATCCAGGCCGGCCTGCTGGAGCGGCGCCTGGCCACCGACACGGCGGGGGCGAAATGATCGCACCTGCCCTGGCATCGCACGCTGTGGGGGGGCGCCTCGCGCCGGTGGTGCGCTGGCGCGGCGGCGAGCGTTGCGAGCTCGACGACTGGCTCACCGAAGAGGTGCCCGTCGCGCTCGAGTTCAACGGCATCTCGCACGCGGTGATGCTGGCCACGCCCGCCGACCTCGAGGACTTCGCGCTGGGCTTCGGCTTGAGCGAGGGCATCCTGGGAAGCGCGGCCGAACTGTTCGGATGTGAGGTCGTGAACTCGCCTGAAGGAATCACCGTTCAGATGGAGGTGTCCTCGCGCACGTTCATGGCGTTGAAGGCGCGCCGCAGGACGCTCGCCGGACGCACCGGCTGTGGCGTGTGCGGCACCGAAAGCCTGGATCAGGTCCTGCGACCCGTGCCCCTGGTGCGTGCTGGCGCACCGGTGCGCGCCAGCGCGGTCGCGCGGGCGATGCGCGAGATGCGAGAGCGCCAGGTGCTGTGCGAAGCCACCGGCGCCGTGCACGCGGCGGCCTGGTGTGCGGTCGACGGTGCAGTGCTCGTCGTGCGTGAGGATGTGGGGCGGCACAACGCGCTCGACAAGCTCATCGGCGCCGTCGCGCGCACGCCGATCGACGGCGGCTTCATCGCGGTGACCAGCCGAGCGAGCGTCGAGATGGTGCAGAAGGCAGCAACCGCGGGTGCGTCGCTGCTGGCCGCGGTCTCGGCCCCGACCCTGCTTGCGGTGCGCACCGCACAGGCGGCGCGGATGAGCCTGATCGGGCTGGCTCGGCGCGACGACCTCGTTGTCTATGCACACGCAGAACGCGTGATTCTGGACATCGTCAAGGTCTGAGCGATGAACAACGACAACCTGGTCCGCATGGTCAACCGCATCGGCGCCTTCTTCGCGGCGATGCCCGATCGCGACGATTCGATGCACGACATCGCCCTGCATGTGCGTCGCTTCTGGGAGCCTCGCATGCGCCAACAGCTGCTGGCGCATCTCGACGAGCGCAACGGCGAAGGCATCGATGCACTCGTCGTGGCGGCGCTCCGGAAGAATCGCGACCTGTTTGCCTGAGACTTCGGCCAACGTGATGGCCTCGATCACCAGCACCGAGCAGTCGGGCCTTTGGGCTCAGAATGACCCACTTGGCACAGGTATCGACTTCATGACCGACGCTCTCGACGCAGATGCCACGTACTACATGCGCCTCCTCGTGGACCGCGTGCCGTCGATGTTGGCCTATTGGGATCACGATTTGAAATGCCGGTTTGCGAATCGCGCGTACGAGCGATGGTTCGGTGTCGATCCCGACCGCTTGCTGGGCACCTCGATCCGCGATCTGCTCGGACCGGAGCTCTTCGCAAAGAACGAGCAGCACATTCGCGGGGCCTTGGCAGGGTCACGCCAGGTCTTCGAGCGAATCGTCCCCGGTCCGGGCGGGGTCGAGCGGCACAGCTTGGCAGAGTACATCCCCGACATCGTCGACGGCATGGTGAAAGGGTTTCTCGTGCAGGTCACCGAAGTCACCGAGTTGAGGCAGACCCAGGCAGCCTTGACCCGCGAACAGCAACTTCGAGCCCAGATCGAAGCGCATGCGTCAGAGGTCGACACCTTGCTGCGGGAACGAACGGAAATGCTCGACGTCCTGGCCCATGAAGTCCGACAGCCACTGAACAACGCCTCGGCCGCGATGCAGAGCGCCCAGCGTGCGCTGGTCGGCGCGGGCGCCGAGTTCGCCTCGGAGCGCGTTGTGCGAGCGCGGGCCGTGTTGGGTCAGGTGCTGACAAGTGTCGACAACACGCTCGCCGTGGCATCCATGCTGGCCGGTCCGAACCCCATTCAAGTCGACGACGCCGACATCGACACGCTGATCAACATCGTCGTGGAAGACCTTCCGCCCGATGAACGCGACCGCATCCGTGTCGATCGCGAAACAACAACGCGGACTGCGATGATGGACATGAGCCTGATGCGCCTCGCACTGCGCAACGTCCTGTCCAATGCGCTGAAGTTCAGCCCCGAGGGGTCTGGCGTCTCGATGCGAATAGCCGACTCGGATACGCCGCCTGCGCTGCTCATCGATGTGAGCGACGCTGGCCCGGGAGTTCCTGCAGACCTCTTGCCACGCCTGTTCGCGCGCGGTGCACGAGGGGGCGACAGAGATGCCGGACATGGCCTCGGGCTCTACATCGTCAAGCGAGTGATGTCGCTGCACGGCGGCACGGTCGAAGTGACACGTACCGGCCCCGAAGGGTCAACCATCAGGCTGGTGCTCGTTCAGTCCGATGCCCACGCACAGAGCTGAGGTCGAGCGGTCTCAGATCACCCGGAGCGGCGAGCGGAAGACGTAGCCGACGCCTGACTTGGTCTGCAAGGGCACGGGCACCGGCGTGGCGCGCTCGATGCGCCGGCGTAGCCGGAAGACCGTGCCGTTCAGGCCACCCGAATCCACGAAGTCAGCGGCTCTGCCCAGGCGCAGGAGCAAGGCGTCTCGCGGTACGACCTCACCTTCCGCCTCGACGAAGCATTCGATCAATGCGCGATCTGCCTCGCTCAGATCGATGCGGGCACCGTCGGGCGCCAGCAGCTGACCGATGCGTCGATCCAGGCGCCAGGTGCTCCGAATCGGGTCCGTCGCGCCGGCCCGTCGCTGCACCGCCTCGATGGCCAGGCCGACTTGCTCGAAATTCAATGGCTTGGCCAGGTACATGTCGCCCCCGGCCTTGACCACCTCCTTGAAGGCCTCACTGTCGACTCGTCCCGAAACGACGAGGATGCCAGCGTTGGTGCGGTGGCGCAGGACCTTGATGAGGTCCGTTCCCTCCATTCCCGGCAGCATCAAGTCGACGAGGTAGAACTCGAAGGCGTACGGATCGGCGTGCACCAGGAAATCCCCGCTGTGCTCGAACGTGCTGACATCGATTCCCTGCTCGCGCAGATAGCGCGACAGGCCGTCGGTGTACTCCTTGTCGTCGTCTATCAGGGCCAGGGTCTTGGGCAACATGCGCAGTTTTGCGGAGCGAATTTCGGCGAGAGGCCGATTCAACCATGGCGCCGACCCACTTGAGGTAACCAAAAGGCATGAAATATTCACGCCTCTCAGCGGCAAGCAAATAAATTTGCTCAAGGGATATTTGCTTCGCGCCGAAGTGCACTCAGCGTCGTCGAGTTGCCATGTGCTGGCCGACGACTGCGTTGCCTCGCACAGGTCAATCCGCACCGTCTGGAGTCAAGTCAATGAACAACCTCACCGTCAAGAAACAGCTGTCACTGGCTTTCGGGGCACTCGCCATACTCGTACTGGCTGTCAGCCTTTTGGCGCTGCGCGGCCTGAGCGCTGCCAACGAACGCTTCTCGGGTTATGTCAGCGGGGCGGCAGAACGCCAGAATCTGGCCACCGATGTGCGCATACTCGCCAACCGCCGCGCCATCGGCGTGCGCGACATGGTCCTGGTCAAGACGGCTGCCGATCGTGAGTCGGCGAAAACCATGGCGGTGAAGGCCAATGAAGATCTCAAGGCGAGCCTGAAGGCGCTGAACGACGCGGCGGCGACCGCGGCAGATGCGACTGAGCGAGACCGCGCGCTGGTCGCTGCCATCGACAAGGTCGAGTCGCAGTACGGCCCGGTCGCCGTCGCCATCGTCGAACTGGCAGCGAGCGGGAAGCACGACGAGGCGATCGACAAGATGAACGTCGAATGCCGGCCCCTGCTGGCGTCGTTGCTGGCGGCTTCCAAGGAGTACATCAGCTACAGCGCCGAACAGGCGAAGCACAACGTCGATGACTCTGCGTCCGCGTATGCCACTCAACGGGCGTGGCTGGCCGCGATCAGTGCAGTCACCGTTCTGGTCGCCATCGCGCTGGGCTGGCTGATCACCCGGCGCCTCGTGGCGTCGCTCGGTGCGGAGCCGGCTGAGCTCAGCGCCGTTGCCGAGCGGGTTGCCCACGGTGATCTCAGCCCGGTGCGTGGCGCCAACGAGGCCCCCGCCGGCAGCGTGCTGGCATCGATGGGCGCGATGCAAGGGCAGCTCGTTGGCTTGATCGGCCAGGTCCGTGGCTCGGCCGACAGCATCGCAACGGCCAGCGCCCAGATCTCCCAAGGCAACAACGATCTCGCGAGCCGCACCGAAGAACAGGCGGCGGCTCTCGAAGAGACGGCCGCCTCCATGGAGGAACTCGGCTCGACGGTCAAGCAAAACGCGGACAACGCCCGTCAAGCGAATCAGCTCGCCCAAGGTGCCAGCGCCGTCGCCATTCAGGGTGGCGAGGTGGTGAGCCAGGTCGTCGCCACCATGAAGGGCATCAACGACAGTTCGAAGAAGATCGCCGACATCATTGGCGTCATCGATGGCATAGCCTTCCAGACCAACATCCTCGCGTTGAACGCTGCGGTCGAAGCAGCCCGCGCGGGCGAACAGGGTCGTGGGTTCGCAGTCGTCGCCTCCGAGGTCCGCAACCTCGCCGGGCGATCGGCCGAAGCGGCCAAGGAAATCAAGAGCCTGATCGGCGCCAGCGTGGAGCGCGTCGAGCAAGGTACTGTTCTCGTTGACCAGGCTGGGGCCACGATGAGCGAGGTCGTGGGTTCGATCAAGCGCGTGACAGACATCATGGGCGAGATCAGCGCAGCGAGCACCGAGCAGAGTGCCGGAGTTGCCCAGGTGGGTGAGGCAGTCACGCAAATGGATCAGGCCACTCAACAGAATGCTGCGCTCGTGGAAGAAAGTGCCGCCGCTGCGGAGAGCATGAAAGTTCAGGCGCAACAGCTGGTGCAGGCGGTGGCGGTGTTCAAGCTGTCAGGTCAAAGCGGCAACGCTGCCCCTGCATCGACGGCCGACAAGTCGGTCGGCGAGCGTCGCAGCCCGAGTCGCGCGAAGAACGTGGTTCGGCCCACTTTCAAGGCCACGCCTGCGGCTCGACCGGCAGCACCTGTCGATGCGGGTCAGGCGACCGCCGCGCGTGCCAAGACCGGTACCGACGACTGGGAATCGTTCTGAACACGAAGGACACTGACATGAACACCCTCGTAGAAGAGAGCCGCGTCGCCGCGCCCGTCGTGCCGCCCGCTGCCTCGTCGCATGCCGAGAGCGAGACCCTGGCAGGTCCCGCCATGCCCAAGGAGTTTCTCAGCTTCCGTCTGGGCGGCGAGGAGTACGGCATCGACATCCTGCGGGTCCAGGAGATTCGCAGCTATGAAGCTCCCACGCGAATCGCGCATGCGCCGCCCTTCATCAAAGGGGTGGTCAATCTGCGCGGTGTCATCGTGCCGATCGTCGACCTGCGCCTGCAACTGGGCTGCGATACCGCCGAGTACACCGAGCTCACCGTGGTCATCGTGCTGAACGTGCGCGGCCGCGTGATCGGGGCCGTGGTCGACTCGGTGTCCGACGTTCTGGCCCTTGGCGCCGATTGCATCAAGTCGGCGCCCGAGATGAAGGCATCGGTGGAGGCAGACTTCATCATGGGCATCGGGTGCGTCAAGACGGGCGAGGTCGAGCGAATGCTGATCCTCGCCGACATCGAGGCGCTGATGAGCAACGCCGACATGGGACTGACGAGCGAAGCGCTGCACTGAGCGGGTGACGCCACGCGGTCGGGCGACCGCGAGCCGATCGGTGCGGCCGCTCGAAAGAACGGCTACGCCATGGTCCTTGGGCCCTCACAACGCGCGCGAGATCACCTCTTTCATGATCTCGCTGGTGCCGCCATAGATGCGCTGCACGCGCGCGTCGGCGTACATGCGGGCGATCAGGTACTCGTTCATGTAGCCGTAGCCGCCGAACAGCTGCAGCAGCTCGTCGAGCACGCGGCCCTGCGTCTCCGATCCCCACAGCTTGGCCATCGACGCGGTCGCGGTGTCCAGCGTGCCGGCGACGAGCTGCTCGACGCAGCGGTCGATGAACGCCCGACCGACCATGATCTGCGTCGCGACCTCGGCGAGCTTGAACTTGGTGTTCTGCTGCTCGGCAATGGCCTTGCCGAAGGCCTTGCGCTCGCGCACGTAGGCCAGCGTCGCATCGAACGCGCCTTCCATCGCGGCCAGCGCCATCACGCCGATGATGAGCCGCTCGTAAGGCAGGTCGCCCATCAGCTGGAAGAAGCCCTTGCCCTCCACACCGCCCAGCAGGTTCTCGGCCGGCACGCGGACGTCGTCGAAGAACAGCTCCGACGTGTCCTGCGCCTTCAGGCCCAGCTTGTCGAGCACGCGCCCGACACGGTAGCCCGCGCAACCCTGCGTCTCGACGATCAGGATCGAGGTGCCACGTGCGCCCTGCGACGTGTCGGTCTTGCACACCACCAGCACCAGGCCGGCGAGAAAGCCGTTCGTGATGAAGGTCTTGCTGCCGTTGATCAGGTAGTGGTCGCCGCCCGCGTCGCTGCGCTTGTCGGCGCGCGTGCGCACGCCCTGCAGATCGGAGCCGGCGCCAGGTTCGGTCATCGCGATCGCGCCGACCAGCTCGCCGCTCGCCATGCGCGGCAGGTAGCGCCGGCGCTGCGCCTCGGTCCCGTGGTTCAGCACGTAGTGCGCGACGATGCTGTGCACCGACGGGCTCATGCCGGTCAGCCCGCGGCGCGACATCTCTTCATAGAACACCGCCTCGTGGCGGAAGTCGCCGCCGGCGCCGCCATAGGTGTCGGGAATGTCGGCGCACAAAAAGCCGAGTTCGCCGGCCCGGCGCCAGAGCGCATGGCCGACGTGGCCGCGCTGCCGCGCCGCGTCGTCCTGCGGTTGCATCTCGGTCTCGATGAAGCGGATCGCCGAGTCGCGCAGCGCGTCGAGCTCCTCGTTGCTCCACGAACGGGTGGTCTGCAGGGGCATGTCGAATCTCTCCGGAGGGTCGGCTCAGTCGGGGCGTGTGTCGCTGTCGGCGGCGCTCGGCAAGCCCCAGTCGATCATCGCCTGCGCGAGCGATACATCGATCGGCGGCGTCGGCGCCACCGCTGCAGTGCGCGAGAAGCGCGGCGCCGGCGCCGGCTGCACCACGCCGTGCGCCGTCACGAAGGTGCCGCGCGCGCGGTTGTGCGCATGCATCGGCGCTTCGTCCCAATCGAGCACCGGCGCCACGCAGGCATCGGTGCCTTCGAGCACGCTGCACCACTCGTCGCGCGTGCGGGTGCGGAAGATGTCCGCCAGGCGCCGCTTCAGCAGCGGCCAACGCGCCGGGTCGTTCTGGTCGTCGAACAACTCGTCGTGGATGCCGCAGCGCTCGCGCAGCTCGGCATAGAACTGCGGCTCGATCGCGCCGACCGCAACGAACTTGCCATCGGCGCAGGCATAGGTGTCATAGAAGTGCGCGCCGCCGTCGAGCATGTTCTCGCCGCGGTTGTTGCTCCACTGCCCGGCCGCCTTGAAGCCGTACATGAAGGCCGAGAGCAAGGCCGAGCCATCGGTCATCGCCGCGTCGATCACCTGCCCGCGCCCGGAGCGGCCGGCCTCGTGCAACGCCGCGAGCAAGCCCACCGCGAGCAGCATGCCGCCACCGCCGAAGTCGCCGACGTAGTTGAGCGGCGGCACCGGCGCCTCGCCGGCGCGGCCGATCGCATGCAGCGCGCCGCTGATCGCGATGTAGTTGATGTCGTGGCCGGCCGCGTGCGCGAGCGGTCCGTGCTGGCCCCAGCCAGTCATGCGGCCGTAGACCAGCCTCGGGTTGCGCGCCAGGCACGGCTCGGGGCCGAGGCCGAGGCGCTCCATCACGCCGGGCCGGAAGCCTTCGATCAGCAGGTCGGCACGTCCGATGAACGCGAGCGCCGCGGCCGATCCATGGTCACTGCGCAGGTCGAGGCCCACTTGGCGCCGGCTGCGGGTCGTGATGTCGTTCGGATCGACCGGCACGCCGGGCCTGACGATGCGCAGCACGTCGGCGCCGAGGTCGGCCATCAGCATCGCGCAGAACGGCCCCGGCCCGAGGCCGGCCATCTCGACCACCTTGACACCCGACAGCGGACCTGCCATGAATGACGCCTCCAGCGCTCAGGCTACGCGATCCGGCCGCCGCATCAGCGCCCAGGAAAGCGCGGCTCGCGCTTCTCGCCGAACGCCGCAACGCCTTCGGCAAAGCTCGGCAAGTCCAGCAGCACGCGCTGGCGCTCGGCTTCGTAAGAGAGTTGCTCTGGCAGCGTGCTCGCGGCGGCGGCGTCGAACGCACGTCGCGCTTCGACCGCCGCATGCGCCGGCAGCGCCGCAAGCCGGTGCGCCAACGCGAGCGCCTGTGCGCGCAACGCTGCGTCGTCGACCGTGTCCCACGCCAGCCCCCACTGCACCGCGCGCTCGGCGCCGAGGCGGTCGCCGAGCAGGGTCAGCGCGAGCGCACGGCCACGGCCGGCGAACCGCTCGAGGAACCAGGTGCTGCCGAGGTCCGGCACGATGCCGAGCTTCGGAAAGAAGGGCAGATAGAAGTAGGCCGAGCACGCCATCAGCACCAAGTCGGCCGCGAGCGCGAGGCCGACACCGGCACCGGCGCACGCCCCGTTGACCGCGCAGACCACCGGCACCGGCAGCTCGCGCAGGTCGAGGATGAGTCGGTTCGACAAGGCCTGCATCGTGTCGGCGGTGCGCTCGCCGAGGCTGCGCGCGTCGCCATCGGCCGCTGGCCCCATCGCTGAGAGATCGGCGCCGACGCAGAAGCCCTTGCCCTCGCCGGTCAGCACGACGGCGCGAACGCCACGGTCGTCGCGAATCTCGGCCAGCAGCGCGCGCAGGCGCTGCTGCAGCCCGATGCCGAGCGGGTTCAATCGCGCCGGGTTCGCGAGCGTGAGGATCGCGACGTCGCCGTCGCGCTCGAAACGCACCGGCGATGTGTCGATCGCAGCGTCGCCCATCGAGGCCCCTACAAGCGCTCGATGATCGTGACGTTGGCCATGCCGCCGCCCTCGCACATCGTCTGCAGGCCGTAGCGGCCGCCGTGCGCGTGCAGCGCATGGACCAGCGTCGTCATCAGCTTGGTGCCGGACGCGCCGAGCGGATGGCCGAGCGCGATCGCACCGCCATGCACGTTGAGCCGCGCCGGGTCGGCGCCGGTGCTTTGCAGCCAGGCCAGCGGCACCGGTGCGAACGCCTCGTTGACCTCGAACAGGTCGATGTCGCTGATCTTCAGCCCGGCCTTCTTCAACGCCAGGTGCGTGGCCGGGATCGGCGCCTCGAGCATGATCACCGGGTCGTGGCCGATCATCGTCATGTGGTGGATGCGCGCCAGCGGCTTGACGCCAAGCGCCTTCAGGCCGCGCTCGTTGACGATCATCACGCCGGTCGCGCCATCGGCGATCTGGCTCGCGTTCGCCGCGGTGACACTGCCGCCCGACGCGATCGTCTTGACGCCGGCGATGCCTCCGAGCGACACGTCGAAGCGGATGCCCTCGTCGATCGTGTGCGGCTCGGCATGCGTGCTGCCATCGGCGCCGCGCACCGCGACCGGCAGGATCTCGGCCGTGAAGCGGCCGGCGCGGGTCGCGGCGATCGCGCGCTGGTGGCTCTCGAACGCGTAGCGGTCGAGCTGCTCCTTCGTCAGCCCGTAGTTGCGGGCGATCTGCTCGGCGCCGGTGAACTGGCTGAACTCGATGCCGGGATAGCGCTGCTGCATCAGCGGGCTCATGTAGCGGCCCATGCCGTTCTTCTCGGGCAGCGCGCTCGGCGAGAACATCGGCACGCGCGACATGCTCTCGACGCCGGCGGCGATCACGCAGTCCATCACGCCCGACATCACCGCCTGCGCGGCGAAGTGCAGCGCCTGCTGCGACGAGCCGCACTGGCGGTCGATGCTGGTGCCCGGCACCGATTCCGGCAGCTTCGATGCGAGCACCGCGTTGCGCCCGATGTTGGTCGACTGTTCGCCGATCTGGCTGACGCAGCCCATCAGCACATCGTCGACCATCGCCGGGTCGGCGCCGGTGCGCTCGACGAGCGCGTTCAGCACCTGCGCAGCGAGGTCGGCGGGGTGCCAGCCGCTCAGGCGACCACCGCGGCGGCCGGCGGCGGTTCGGGTGGCGGCAACGATGAAAGCTTCAGCCATGGTGTGTTCTCACGAGTCGGTGGGGTCGTCGACATTGTCGGCAGCGCAGCGCTGCATCATGTCGCAGGAAGGGACGATTTTTCAAGCTCAGCGCGGCGCCATCCGGATCGCGCCGTCGAGTCGCACGCTCTCGCCGTTGAAGTAGCCGTTGACGATCATCGTCTCGGCGAGCTGCGCGTATTCGGCCGGACGCCCGAGCCGCTTCGGGAACGGCACCGAGGCGGCCAGCGACGCGCGCACGTGCTCGGGCGCGCCGGCCAGCAGCGGCGTGTCGAAGATGCCCGGCAGGATGGTGTTGATGCGGATGCCTTCGCCCATCAGGTCGCGCGCGATCGGCAGGGTCATGCCGACGATGCCGGCCTTCGATGCGCTGTACGCGGCCTGCCCGATCTGCCCGTCCTGCGCCGCGACCGACGCGGTGCAGACGATCACGCCGCGCTCGCCGTCGGCGGTCGGCGCCACGCTCAGCATGCCAGCCGCCGAGCGGCCGATGCAGCGGAACGTGCCGACCAGGTTGATCTGGATGATGCGGTCGAAGTTGGCCATCGGGAAATGCCGGATCTCGCCGGTCGCCTTGTCGCGGCTCGCGGTCTTGACGGCATTGCCGGTGCCGGCGCAGTTCACCAGCACGCGCTCCTGGCCGTGGGCCGCGCGCGCCTTCGCGAACGCGGCGTCGACCTGCTCTTCGGAGGTCACGTCGACCTGGCAGAAGACGCCGCCGATCTCGCTGGCGAGCGCTTCTCCGGCGGTCGCGTTCAGGTCGAACAGCGCGACCTTCACGCCGTGCGCGGCGAGGCGCCGCGCGGTGGCGGCGCCCAGGCCGGAAGCGCCGCCGGTGACGACGGCAGAAATCGAGGCATCGAGTTGCATGAGGGTGTGTCCGTGCAGTGAGAGTAGGAAGATCAGTCCGCGTCAGTTGGCATGGAAGCGCTCGCCTGCCGCGGCCATCGCGCGCAGCCGGGCCGGCGCGCTGTAGCCGGGGCCGTGCACCGCATGCGCGTCGAAGCGCGCGAGCAGTGCGCCGGCACCGAGCCAGTCCGCATACTTCAGCGGGCCGCCGAGGTAGGCCGGAAAGCCCACCCCCAGCAGCATCGCCATGTCGACCTCGGCGGCGCTGCCGACCACGTTCTCGGCCAGCGCCTCGATCGCCTCGCCGATCATCGGCAGCATCAGCCGCTCGACGATCGCGGCGTCGCTCGCCGTTACTGCGGCATCGGGGCGCAGGCCCGCGACCAGCGCGTGCGCCAAGGGGTCGGCGAGCTTCGTCAGCCGGCCGCCGGCATCGCGCGCGTGACGGTAGAAGCCCGCGCCGCTCTTCTGCCCGAGGCGGCCGTGCTGCACCATCAGCTTCACCGCGTTGCGCTCGATCGGCCGCATGCGGCGCGGGTGGCCGGCGGTGATGACATCGCCGACATGCGAGCCGGTGTCCATGCCGACCACGTCGTTCAGGAAGGCCGGGCCCATCGGCCAGCCGAACGCCTCCATCGCACGGTCGATCCGTTCGAAGTCCTGGCCCTCGGCGACGAGTTCGAGGAAGGCATTGAAGTACGGCGTCAGCACGCGGTTGACGAGAAAGCCCGCGCCGTCACGCACGACGATCGGCGTCTTGCGCATCGCCGCGGCGTACGCGACCGCGGTGGCGACCGCAGCATCGCTGCTGCGCGGGCCGCGCACGATCTCCACCAGCGGCATCGACGGCACCGGGTTGAAGAAGTGCATGCCGACCACATTGCCCGGCCGCGCCAGCGGCGCCGCGATGTCGGCGATGCACAGGCTCGAGGTGTTGCTCGCGATCAGCGCATCGGGGCGCAGCGCCGCTTCGGTGGCCGCGAGCACGCGGCGCTTCAGTTCGAGGTTCTCGACGATCGCCTCGACGACGATGTCGACCGCGTCGAAGCCGGCCTCGTCGAGCTGCGGCTGGATCGTCGCGAGCAGCGCGTCCGCCTGCGCCTGCGTCATGCGGCCGCTCTTGACGCGGCGCGCGAGCTGGCGCGCTGCTTCGGTCATGCCGAGGTCGAGCGGCCCGGCGGCGATGTCCTTCAGCCGCACCGGCGTGCCGGCGACCGCGCTGGTGTAGGCGATGCCGCCACCCATGATGCCGGCGCCGAGCACCGCGGCCCGCGCCGGTGGCTTGGCGCTGCCGATGTGGCACTTCTGCAGCTTCTTCAACGCCTGCTCGTTCAGGAAGGTCTGCACCAGCGCGGCCGCGGCCTGGGTCTGCGCGACGCGGCCGAAGGTCTCGGCCTCCAGTCGCAGCGCGTCGGCGCGCTCGCAACCGGCAGCGCGGCCCATCATCTCGACCGCCATCGCGGCCGCGGGCTGGTGCTTCGGCGCCGTGCGGCGCACGCGTTCGAGCGCGGCCTCGACCTGTTCCACGCTCGCCTGCGCGGGTTGCGCCACCACCTCGCGTTTGCGTTGCTGGCGCGCGCGCCAGTCGACCGCGCCCTCCGCGCAGCGGCGCAGCAGCGCCAGCGCCGCGTCGCGCAAGGTATCGGGCGCGGACAGCGCGTCGACGACACCGGCGGCCAGCGCGGCCTCGGCGCTCGCCGGCTGGCCACTCGCGACCCAGTCCATCGCCGTGGCCAGTCCAGCGACGCGCGCCAGCCTGACCGTGCCGCCGAAGCCGGGGAACAGACCGAGCTTCACCTCGGGCACGCCGACCTGTGCGGTGCTCGCCATCACCCGCATCGCCCCGGCCAGTGTCAGCTCGAGCCCGCCACCCAGGGCATAGCCGTTGATCGCGACGACGCTGGGGACTGCCAGGTCCTCGAACGCGACGAAGACCTCGTTGCTGCGTGCGATGTCGGCGACCAGCACGTCGAGCGGCTGGCTGAACTTGGCGCCGAATTCGGTGATGTCGGCGCCGACGATGAACACGCTCTTCGCGCTCGTGACCAGCACACCACGCACCGACGGATCGGCCGCGATCTGCGCCACCACGGCGCGAAACTCGCCGACCGTGCTGTCATCGAGCTTGTTGATCGCATCACCGGCACGGTCGAAACGGATCTCGACGAAGCCTTCGTCGAGTGCGCGGGTCTGGACACTGCTTCCTTCGAACACATCGCTCTCCTGTGGCTGCCAATGCGGCGGCCGGTTGGCAGCGAGTCTAGGAAGCGGCCCCGATGGCGGCCATCGTCGGAAGCGACGAAACTGGGGCCCCGAGAATCATGTCGATGCCCTCCACCTCGCTTCCCCGGCCCGTCGCGGCGACCGTGCCGCCCACCAAGCTGAACCCGCCGGGCCTCGCCAGGCTTCAGGTCGCGCGCGACGCGATCACCGAGCGCGTGCTGGGCGCCGCCTCGGTCAGCCTGGTGCTCGTGCGTGCCCCGGCCGGCTTCGGCAAGACGACCGCGATGCAGCAGACGCGCGAGCGGCTCGAGGCCGGCGGCATCAGCACCGCGTGGCTCACGCTGGACCGCGCGGACAACGACCTGCCGCGCTTCCTCAGCGGCCTGGCCGCCGCGGTGCAGCCGCTGCAGATCGAGGCCGCGAGCCGCAGCCCGGTGCCCGACGTCGTGGACGGGCTCGCGCGCGCCGATGCGCCGTTCGCGCTCTTCCTCGATGACTTCGAAGTGATCCAGGCGCCCGCGGTGCTGAGCCTCGTGCGCGAACTGATCGAGCGCCTGCCGCGCCGCGGCCAGTTGGTGATCGGCTCGCGCAGCCTGCCGGACCTCCCGCTCGGCCGCCTGCGCGCGCGCGGCCAGCTGCTCGAGATCGACACCCCGGCACTGCGCTTCTCACCGAGCGAGGCCGGCGCGTTCTTCCGGTTGCGCGGCGAAGCGCTCGCACCCGACGTGCTCGGCCGACTGCACCACAAGACCGAAGGCTGGGTCACCGCGCTGTGGCTGGTGTCGATCGCGCTCGAACGCCACGGGGTCGACAGCGACTTCGTCGCGCGCTTTTCTGGCTCGGATCGCGCCATCGCCGACTACCTGGCCGAAGACGTGGTCGCGCACCAGCCGCCCGAGGTGCGCGAGTTCCTGCTGCGCACCAGCATCCTGCGCACGCTGAGCGCCGACGCGTGCGCGGCGCTGGTGCCGCATATCGACAGCAGCGCGATGCTGCGGCGGCTGGAGGCTGCCAACCTGTTCGTCACGCCGATCGATGGCGCGCACGAGGCCTACCGCTTCCACAGCCTGTTCGGCGATTTCCTGCGGGCCCAGCTGGCGCGCGAGCGGCCGGGCGAGGTCGCACCGCTGCACCTGGCCGCCTCGGCGTGGTACGAGGCTCAAGGCCGGCCGGTGCCGGCGATCGATCACGCGATCGAAGGCGGCGATGCCGCGCATGCGCTGACGCTGCTGGCGCAGCATGCCGAGGCCTTTCTCGAGCAGGGCCGAATGCGGCTGCTCGACCGCTGGTTCACCACCCTGCCCGCGACCAGCCTGAGCAAGCGGCCCTTGCTGCAGGTCGTCGCCGTGTGGGCCGAGTGCTTCACGCGCGGGCCGTGGCGGGCCCTGCAGCGGCTCGAAGCCTCGGGTGGCGCAGCGAGCGACGACGCCGCGGTGCGCGCGCATGTCAACGCGCTGCAGCCGCTGCTGCTCGCGATGATGGACCGGCACGACGATGCCTGCGTCGTCGGCCGCGCCAACCTCGCGCGTCTGCCGAGCTGCCGGCCGTTCGCCGACAGCGTGCTGGCCAACGCGATGGCGTACATCGTCTCGGTGATCGGTGAACGCGACGAGGCCCACCGGCTGCTCGACGCGGCGCGGCGCCTGCACGGCGGCAGCGCCTTCAACCGCATGTACACCGAGTCGGTCGAGGGCGCGCTCGACCTCGCCGAGGGCCGGCTGCGACAAGCCACCGCGCGCTTTCGCATGGCCGTCAGCGCGACGCCGCGCGCCGACTCGTGGAACCCGGCGAACGGCAACGCCTGGGCCGGCGTGCTGTATGCCGGGGCTGTCTACGAAACCAACGACCTCGACGCCGCCGACCAGCTGCTGAACGTGTACCTGCCGCTGGCGCGCGATGTCGGCCTGCCCGACCACATGATCGCGAGCCACCGCATGCGCGCGCGGATCATGTTCGAGCGCGGCGACGTCGATGCGGCGTTCAAGACATTGGCCGAGCTCGAATACCTCGGCCACGAACGACAAGTGCCGCGCGTCGTCGCGAGTGCGAAGCTGGAGCGCGCGCGCATGCTGGTGCTGCAGGGGCACGGCCCGGCGGCGCGCGACGAACTCAACCGCGCCGACGACTCGCAACTCTGGGCACGGGTGCGGCGCGAGCGCCTGCCGGTCGGCGAGGTCGACGACGACATCGCGATCGGCCGGCTGCGCTGGGCGCTGCACTTCGGTGACGCCACAGCGGCGGCTGCGTCGTTGCGCGAGGCGGCCGCCGAGGCCGAGCACGCCGCGCGCCGCCATCGGGCGCTGAAGCTGCGCACGCTGCAATCGCTCGCGCAGCTGCGCGCCGCGGATCCGGCCGGCGCCGTCGAGACGATGAACACGGTACTGCAGATCGCCGCGTCCGAAGGCTTCATGCGCCTGCTGCTCGATGAGGGGCCGTCGATGGGCACGCTGTTGCAGCGGGTCCAGCAGGCGCGGTCCGGCACCGCAAACGACGACCCGATCGTGTCGGACCATCTGCAGCAGCTGCTGCGCCTGCTCGGCGCCGAAGCCTTCGTCGAGGAGCACGCGCCGCGAGCCAGCGCCGCCGCACCGGTCGAGGCGCTGACGCGCAAGGAGATCCGCGCGCTGCAGCTGCTCGCCGAGGGCTACTCGAACAGCGCGATGGCGGAGAAGCTCTTCGTCTCCGACAGCACCATCCGGACCCACCTGCGCAACATCAACGTGAAACTGGGTGCGCGCAGCCGCACGCAGGCCGTTGCCATCGCGCGGCGGCTCGGCATCGTCGACTGAAGCAGGCTACGCGCTGCGCCCGGCCTCTTCTGCCACACGCGTGCGCGCGGCACGGTACTCGCCCGGCTGCACGCCGGTCCACTTCTTGAACGCGCGGTAGAAGGCGCTGGCCTCGGCGAAGCCGACCAGCTCGCCGATGCGCGCCGCGCTCACTGCGCTGTGGCACAGGTGGTGGATCGCCGCGTCGCGGCGCAACTCGTCCTTGATGCCCTGAAAGCTCGCGCCCTCGGCCTCGAGCTTGCGGCGCAGGGTCGTCGGCGCGACATGCAACGCGCCGGCGACTGCGCCGGCGCCGGGCCAGTCGCCGCCCGCCAGGCCGTCACGCAGCAGGCGCCGGACGCGGGCGGTCCAGCTGTCCTCGTTGCGGTACTTCAGGAAGACCGACTGCGGCGCCGTCTGCAGGAACGTGCGCAGCCCCCCGAGGTTCTGGTTCTGCAGGACCGGCAGCGCCAGCCAGCGCGCGTCGAAGCGCAGCTCCGTGTGCGGCGCGTCGAACGCCAGCGCGTCCGAGAACATCACACGGTACTCGGCCGCGTGATCGGGCCGTGCGAATGCGAAGTGCGCCGACGTCACCGGGATGCGCCGCCCGGCCAGCCAGCAGGTCAGGCCGTGCACCAGCACCATAAAAGTCTCTTCGGCAAAGCGCCGCCGTGCTGCGCCGGTGATGCGGTTGTGCAGGCGCAGCACCGCCTCGTCGCCCTCCAGTACCAGTTCACCGGACAGATCGTCGAGGAACACCGCGAAGCCGCGCAGCACGCGCTTCAAACCCGCATAAATGCGGGCGCAGCCGATCGCGGCCTGGCACAGCAGCGCGAAGCTGCCGACCTTCATGCGCCGCGCATCGAGGCCGAAGAACTCGTCGTCGCGTTCGCGCGCGACCGCGAGCCACAGCGCCGAGAACGCCTCGGCCGGCACCCGCGCCTGCAGCGTGGCCAGCAGGTCCGCCGGGATGCCGGCCGCGGCCAGCACCCGCGCGCGCGCGGCACTGTCCAGACCAGCCACTGCGGCGACGACGAAAACCATGGAGACCGTGTCCTTGTCCATCCGGGCGCTGACTTCTTGTGGGTGGTGCGAGCGCGCGCAGTCTATGCCGCGGCGGGCGACTGGCAAAAAACGCCACCCGGATCGGCGCCTTCGGATATCGCGCCACGTGATCGAATTCTCTAGAGTGGCCGCCTTCGAAGCGAGTGCCATTGCCATGACCGACCTGTCCGCCGAGTTCAAAGCCCTGGCCGAGTACCGCCCCACGCACAAGGTGCGGTTCGTGACGGCGGCCAGCCTGTTCGACGGCCACGACGCGGCGATCAACATCATGCGACGCATCCTGCAGGGCATGGGCTGCGAGGTCGTGCACCTCGGGCACAACCGCTCGGTCGACGAGGTCGTCACCGCCGCCTTGCAGGAAGACGCCCAGGGCATCGCGATCAGCAGCTACCAGGGCGGCCACGTCGAGTACTTCAAGTACATGGTCGACCTGCTCAAGGCGCGCGGCGGCGCCCACATCCAGGTCTTCGGCGGCGGGGGTGGCGTCATCGTGCCGAGCGAGATCCGCACCCTGCAGGACTACGGCGTCTGCCGCATCTACAGCCCCGAGGACGGCCAGCGCATGGGCCTGGCCGGCATGATCGGCGAGATGGTCATGCGCTGCGACCACGACCTGTCGGTGCATGCGCCCAAGGCGCTGGCCACGATCCAGGGCCGCAGCGAAGCGCACTGGCGCGCGCTCGCCCAACTGATCACCGCACTCGAGAACGGCAAGGCCTCCGACGTCATCAAGAGCGCCCTCGCCCTCGAGGCCGCAAAGTCCCGCACCCCCGTGCTCGGCATCACC
>JBDTVC010000027.1:0-31187 GCA_040007475.1 Burkholderiales bacterium
TCGGTGCGCCGCTGCTGCACGAAGGTGATGCCCATCACGACGAACACGAAGCCCAGCAGCATCAGCGCTTCGTTGCGGTCGCCCAGCGCGAGGTAGATCACGCCACAGGCCACCAGCAGCAGGAACATCGGCTCGGTGACCACGTCGCCGAGCAGGCGCAGCACGCTGCGCGGCCGCGACACCGGCAGCTCATTGGGCCCGTCACGCGTCAGGCGCGACAGGGCTTCGGCGTCAGTCAGCCCGTCATGCATTGGCAACGCCGACGGCATGGTCCAGGTCGGGCCGCTTCCACGGGTCCACGTGCGTCATCAGGTTGAGCACACGGTGACGTTGCAGCACGCGTTGGCGCGCCTCCACCGCGATGTCGTGCCCGGCTTCGACGGTGAGGGTCGCATCCACCTCGAGATGCGCATCGACGACGATCATGTCGCCCATCTTGCGGGTGCGCACGTCATGCACGTTGCTGACCCCCGGTGTGTCGGTCAAGGTCTTGCGGATGGCTTCGACCTCCTGTTCGTCCACGGCGCGGTCCATCAGGTCGTGGAGGGCATCCCACCCGAATCCCCAACCCATCTTGGCGACCATGAAGCCGACGATCAGCGCGGCAATCGGGTCGAGGATGGGGTAGCCGGCCAGATTGCCGGCGATCCCCAGGCCGACCACCAGCGACGACGCGGCATCCGATCGCGCATGCCAGGCGTTGGCCACCAGCATGCTCGACTTCACCCGCTTGGCCACCGACAGCATGTAGCGGAACAGCAGCTCCTTGACCAGCAGCGCGCCACCTGCGACGTACAGCGCCACGATGTGCACCTGCTGGACCGTTTCTGGCGCCTCGAGTTTGCGGAATGCCGACCACAACATGCCGACGCCGACGGCGAGCAGCAGCGCGCCCAGCACCAGCGACGCGGCGGTCTCGAAGCGGTGGTGGCCGTAGGGGTGGTCGGCGTCGGCGTCCTTCTGGCTGTGGTGGCTGGCGAACAGCACGACAAAGTCGGCCACCAGATCGGAGAGCGAATGGATGCCGTCGGCAATCAGGCCCTGCGACTTGGCGAGCACGCCCACCGTCACCTGGGTGATGGTCAGCACGAGGTTGACGCCCACGCTCACCCACGTGCTGCGCGAGGCCGCCACGGCGCGTTCGGCTGGGGTGTGTCGAGGGTCTTCGGGATCGTCAAAAGCGTCGTCGCGGTTCATCGTCAGGGGTCAGTTGGGAAGCATCCGGCGCAACGTGTTGTCGCGAACGAAGTAGTGATGGAACAGCGCGGCCGCCGCATGCATCGCGACGAGGAAGTAGCCGATCGTGCCACCTGTTTCGTGAATTTCCTTGGCCCAATCGGCGACGGACTTGCTCTCGTTGACGAGTGCCGGGAGCTGGACGAAGAAGAACGGGATCGTCTTTCCCTCTGCGCTGAGCGTCAGCCACCCGAGCAGCGGCATGCCGATCATCAGGGCGTAGAGCGCCGCGAGCATCAGACGGCTCAGCACGACCTGCCAACGTGGTGGGGTGGGTTGGATGGGCGGTGTTGCGCCGGCCAGGCGGAGGGCAACGCGCACGGCAACGAGCACGAGAACGGACAGGCCCAGCATGAAGTGCCAGGTCTTGAGCCCCTCCCTGATGTCACTGCCCTTCGGGAAGTTTCCGCGCAACTCGATGCAGGCGTAGACGGCGGCGATCACGATCAACATCAGCCAATGGAGTGCGATGGACGCCCTGTCATATCGGGCACCTGGGTTGCCGGCGGCGGGCAGTTGGTTCATGGCTTGACGGTCAGTTCATTGTGAATGGCATGCACACCATCGGCTCCTCGGGCGAGCTTGAGCGCCGTGTCAATCTGGCCCTGGCTGTCGACAACGCCCATCAGGCGCGTATCGCCTTTCAGGGTGACCACGTTGATGTCGAAGGCCTTCAGCGCGCTGTCCTGCTGCAATGCGGTGCGGACGTTCGTCGTCACGTCGGCATCGGCCACGTTGGCCGTGTTCGCTGGGGCTGGCAGGCCGGCAACGCCGGCTTCGGGCGCTTTGCTGCAAGCCGCCATCAATGCCAGTGCGATCACGGCGACGCTGCAAAGGTGTGTGCGGCGATGTTGGTTCATACAAGTGCTTTCAGTTGTGGGTGGGTGGTCGTCATCTCTCGGCAGCCCAAACTACCCGACCGCGGGGTTTCCTTCCGTGCGTTGGCGAACCATGGGGAACGTAGGCGAAGGAAGGAATCGGAGGCGCCCTTGCGCCACATCAATCCTCGACGCTGTCGATGACGCTCGCGCCGCATCGCTCCCCAGTCCTCAAGTCGCATGTTCGGCAGTCGGCACGGCGGCGCTGCGGATCTCTCCCGGGTGCCCGCCCAGGTTGAACGGGATCGTCAGGAAGGCGGTCAACACGACCGGGATCAGCGCGGCGATGACGACGCCAGCGAACTGGCGAGCGAAGCAAATCGAAGGTGAAGACATGACAGAACCTCTGTGGGTGGTGGATGGCATGAGCTGATCTTGGTGCTTGGACCTTAAGGATGTCTGAGCCGTCCAACCGATGCGCGATAAGAAAACGCTAAGGCGCGGCCGCCACCATGGCAACACAGGAGTTGCCATGAACCACTTGACCTTGATCCTTCGCCTCACCGCCGCACTCGTCTGCGCAGCAGGGGTTGTCTCCACCGCACACGCGGCCACGCCCGCAGAACTGTTGAGCGGCTACAGCGCCCAGGCAGCCGCTGCGCCGCAGCCGGTCCGCGGCCAGCAGTTCTTCACGCAGCTGCATGGCCGCGAGTGGAGTTGCTCGTCGTGCCACGGTGCCGTGCCGAATCAGGCCGGCAAACATGCAGCGACGGGCAAGCCGATCGGCGCGCTGGCACCGGCATTCAACCCCGAACGCTTCACCGACTCGGCGAAGACCGAGAAGTGGTTCCGTCGCAATTGCAACGACGTCGTGGGGCGCGAATGCACGGCCGCCGAGAAGGCGGATGTGCTGAGCTGGCTCATGACGCTCAAGCCTTGACCCCTCTTCGCACCTTCCGAAAGTACACCATGCACCTTGTCCTTCGCCGCTCGCCCCAGCGGGCGTTGTCCGCCTTGCTGTTCGCGACCTTGTTCGTCAGCCAGGCGGCGATCGCCGATGGCGGTTCGCACATCGCTCCGGTTACCTTGCTGCCCAAGTACAAGACCGAGTGCTCGGCCTGCCACCTCGCCTATCCACCCGGCTTGCTGCCTGCCGCCACCTGGCAACGGGTCATGACCAATCTGCCGCGCCACTACGGCACCGACGCCTCGCTCGACGCCGCGACCGTGAAGGAGCTTTCGACCTGGCTCAGCGCGAACGCGGCCACCGACCGCCGACTTCGCGACGCACCGCCCGAGGACCGCATCACCCGTTCGGCGTGGTTCATCCGCAAGCACGACGAGGTGCCTGCCAGCGCCTGGAAGCGTCCCGCCATCAAGAGTGCATCCAACTGCGCCGCCTGCCACACCGGCGCCGATCAAGGAGATTTCAATGAACGAAACGTCCGCATCCCCCGCTGAAGCGGTGCAAGCCGCCGGCGCGGCCCGCAAGGTGCTGGTCTGGGATGCGCCGGTGCGCGTCTTTCACTGGCTGATGGTGTTCAGCTTCGCCGGCGCCTACCTGACGGCGGAGAGCGAGCGCTGGCGCCTGCTGCATGTGACGCTCGGCTACACGATGGCCGGCCTGGTGGCGTTTCGAATCGTGTGGGGGTTGGTCGGCACGCGCAACGCCCGCTTCTCGAGCTTCGTGCGCGGGCCGCGCGCGGTGGTGCGCTACCTGCAGGCGATGTGGACCTCGCGGCCGGAGCATCACACGGGCCACAACCCCGCAGGTGCCCTCGCGATCGTGGCGATGCTCGCGCTGACGCTGGCCATCGCCGCCTCGGGTTGGGCGGTGTTCAACGACACCGGCGGCGAGTGGCTCGGAGAGTTGCACGAGTTCGTCGCCAACACGATGCTGGCCGTCATCGGCGTGCACATCGCCGGCGTGCTGTTCGCGAGCTGGAGCAGCCACGAGAACCTGATCGGCGCGATGGTCACGGGCCGCAAGGCAGGTCGGCCCGAAGACGGCGTCCGCAGCGCGTGGCGCACCGTCGCCGTGTTGATGCTGATCGCGGTGGCAGGCTTCTGGTGGACGCAGTGGCAAGCCGCGCCCGTCTCGAGCGGCCTGGCCGACAGGGACGCTGCAGCGTCGCATTTCAAATTGAGCGAGCACGACGACGATTGACCGCGACAGACGCGCGACACTCTCACCCATGCGCATTCTGCTGGCGGAAGACGACGAACTCCTGGGCGATGGCCTGCGGGCGGGCCTGCGCCAGCTCGGCTTCCTGGTCGACTGGGTGCGTGACGGCGATGCCGCGGAGCGCGAGTTGCGCGCCCAGCCCTATGCCGCTGCCGTCCTCGACCTGGGGCTGCCGCGCAAGGACGGCCTGGACGTGCTGGCCGCCGTGAGGCAAGCCGGCGTGACCGTACCCGTGCTGGTGCTGACGGCCCGCGACGCGGTGCCCGACCGTGTCCGCGGCCTCGATGTCGGCGCGGACGACTATGTCGTCAAGCCGGTCGACCTGCATGAACTCGGTGCGCGGCTGCGGGCCCTGGTGCGGCGCTCCCACGGGCAGCCGCGCGAGACCTTGACGGCACAGGACGTGGTGCTCGACCCGGCGGCGCGTACCGTGCTGCGGGCCGGCGAGGCCGTGCCGCTGTCATCGCGCGAGTTCGATCTGCTGCACACGCTGATGCTCAATGCGGGGCGTGTGCTGTCGCGGGAGCAGATCGAGCAACATCTTTACAGCTGGGGGCAGGAGGTGGAGAGCAACGCGATCGAAGTTCATGTGCATCACCTGCGGCGCAAGCTGGGCAGTGCCGTGATCCAGACCATTCGCGGCGTGGGCTACATGCTGTCGAAGAATCCGAACGAAGTCTGATGCGGCGCATCGCCTCTCTGCAGGGCCAGTTGCTGGCGTGGGTCCTCGGGCTGGTGGTGCTGGTCTGGCTGCTGACCGCTGCCTTGACCTGGTTCGATGCCCGCCACGAGCTCGACGAATTGCTCGACAGCCACCTGGCCCAGGCCGCCGCCCTGCTGGTGGTTCAGCAGGCGCAAGAGCTCGGCGACGACGACCGTGAGGTCGATTCGCCGACGCTGCACCGCTACGCGCCGAAGGCGGCCTTCCAGGTCTTCCATGAAGGGCGGCTGGCGTTGCGCTCTGCGAATGCACCGACGGCGCCGATGTTCGAGTCGCTCGATCGCAAGGCCGCGGGCTTCCGGACCGTGTCCTTCGGCGGGACGACCTGGCGCGTGTTCGCAGCCACCGGCGCAGAGCGGGACGTCCAGGTGTTCGTCGGTGAGCAGGTGGCGTCGCGCAACTCGATACTCATGGCGGTGCTGCGCAGCACGATGTGGCCGATGATGGCCGCGCTGCCGGTGCTCGCGTTGGCGGTCTGGTGGGCGGTGCGCCGCGGGGTGCTGCCGTTGCGGCGGCTGAGCCTGGTGCTGGGTCAACGCAGCCCGCAGGAGCTGCGACCGGTCGTGATCGATGGCGCGCCCGCCGAGATGGCGCCCGCGCTCGATGCGTTGAACGGCCTGCTCCATCGCATCGCCGAACTGGTCGAGTCGGAGCGGCGCTTCACCGCCGACGCGGCGCACGAACTGCGCACGCCGATCGCGGCGATCCGCGCGCAGGCCCAGGTCGCGCTCGGCGAGTCGGACGACGGGCAGCGCCGCCATGCGCTGCAGGCCACGCTGTCGGGATGCGACCGCGCCACGCGCCTGGTCGATCAGTTGCTCACGCTGGCACGGCTCGAGGCTTCTGCTTCCACGCCGCTGGCCGATGTGGACCTTGGCGAGCTGGTTCGGCGTGTGGTCGCAGACCTGGCGCCCGAGGCGATTCGGAAGCACCAGGAGATCGCGCTCGATGCCGCCGGCGGCTGCGTCGTGAATGGGGATGCCACGCTGCTGGCGGTGCTCGTGCGCAACCTCGTCGACAACGCGATTCGCTACAGCCCTGCGCATGCGGTCGTGAAGATCGCGGTCACGAAGCCTGCGGGCCGGGTGATGCTCCATGTCGACGACAGCGGGCCGGGCCTGCGCGATGAAGACCGCCAGCGCATGGGCGAGCGATTCTTCCGGGTCATCGGGAGTACAGAGGACGGCAGCGGTCTCGGATGGTCGATCGTTCGCAGGATCGCCGCGGCGCATCGGGCGGAAGTTCGCCTCGGCCGCTCGAGCTTGCTGGGCGGTCTGGCGGTCGAAGTCGAATGGGTGCGATGACTGCGCTGCTCCTGTTGTTCTGGCTGGTCTTCGTGTTGAACGTCTTGCCAGCCTTTGCGCCTCCCACCTGGATGTTGCTGTCGTACATCGGTCTGAGGTTCCCCGATGTCAACCCTTGGTGGGTGGCGCTGACGGCGGCATCGGCAGCCACGGCCGGGCGGACCGTGCTCGCCGCGCTCGCCGGGCGCATCACACGCAGCCGATGGATGCCCGAGGCGACGCGCGCCAATCTGGCCGTCGTGGCCGCAGGCATCGAACGACAACGCACTGCGAGTTCGGCCGCGTTCCTGTTGTTCGCGTTCAGCCCGCTGCCCTCGAATGCGCTGTTCCTGGCGTACGGCCTGTCGGGGGCGTCGCTGCCGCTGTTGGTGGTTCCGTTCTTTGTCGGCAGGGTGGTGAGCTACCTCGTGGCCTTCTCCGGGGGCGCGGCAGTCGCCGATCGGTTCGATATCGAAATGACGGGACACGCCTCTGCGCTGTATTTCGTGCTGTCGCAGTTGGCGTCGCTGGCACTGGTCTATGGCTTCGCGCGGATCGACTGGCGGCGCAGTTGGATCGAACGCCGGCCGCGCTGGTTGATCTGATCGCTTCGACGTTCCGCCCCGAGATCTTGGGCCGCCAGACGCTCCAGCGCTCACAAGCACCGGACTTGCGAAAACGCAGTTCAACCGTGAAATCCCGCAGATGGGCTTGAATCCTGTCGACACCGCTTGCAGCAAAATCGGCATGGCGTGGTGCGGCAAATGGCGAAACTATCCGGAAGGGGCGGGAGATGAACGACACGTTTGGGCAGAACAGCGCGCACCATATCCGGCTGCTCGTTGATCATGTGCCGTCGATGCTGGCCTACTGGGACCGCGATCTTCGTTGCCGCTTCGCCAATCAGGCCTATGTTCGATGGTTCGGTGTCGATGCCGATCGTCTCGTGGGCACGTCCATCCGCGACCTGTTGGGGCCCGACCTCTTCGCCGCGAACGAACCCTATATTCGCGCCGCGCTCAATGGGCAGCCGCAGGAGTTCGAGCGGGTGGTGCCCGGGCCGGATGGCGTTCGTCGCCACAGCCTGGCCGTGTACATCCCCGATATCGTCGACGGCGAAGTGATGGGCTTCATCGCTCACGTCACCGAAGTGACCAAGTTGAAGGAAACCGAGGCCGCCCTTCGCCTGCAGATCGGTGAGCGCGAGCGTGCCTATGCGCTGCTTCGGGAGAGCGAGAAGGCCCTCAGGGAAGCTCAGCGAGTGGGTCAGATCGGAAGCTGGTCCTGGGAGGCCGGCACCGACATCACCGTCTGGTCCGAGGAGCTGTATCACCTCTTCGGGCGCGATCCGAGCCAATTGCCGCCATTGCTGGCGCAGCATTCGAGGCTGTACACGCCAGCGAGTTGGGCGCGCCTGGATGCGGCGATCGGCCATGCGCTGCGAACCGGCGAGCCGTATGTGCTGGAGCTCGAATACGTGCGAGCGGACGGCCAGACCGGCTGGCTCGAAGCCCGCGGGGAAGTGACCCGCGACGAGCAGGGCGCGGTGTGCGGTGTGCGGGGGACGGTCCTCGAGATCTCCAGGCGGCGCGCTCAGGAGCAAGACCGGACCCGGATGCAAGTGCTGGAGGCCGCAAGCCACAACAAGAACACGATGATGTCGCGCGTCAGTCACGAGTTGCGGACCCCGTTGAACGGCATCATGGGCTTTGCCCAACTCTGCGAAGGCGATCTCAGCCTGAGCCCGAAACACCGCCAATGGGCCAAGCACATCCTGGCGAGCGGCGAGCACATGCTGGCACTGGTCGATGAGGTGCTGGACCTGTCGACGGCGGAATCGGGCGACCTGGTCGTGACGAACCGTGAGATGGATCTGATGACGGTGGTTCAGGCGGCGCTGACGCAGGCCTCCCCCCTGGCGGAATCGTCGGGCATCCGGTTGGTCCGCCCCGATGCGCAGGCGTGTGTGCCACTGAAGAGTGACGCCAAGCGGCTCAGACAAGTGGCCGACAACCTGCTGTCCAACGCGATCAAGTACACGGCTGCAGGTGGGGAGGTCGTGGTCTCAGTGCGGCAGTTGCCTGGAGCGGTCGAGCTGAGCGTGGCAGACACCGGGCAGGGCCTGACCGAGCAGCAGATCGAGCGCCTCTACACGCCGTTCGAGCGGCTCGGGGCAGAGAAGACGTCGGTGGCCGGCACCGGCGTCGGCCTGGCGCTGACGAAGGCCATTGTCGAGCGCTTGGGTGGATCGATCACGGTGACGAGCGTGGCTGGCGTCGGGACCACCTTCACGGTGAGGGTCCCTTCGGTGCCCGCCACCTAGGCCCGGCCCTTTCAACGAATTCGGTTTCAGGCCGGCCCTGTCAAAGCCGGCCTCCATTGAAACCCTGATTGATTTATTTTCTGATGTGATGAGACTGGCGGCTTCGAAAGAGCCTCGCCCATGTCCACGTCCACCATCGCCGACATCGCCGCCCGCGCGCGCGCCGGCACCGCCACCGTCGATCGGGTGCTCAACAAGCGCCCGGGCGTCAACGCCGACACCGTGCAGCGCGTGCTGCAGGTGATGGCCGAGCTCGGCGCGCCGCCGCAGCGCGGCCGGCCACGGCGCGATGGCAACCTGCGTTTCGCGTTCGTGCTGCCGGCCGACGACTCGCCGTTCCTCGACCTCGTGGACCGGCAGATCGCCCAATCGGCGAGCGACTTCCGGCACCAGCACATCACCGAGGTCACCTACCGCATCGACGCCAGCGACGGCGAGCAGTTCGCGGCTGGGTTGTCGCAGCTGGCCGATTGCGAAGGCGTTGCGCTGATGGCGCCCGACCTGCCGGCCGTCAAGCTCGCGATCAACGAGCTGGTCCGCTCGGGCATCCATGTCGTCACGCTGTTCTCCGATGTCGCCGGCTCGATGCGCGAGACGCATGTCGGCGCCGACAACCGCGCGGCCGGTCGGACGGCCGGGTTGCTGCTGGCACGAATGGCGGGTGCCGGCCGCGACACGATGCTGCTGGCCTCGCAGGCGACGCGCCTGTCGGCCGAGATCGAGCGCCGCATCGGCTTCGCGCAGGTGATCGAGGAGCGCTTCCCGAAGCTGCGCATGCTGCGCGTGCCCGACCTGCCCGCGGGCGACGAGGCCGCGGCAAAGGCCTTCGCGCGGTTCTTGAAGAAGGGTGTCGATCCGGCCAAGATCGCCGGCCTCTACAACGTCGGCTCCGGCAGCGCGGGCATCGCGCAGGCGCTCGCCGCCGCGGGCCTCTCGGGGGCCGTCGGCATGGCCGCTCACGACCTCACCGATCGCCACCGCGCGCTGCTGAGCAGCGGGGGCTTCGCGTACGTGTTGACGCAGGACATCCACTACTGCGTCGGCGCCGCAGCACGCGTGTTGCGTGCGCTGTGCGAGAACGTGCGGGGCGCGCTGAACGTGGTGCAGCCGCGCGTGGAAATCCTGACGGCCGAGAACCTGCACTAGCAGAACGCGGCCGACAGACGTGTGTGCCCTGGATCAACCGAAGGAGACAACCGAGATGAAAGCGTTCCTCAAGAAGCTGCCCGCCGTCGCGGCGATCGCAGCAACCGGGATTCTGGGCCTGGGCAGCACGGCTGCACAGGCACAAGGCAAGACGATCACGCTGTGCTGGGCCGCCTGGGACCCGGCGAATGCGCTGGTCGAGCTGAGCAAGGACTTCACCGCGAAGTCCGGCGTCAACATGAAGTTTGAGTTCGTGCCGTGGCCGAACTTTGCCGACCGCATGCTGAACGAGCTCAACAGCAAGGGCAAGCTGTGCGACCTGATCATCGGCGACAGCCAGTGGATCGGCGGCTCGGCCGAGAGCGGCCACTACGTGAAGCTCAACGATTTCTTCGCCAAGGAAGGGATCAAGATGAGCGACTTCATGCCGGCCACGGTGACCGGCTACTCGGAGTGGCCGAAGGGCACGCCGAACTACTGGGCGCTGCCGGCGATGGGCGACGCGCTCGGCTGGACGTATCGCAAGGACTGGTTCGCCAAGCCCGAGTTGCGCGCTGAATTCAAGAAGAAGCACAACCGCGAGCTCGAAGCGCCCAAGACCTGGACGGAGTTCAAGCAGGTGGCCGAGTTCTTCTCGGGTCGCCAGATCGACGGCAAGAAGGTCTACGGCACCTACCTGTTCACCGAGCGCGGCTCCGAGGGCATCACGATGGGCGTGAGCAACGTGCTGTACCCGATGGGCTTCAAGTACCAGGATCCGAAGAAGCCGTACGCGATGGACGGCTTCGTCAACAGCGCCGACGCGATCAAGGGCCTGGAGTTCTACAAGTCGCTCTACAAGTGCTGCACCCCGCCGGGGCTGACGAACTCGTACATGGGCGAGGGTCTGGACGCGTTCAAGTCCGGCCAGGTCGCGATGATGATGAACTGGTTCGCCTTCTTCCCGGGCCTGTTCAAGGACCCGAACGTCGGCGGCGACAAGATTGGCTTCTTCGTCAACCCGAGCGACAAGGGCAAGGGCTCGCAGCTCGGCGGGCAGGGCATCTCGGTGGTGTCGTACTCGGCGAACCGCAACGAGGCGCTGGCCTACATCAAGTGGTTCGCGACGCCCGACGTGCAGAAGAAGTGGTGGGCGCTCGGCGGCTACTCGTGCCACAAGGCCGTGCTGCAGGACCCGGGCTTCAAGCAGAGCGCGCCGTTCGCCGCCGAGTTCCTGACCGCGATGGACCAGGTCGTCGACTTCTGGGCCGAGCCGAGCTACGCACAACTGCTGCTGGCCGAGCAAAAGCGCGTGCATGACTTCGTGGTGGCCGACAAGGGCACCGCGAAGGAAGCGCTCGACGGCCTGCTCGCCGACTGGAAGAAAGTCTTCAAGGAAGACGGAAAAGTGAAGTGATGGAAAGCGGGCGGGTGCTACAGCGCCCGCCCGTCCTGCCCGACTTCAAGCATCCACGATCGTGAACGCCTCCTCACTCGCCGAACGCGCCGCGCAGGCCACGCCCGCACCGGTCGCACGCCGCATGCGCGGCCTGTCGGACCGTGCGATCGCGTGGCTCTTCATCGCACCGACGATGCTGTTGCTGCTGGCGATCAACATCTTCCCGCTGATCTGGACGGTGCGGCTGTCGTTCACCAACTTCCGCGCCAACCGGCCGAACGCCGAGGTCGTGAGCGTCGGTATCGACCACTACGTCGCGATCCTCACCGACCCCGACATTTGGGGCCCGATGCAGGCCACCGCCCACTTCCTGTTCTGGACCATCACGCTGCAGACGCTGATCGGCTTCACGCTCGCGTGGCTGATCGACCGCAAGTTCCGTGGCCACGGCTTCTGGACCACGCTGATCCTGATCCCGATGATGTTGTCGCCGGCCGTGGTCGGCAACTTCTGGGCGTTTCTGTATCAACCGCAGATCGGCCTGTTCAACTACGTCGTGTCGTTCTTCACCGGCATCCCGCCATCGAGCTTCGAGATGCTCGGCTCGGTGAGGCTCGCGCCGTGGGCGATCGTGATCGTCGACACCTGGATGTGGACGCCGTACGTGATGCTGATCTGCCTCGCCGGCCTGCGCAGCATCCCCGACTACATCTATGAGGCCGCCGAGGTCGACCGCGCGTCGAGCTGGCGGCAGTTCTGGAGCATCACGCTGCCGATGGTGCTGCCGTTCGTGATGCTGGCGGTGCTGTTCCGCGGCATCGAGAACTTCAAGATGTTCGACCTCGTGAACCTGCTGACCAACGGCGGCCCGGGCTCGACGACCGAAGTGGTCTCGATCACGCTCAAGCGCGAAGCCTTCGAGAAGTGGCGCACCGGCTATTCGTCGGCGCTCGCGATCATCCTGTTCGTCGCGGTGTTCGGCTTGGCCAACATCTACGTGAAAGCACTCAACGCGGTGAAGAACCGCTGACGATCATGAGCACCGGCCTGAGCACCGCACATTCCGTCGTTGAACCCACGAGCACCTCGAAGCGCGTCGCGATGGTGGTCGTCGTGCTCTACGCGATCATCACGCTGGTGCCGCTGGCGTGGATCTTCCTGACCAGCATCAAGAGCCCGCCGGATTCGATCAGCTACCCGCCCAAGGTCGTGTTCGAGCCGTCGATCGAGGGCTACTGCAACCTGTTCACGACGCGCTCGCGCCAGACCGAGGAGTACATCAAGAGCCTGCCGCCGGCGGCCGACGCCTGCGAGCGCGCCGCGCGCCGCAACAGCATGGTCGTCGTCAGCCGCTCGAACTACCTGCCGCGCTTCGTCAACTCGCTGGTGATCGCGATCGGCTCGACGATCCTCTCGGTCAGCCTCGGCGTGATGGCCGCGTATGCGTTCTCGCGCTTCAAGGTGCCGGGCAAGGACGACCTGATGTTCTTCATCCTGTCGACGCGCATGATGCCGCCGATCGCGGTGGCGATCCCGATCTTCCTGATGTACCGCGAGCTCGGTTTGTCTGATACAAAGCTCGGCATGATCCTGCTGTACAGCGCGGTCAACGTGTCGCTCGCGGTGTGGCTGCTGAAGGGCTTCATCGACGAGATCCCGCGCGAGTACGAAGAGGCCGCGATGGTCGATGGCTACACGCGGCTGCAGGCCTTCCGCAAGGTCGTGCTGCCGCAGGCGACGACCGGCATCGTCGCAACCGCCATCTTCTGCCTGATCTTCGCGTGGAACGAGTACGCGTTCGCGGTGCTTTTGACCAGCGGGGAGGCGCAGACCGCGCCACCGTTCATCCCGATCATCATCGGTGAGGGCGGGCAGGACTGGCCGGCAGTCGCGGCCGGCACGATGCTTTTTCTCGTGCCGATATTGGTGTTCACCGTGCTGCTGCGAAAGCACCTGCTGCGCGGGATCACGTTCGGAGCCGTCCGCAAATGAAGAAGTGGCCAACATGGTTGCGACGCGGGCGCATGGAGATGGCGGCCTGCATCGTCATCGCGCTCGGCATCTTCATGATGCTGCAGCCGTTCGCGCTGGTGCTGTTCACCTGGTCGTTCGTCGTCACGCTCGCCGGTGTCGCGATGTTCACCATCGTGAGCAAGTTTCCGGAATAGCCATGGCCGAGATCCGCGTCACCCACCTGCACAAGGCCTTCGCCGACTTCGTCGCGGTGAAGGACTCGAGCTTCACCGTGCGCGACGGCGAGTTCTTCTGCCTGCTCGGCCCCTCGGGCTGCGGCAAGACGACGACGCTGCGCATGATCGCGGGGCTGGAGCTGCCGACCTCCGGCCTCATCCACCTCGGTGGCGAGGACGTGACCTTCAAACGCGCGTCGGCACGCGACATCGCGTTCGTGTTCCAGCTCTTCGCGCTGTACCCGCACCTGAACGTGCGTCGCAACATCGCGTTCCCGCTCGTCTCGCAAGGCATGCCGCGGCGCGAGATCGACGCGAAGGTGGAAGAGGCCGCGCGCATCCTGCGCATCACGCCGCTGCTCGACAAGTCGGTCTCGGGCCTGTCGAGCGGTGACCGCCAGCGCGTCGCGCTCGGCCGCGCGATCGTGCGGCAGCCGGCCGCGTTCATGATGGACGAGCCGCTGGGCGCGCTCGACTCCGAATTCCGCGAGCTGATGTGCCAGGAGCTGCGCGGCCTGCACGACCGGCTGAAGGCGACGACCGTCTACGTCACGCACGACCAGATGGAAGCGATGGCGATGGCCGACACGATCGCGATCATGAACCGCGGCGTGATCGAGCAGCTCGGCGCGCCGCAGGAGGTCTACGACCACCCGGCCTCGGTGTTCGTCGCGGACTTCATCGGGGCACCGTCGATGAACTTCATCCCGTTCGAGGGCAGCTGCGAGAGCGGTGCGCGGCAGGTCACGATCGGTGCGGCCACGCTGCCGGTGCCGCCGCTCGCCGAAGGCATCAGCGAGCGGGCCTTGCTGTACGGCGTTCGCCCCGAGCATGTTCGCTTCGACCAGACCTCGGCGATGCGAGCCGAGGTCGTCGGCACCGAGTACCTCGGTCACAGCCAGATCGTCACGGTGCAGACTGCGGTCGGCTCGATGCTGCGCGCCAAGGTCGGCGTGCAGATCCCGGCGCAGCGTGGTGATCATGTGGGGCTCGCGTTCGAGGGCCGCGCGGTGTCGCTGTTCGATCGGCAGTCCGGCCTGGCGCTGGCCACGCGGCGTGAGGTGGCCCATGGCTGAGCTGCGCCTGGAAGGTGTCGGCAAGCGCTTCGGCGCGACCCGGGCCGTGGACGGCCTGAGCCTTGAGGTGCCGAGCGGCGAATTCATCGTGCTGCTCGGGCCGAGCGGTGCCGGCAAGACGACGACGCTGCGGCTCGTTGCCGGGCTCGAGAAGCCCGACGCCGGCCGCGTGCACATCGGTGGCCGCGATGTGACGCTGGATCCGCCGGCGTTGCGCGACGTGACCTTCGTCTTCCAGCAGTACTCGCTCTACCCGCACCTGAGCGTGTTCGACAACCTCGCGTTTCCGTTGCGCTCGCCGATGCGGCCGATGAGCGAACAGATGGTGCGCGAGAAGGTCATCGAGGTGGCGAAGATGCTGCGCATCGACGACAAGCTCGCGAACCCGGCCACCAAGCTCTCGGGCGGGCAGATGCAGCGAGTGGCGATCGGCCGCGCGCTGGTGCGCGACCCGGCGGTGACGCTGATGGACGAGCCGCTGTCGTCGCTCGACGCGAAGCTGCGCAACGACCTGCGGCTCGAGCTGCGGCGCATCCAGCAGGATCTTGGCGCGACGATGCTCTACGTCACACACGACCAGACCGAGGCGCTCACGCTTGCCACGCGCATCGGCGTCCTCGACCACGGCCGGCTGGTGCAGGTCGGCAGCCCGCGCGAGATCTACGAGAACCCGCAGTCGAGCACCGTGGCCGCGCGCCTCGGCTCGCCGCGCATCAACCTGATGCCGCGCGCCGCGCTCGGCGACTGGCCCGCACCGGCACAGGCCGAGACCGTCGGCGTGCGCGCCGAGCACCTGCACGTGCACGTCGGCGACGCGGCTGCACCGCACGCGCTGCGCGCCGAGGTGCGGCGCATCGAGATCCTGAGCGACCAGCGGCTCGTGCACCTGTCGATCGCCGGCGGCGCGCACCAGCTCGTCAGCGCCGCGCCGAGCGATGCCGGGCTCGCGCCGGGCACACCGGTCGGCGTCGAGCTGCGCCACCTGCTGTGGTTCGACACCCACGGCCAACGCATCGCTGCCTGACGGAGACATGCCATGCCCCACATCCCCCTGATCCAGGCCGCCACACAGACGCTGATCGACCACGTCGAGGAGCTCACGCAGCTCGACCAGGCCATCGGCGACGGCGACCACGGCCTCAACATGAAGCGCGGCGCGCTCGCGATCCAGGCCAAGCTGCCCGAGCTGCAAGGCAAGCCGCTGAATGACGTGCTGAAGGCGATGGGCCTGACCTGCATGTCGACCATCGGCGGCTCGTCGGGCCCGGTGTTCGGCACGCTGCTGGTCACGCTCGCGAAAGAGCTGCCGCCCGAGCCCGGGCCGGCCGATCTGTCGCGCGCGGTGCAGGCCGGCATCGCGGCGCTGACGAAACTGGGCAAGGCCGAGGTCGGCCAGAAGACGCTGCTCGATGTGCTGGACCCGCTGCAGCGCACGCTCGCGCAGGGCGGTGACGACATCGTCGCGCGCACGCGCCAGACCGCGTTCGATGCCTGCGCCGCGACGGCCGCGATGGACGCGGTCAAGGGCCGCGCATCGTTCCTCGGCGATCGCGCGCTCGGGCATGTGGACCCGGGTTCGCGTTCGATGGCCTTAATCGTCGGCGCCATCTGTGACAGCCTGGCCGACGCCTGATCCGCTTCAACTTTTACGCTGCGAGTCGCCATGAAGAAACTCATCAACCACGTCGACACCGTGCTCGCCGAATCGCTCGACGGCTTTGTCGCGGCGCACGCCGACATCGTCACGCTCGGCGCCGAGCGCGAGTTCGTGCGCCGTCGCGCCACCAAGCCGGGCAAGGTCGCGCTGATCTCCGGCGGGGGCTCGGGCCACGAGCCGCTGCACGCCGGCTTCGTCGGTCACGGCATGCTCGATGCGGCCTGCCCGGGGCAGATCTTCACGTCGCCGACGCCGAACCAGATGCTCGCCGCGGCGGAGTCGGTCGACACCGGCGCGGGCGTGCTGTTCATCGTGAAGAACTACTCCGGCGACATGATGAACTTCCAGATGGCCGCCGAGATGCTCGACCGCGACAACGCGACCGTGATCGTCAACGACGACGTGGCCGTCGAGAACTCGACCTACACGACCGGCCGGCGCGGTGTGGCCGGCACGCTGATCGTCGAGAAGATCGTCGGCGCCGCGGCCGAGCGCGGCGACAACCTCGCCGCGCTGAAGTCGCTCGGCGACGCGGTCAACAAGGCCACTGCGTCGATGGGCGTGGCGCTGAGTTCGTGCACCGTGCCGGCAGCGGGCAAGCCGACCTTCCAGATCGGTGTGGACGAGATGGAGATGGGTGTCGGCATCCACGGCGAGCCGGGCCGGCGGCGCGTGAGGATGACGACGGCCGACGACATCGCTGCCGAGCTGACGGGTGCGGTGCTGAAGGACCTGTCGCTGCGTGCCGGCCAGCAGGCGATCCTGCTCGTCAACGGTTTCGGCGGCACGCCGACGCTGGAGCTCTACGTGATGGTCAACGCCGCTCTGAAGGTGCTCGGTGCCGCGGGCGTGAAGGTCGTGCGCCACCTGACCGGCTCGTACGTGACCTCGCTCGAGATGGCCGGTTGCTCGATCACCGTGACGGCGGTCGACCCGGCCTACCTCGCGCTGTGGGATGCGCCGGTGCACACCGCGGCGCTGCGCTGGGGCATGTGAGCGCGCGCCCCGAGCCCGACAGCGCCAGGCGCGCGATGGCCGGCGCCGGCTTCGCCGTCCTGTATCGGTGGCGCCTGCACCGCGGCAGCGACCGTGGGCTGACCTTCGTCAGCCGAGCACGCTGTTCGAGGCCGCACCGCGCGCGAGCGGGAGCACATGACGGTCCGCGACCCGGCGCAGCTCGAACACCAGGCCCAGCGACACCAGCACCAGCCCGATCACGAGGCCGGCCCAGAAGCCGTAGACCTGCATCGGTGCGCCGCCGGCGAAGCCGTGATACCCCAGCCAGGTGCCGCACGGCACGCCGATCGCCCAGAACGCGACGAGCATCAGCACCATCGGCATCAGCGTGATCTTGTAGCCGCGCAGCGCACCGATCGCGCAGACCTGCGTCGCGTCGAACAGCTGCCAGAACGCGGCGAACAGCAGCAGGTTCGCCGCGACCGCCTGCACTGCGGCGTCGTTGCTGTACATACCAGCGACGTCGTGCCGCAGCAGGATGATCGGCACGATCGCCAGCGCGGCGATGAGCAGGCCGACCGCGATGCCGTTCCACGCGATCGAGCGCGCCGTGCGTGGTGCGCCGGCGCCGAGGGCGTGGCCGACGCGGATGGTGATGGCCGACGACAGGCCCATCGGCAGCATGAAGATCAGCGCCGAGAAGTTCAGCGCGATCTGGTGCGCCGCGATCTGCACATCGCCGAACCGGCCGACGAGCACCGCGATGCTCGAGAACGCAGCCACCTCGGCAACGCCCGCGCCGCCCATCGGCAGCCCGATGCGCAGCAGGCGTTTCTGCGCCGGCCAGCGCGGCAGCGTCCACGCGTGCCACAGGTCGTAGGGCCGGTAGACCGCCGCGAAGCGCGTCCACGCAGCGAGGCCGATCAGCGAGACCCACATGCCGACGCCGGTCGCCCAGCCGCACCCTGCGCCGCCCATCGCGGGCAAGCCGAGGTGGCCCCCGATCAACACCCAGTTCAGGACGGCGTTGATCCCGAGCCCGACGAACGCGAGCACCATGATCGGCCGCGTCTGGTTGATGCTGGCCGAATAGAACGCGAGCGAGCGGTAGACCAGCGCCGCCGGCATCCCCAGACCGATGCCCCACAGAAAGACGCCGGCCCGTGCGGCGAGCGCGGGTGCGATGCCGGCGAACACCAGCAGGTCGGGCGCCCAGGGCACGAGCAACAGCGGAACGAGGCTGACGCCACCGGCCAGCCACATGCCTTCGCGCGCGTCGCGCACGACCGCCTCGCGGTCACCCGCGCCGTAGTGGTGGGCGATGATCGGCGAGACGGCCTGCACGACACTCATCAGCCCGATGAAGACCGGGATCCATAGCGCGACGCCAAGGCCGACGACGGCCAGCTCTTGCGCGCCGGCATGCCCGGACATCACGGTGTCGACCAGGCCCATCAGCACCTGCGCGATCTGCGACAGGATGATCGGGCCGGCCAGGCGCAGCAGTGCGCGGCTCTCGTGCATGAACGAGTGGGAACGGGGCATCGAGAACGTGTGGTGGGGTGGGGGCGGGAATGTATCACCGCCGGCGCGCTCGGCCAGGCGGGAGGGGCATCACGCACTCATGCGGATGCCAAGCGGCAACCGGCTGTGCCACAGCAGTCGAACTTCCGAGTCACCGGCTGGACCGCTCCACTGCGCGCTGGGCCTTCGATGCGGGTACGGGCTCCAACGCACGAGCCACCACGCGGTCCCAATAGTTAGGCGCGCCGAAGGCCTTGTGCAGATGCGCGATGAAGAGTTGCGCCTTGGCCGCATGCGAACGCCCTTTCAGCCGCACCGCGTGGATGCCGCTGGGCTGCGCCTCGGCAGATTGCAGACTGGGGGGAACAGGCACGGGACGGCCGGCGCCAATCATTTCGCTCACCAGCCAGCTGACCAGATGCGCCACCGCCAGCCCGGCCACCGCGGCTTGCAGCAGGGCTTCGGTGTCATTGCTCTTGAAGCGGTCCTGAACCGGCAGCGCCCGACCGAGCTGGGTGCGCAGGTTGTCGAGCATGGTTTTCGTATTTGCGCGGCGCTGTCCGTCGGCTCTGTGCCGCAGGACCTCCACGCGCTGCTGAAAGGCACATCGGCCGGGGAGATCGACACGCTGTTGGCCCGCGCCCACCGCGCCAACCCGGTGGAAGCGTCGATCAACACCTACCTGATCGACATCGGGAGCCGGCTGATGCTGGTGGACGTGGGCGCCGGCGACTTCTCCGGGCGCGAGGTATGGCGGCAAGCTGTTGACGCGCCTGAAGAGCGTGGGCGTCAAGCCCGCCCGCGTCAGCGACATCCTGCTGACGCACGTGCACACCGACCACAGCGGCGGCCTGGTGCGCGAAGGCAGGGCCCAGTTTCCGAATGCCACCGTGCATGTCGGCAAGGGCGACGCCGACTTCTTCCTGGCCAGGCAGAACCAGCAAGGCGTGAACGGCTACGACAAGGCCTACTTCGAGCAGGCCACGCTGAGCCTGTCGCCCAATCTCGCGGCGAGCCGCATCAAGCCTTTCAGCGGCGTCACCGAACTGGCGCCCGGTGTCACGGCCGTGCCGACGCCCGGGCACACGCCGGGCCACAGCTTCTTCCGCGTCGAGAGCCAGGGAAAGTCAGTCACGTTCATCGGAGACATCGTGCATGTGCAGGCCGTGCAGTTTCCCAAGCCCGAGATCACGATCGCCTACGACGTCGACAACGACGCCGCGCGGCGGCAGCGCCTGGTGCAGTTCGCCGCTTGGCACAAGAAGGCGTGGTGGTGGCTGCTGCGCACATGCCCTTCCCCGGCATCGGCCGCGTCCGCGCCGAGGGTCAGGGCTTCGCGTTCGTGCCGGTGGATCCGCTGGACCGCGACGGCCTTTGAGGCGTCGTTCAGTGTGCCGCGGCCCAGCGCAAGGCCTCAGTCGTCATCTCTGCCCACATGACGACGGTAGAACATCAGCGCATTGCGGAACATCACCTTGTCGCGCACGGCATGGCCAAACCCGGCCAGGTACTCTTCCGCGATGGCGATCTGGGCCTCGTATGTCCCGTGCAAGGTGATGACCGGCCAGTTGCTGCCCCAGATCATGCGGTTCGCTCCAAACGCCGAGAACATGACGTCGAAGTGCGCCTTGTAGGAGGCCAAGTCGGTCGGCGTTGCGAAGACGACGTCACCCGGAGCGTACATGTCATAGAACGAAGAGAACTTCATGTAGAGGTTCGGGCAAACGTCGGCGAGACGGCGTATCTCGAGCTCCCACGTGGCGTCGACCGGTGGCGGGCCCTTGGCGCCACCGAGATGGTCGATGATGATGCGAAGGTCGGGCACCGCTGTGCATAGCGCCTGTACCTGATCCTTCGGGTTCTTTGCCCCACGGCTGATGATGTCGAGCGTCATGCCGCGCCGTGCCAGGTCGCGCAGGTTGGTCAGCTGAGCCGGGCTGAGCGTGATGCCTTCTGGAGGGCCGGTGAGATAGCCGCGGACGCCCACGAAGCGCGGGTCTCGTGAGAAGCGTGCCAGGTCGTGGGTGAAAGTCGGCGCGCCGATCTCGAAGTTGCCGACGAAGAAAGAGTAGAAGCGGTCGTGCCGAAGCAGATCGAGGATCCACTGGTTGTCCTCGACGATGCCGCTCGCCTCCACGACCCCGGCCGTCACGACGCCGTTCGCCCGGGCCATGGCCGTGTAGTCGTGCGGGAGCACGTCGCGGAAGATCGGCCCTTCCGCCGGCGTTGGCCACGGCACGCCGGCCGGCCGGGTGACCTTCCAGAAGTGAATGTGGGTCTCGACGATCGGGCGCGAATAGCCCGCCGCTTTCCATTTCGTCAATGCGTCGTCCACCGCGGCGCGGCCTGCGCTGTCAGCGGCGAAAGCCGGCGTCGCGCTCTGGAGAATGAGCCATGCCATTGCGCCGGCGCAGCAGCGAACGAAACCTTTGACGATTCCCATCGCGATCTCCTCCTGAGTCTGCAGGTAAGGCCAATTGGCCAATTCGACGCTTCATGGTTTCAAACCGGTCGAGTCCCGCCGGCTCTATGAGCACATTGCCGACCAGATCCGCGACCTGATCGATCGCGGTGGCTTTGACGTCGGCACGCGCTTGCCGCCGGAGCGTGAGCTGGTTCAACAGCTCGGAGTTTCGCGACCATCACTGCGCGAGGCGCTGATCGCGCTCGACGTCGAAGGACGCGTCGAGGTTCGCAGTGGCTCCGGTGTCTTCGTATGTGCCACGCCGCCGGATCCGGCGCCGCGGAAAAACGCCGCGATGGGCGAAAGCCCGAGCCAGCTCATGGAGGCACGCTCGATCATCGAAGGGGAAGTCGTCGTCCTCGCTTGCGCGCGGATCACCGAGGAGTCGCTGGCACGGCTGCGCGAGCTCCTCAAGAGCATGGAGGCAGGGATTGAACGCCGAAACGCCCGGGTCGACCTGGATCGCCAGTTCCACCTGACGCTGGTGGAGATGACCGGCAACGCGGTCATGGCGCGGATGGTCGGAGAGTTGTTCGACGAGCGACACAGTCCGATCTCCGCGAAGATCAGCTCGCGCTTCGAGAGCACCCGCACTTGGAAAGCGGCTCTCAAGGAGCACGAGGAAATCCTGAAGGTGGTCGAGGCGCGCGATCCCATCGCCGCGCAAGCGGCGATGCGTGCACACCTCAAGGCGTCCGCGCTGCGTTGGGTCGGTGATTGACCGTGGGGCACCGAGCGGCCCGCACCAGGGCGCCGATGTGCCGACAACGTTAGGCCGTCTGCGTGAGCAGCGACCCGCTCAGCCGCCGCTGCGCTGCACCGTGGCCGACAGCTGCGGCGGCGTGCGCAGAGTCTGGAAGATCACGCAGTAACGCTCGGTCAGCTTCAGCAGCGTGGCGAGTTGTTCGTCAGTGGCGTCCGTGTCGACCTCGAAGCGCAGGCGGATGTCGGTGATGCCCGCGGGGACGTCCTTCGCCAGCCCCAGCGTGCCGCGAAAGTCGCCCGAGCCTTCGACCACGACCCGGGCCGAGCGAAAGCCGATGCCCATCGCGGTGGCGACCACGTTGAAGGTGACGCCGGCACAGGCGACCAGCGCTTCGAGCAGCATGTCGCCCGAGCAGGCCTCGGAGCCGCTGCCGCCAGCTTTCTCGTGCAGGCCGGCGTCGTAGTGCGCGAACCCTGTCTCGATGCGGACCGACGGTCGGTCGGCCAGCAGCGTGCCGCTCGCGCGGAAGCAGTGGGCCGCGGCGCCGGGTTGCTCCTTGTAGAGCGCCTTGATCGGGGCCTGGAGATGGCGCAGTTCGTCGGGGGTCATGGTGGCATGCTAGCGCCGACTCGTTGCGACGACCATCAGCATTCACGAGGCCACTGCTCCGCCATTCGACGACTCGCGGCGCGTGAGGGAAGGTCTGCACGAGCCGAGGGTGCGGCGCGGTAGTGCGACGACGACTTCGGCGCTACCCTTGGGTCGCTTGGCAGCGTGGCCAGGTTCACCTGGAGACGAGCATGAACTCAGCCCGAAGCCTCGTGACCACGGCCCTGGCAATGCTGGCCGTGTGCAATCCGGTGCAGGGTCGCGTGACGCGCATCGTCATCGACGAGACGCTGGCCTTGCCGGCACCAGCGGGCGCATCTTCATCGGCGATCGCCTACGAGCAGGTCGCCGGGCGGGCCTTCGGCGAGCTCGATCCTCAGTGGTCCGGCAACGCGCTGATCCAGGACATCCAGCTGGCCAAGGACGCGGATGGCAAGGTGCGCTACGTCGCGTCCTTCGTGATCTACAAGCCGGTGGACCTGAAGCAGGCGAGCGGGATGATGTGGCACGACGTGCCGAACCGCGGCAACGTCTTCGCGTTCGCGCCGCAGGAGCGAGCCTTGGGCGACCGGCAAGGTCTTCGGACGCATCGTCAATCGCGCGGGCACGGCCTCGCAGCCGCTGCTCGTGCAGACCAACCCCGTGCCCTACAAGCCGATCAGCCTGGACCCGCGGGGGTCTCGCCTGGTCTCGCGTGGCGGCGAGACGCAGCGTGGCGACGTGATCGACGAGGTGAAGGTGCCGCCGTCGGACTGGGCGTGGGCTCGCTGCGATGCCGCGAATCCATTTCCCGGCACGCCCGATCCGACCCAGATCTGCCTCAAGAAGGGCTTCGACCCGGCACGGCTGTACCAGGTCGTCTTCAGTGCCGCTGATCCGTATGTGCTGGGCATCGGCTTCGCGGCGTGGCGTGATGTGGGCGCCTTCTTCAAGCACGCCGCGGCGGATGATGGCGGCACGGTGAATCCGGTCGCCAAGGCCGTGACACACAGCATCACGCGGGGCATCTCGCCATCGGGCAACTTCCTGCGCGGCTGGGTTGCGTCGAGGTGGTGACCAAGGCCGCGGCGAAGGCAATGGATCAGGGCTCTCTGCTGCCAGTGGATGCCGCGGTGCTGATCGATGCCGCAAAGGCCAGTGCGGTGTTGCGCTGACTCGCCCGAATTCCGTTGGTCAGGAACAATCCAGCCCATCGCCGGAATTGGCCCTCATTTGGTGCTCAAGTCCGCGGTTCGGCCCCCGATAACCAAGCAGATCATCACACCGCGCAGTAGTTATCGCGACTCACCTCAATATTTCGGGGTCACCATGGCACTCAAGCAGATGAAACTTGGCACACGGCTCGGGAGCGGCTTTGCTGCCGTGCTGGCGCTGATGGCGTTGATGATCGGGCTGGCCCTCGCGCGCTTCAGCAGCGTGGGCGAGTCCAGCGACAAGATCATCACGAAGGACTGGGTCAAGGCAGAGGCTGCCGCCGACATCGACGCCACCACGCGGGCCAACGCGCGCCGCACGCTGGAACTGCTGCTTGTGACGGACAAGGGTGAGGTCGACAAGATCCATCAGTTCATCGACGCCAACAAGAAGAAGATCAGCGAGTCGCTGGCGATCCTGGAGCGGCTGGTGCACACGCCCGAGGGCCAGGCGCTGCTCGCGAAGATCAAGGACGCGCGAGCAAGCTACGTCGCATCGTTCGGCAAGGTCGACAAGCTGGTGGGAGACGGCAAGCGCGACGAGGCGTCGAAACTGATGTTCGCCGAGACCTTGCCCGCGCTCGACTTGCTGCAGGGGCGCATCACGGAAATCGTCGCGCTGGAGAAGAAACTGGTCGAGGCCAGCGGCGCCGGCATCAAGCAAGACATCGAGTCCGCGCGCATGCTGATGCTCGCGATCGGTCTGGCCGGTCTGCTCGTGGGTGGCGGAGTCGCCTGGTGGCTGACGCGCACGATCACCGGTCAGCTCGGCGGGGAGCCCGACTACGCTGCCAACGTGGTCCGCGAGATCGCCGCAGGCAACCTTGCCGTCGAGGTACAGCTCCGCGCCGGTGACGGGTCGAGCCTGCTGGCCGCGATGAAAGCCATGCGCGACAGCCTCGCCCGGGTCGTTGGGCAGGTTCGAAACAGCAGCGACAGCATCGCCACCGGTTCGGCGCAGATCGCCACCGGCAACGCCGACCTCAGTCAGCGCACCGAGGAGCAGGCGAGCAACCTGCAACAGACCGCCGCGTCGATGGAACAGCTCTCGGGCACTGTCAAGATCAGTGCCGAAACGGCCGGCGAGGCCAACCAACTCGCTGCGAGCGCCTCGGACGCTGCGGTGAGAGGCGGCGAGATGGTCGGCACCGTGGTCAACACCATGCAGGACATCGCCACGTCGTCGAAGAAGATCGCCGACATCATCGGCGTCATCGACGGCATCGCGTTCCAGACCAATATCCTGGCCTTGAACGCAGCAGTCGAGGCGGCGCGGGCCGGCGAGCAAGGCCGCGGCTTCGCCGTGGTCGCCAGCGAGGTGCGCAACCTGGCAGGGCGCTCGGCCGAGGCAGCCAAGGAGATCAAGTCGCTGATCAGCGCCAGCGTCGAGAAGGTCGAGGTGGGCGCACGCCAGGTCAACGATGCGGGCGCGTCGATGACCGAGATCGTCTCGCAGGTGCAGCGCGTCAGCCAGCTCATCAGCGAGATATCCAACGCCAGCAACGAACAGGCCACCGGCATCAGCCAGGTCGGCGATGCCGTCACGCAGCTGGATCAGGTGACCCAGCAGAACGCGGCGCTGGTCGAGGAGAGTGCTGCTGCGGCCGAGAGCCTCAGGCACCAGGCGGCCACCTTGGCCGAAGTCGTCCGCGTGTTCAAACTGAGCGGCGGCGTCCACACCGGATCGAGCACCCACGCCGCTCCCGTGGCCGCCAAGTCGGCTGCGGTCGCCCGCCCCCAAGTCAGGGCCAAACCTGCCGTACCTGCGTCGGCGGCGAGCGAGGCCCCGCGCGCTCCGAACGTCGCGATGGCCAAGACCGGCACCGACGACAATTGGGAAACCTTTTGAGTGGTGATCACGCACCGCATGGCCCGACGTGACGCCTGACCCGGAGATCACATGAGTGCAGTCATTGACGCTCCTGAGTTGGCAGCGCTGAAGGTTTCCGCGCGCGACGCGCCGGCCCGAGCCCACGGCCATTCGGCCATGCCCTCGGAGTACCTCAGCTTCCGCCTCGGCGGCGAGGAGTACGGTATCGACATCCTTCGGGTGCAGGAGATCCGCTCCTACGAGGCGCCCACCCGATTGGCCAACGCGCCGCATTTCATCAAGGGTGTGGTGAACCTGCGCGGTGTGATCGTGCCGATCGTCGATCTGCGGCTCAGGCTCGGATGCGACAGCGCGGAATACACCGACTTCACGGTCGTGATCGTGCTGAACGTGCGCGGCCGGGTCGTCGGCGCCGTGGTCGATTCGGTTTCAGATGTGCTGGCGCTTGGGGCAGATCAGATCAAGGCGGCGCCCGAGATGAACTCCACCATCGAAGCCAGTCATGTCATCGGCATCGGATGCGTGAAGAACGGCGATGCGCAGCGCATGCTGATCCTCATGGACATCGAGGGCCTGATGAGCAGCGCCGACATGGGCTTGATGGACGCTGCGCTCCGTTGACGCAAGGCTGGCCCTAGGGTGAGCGGAGCGAGGCATAGACAACGGTGCCCAGCAACAGGGCCAAGCAAACGGCGTACGGCCAACTTCCGCGGATGAGTTTCAGGACGGCATTCATGTCGGTGCTTTGCAGTTGATGCATCGTGCCCGCCAGCTGCTCGTTTCTGAACCCCTGGACTCGGTGGATAAACCCATGACACCCGCAGATCGGGGGACAACTCGGCCGAGCCGAGAACCGACCGCTCAGCCGCAGGTGCCGATATAGCCGCACGCGGTGCAGAAGTCGCAGCCGTCCTTGTGGATCAGCGTGCTGTTGCCACACTCGGGGCAGCGCGCGCCGGCGACGGCCGCGGGCCGCGCTGATCGCGCGGCGGGTGACTGCAGGATGCCCATGTCCTGCACCGGGTAGCCGTCTTCGCCGAGCACCCCGAGCATCGCGTAGCGGTGCATCACGAGCCGCGCCACGTAGGCCACGGTCGAGGGCCAGACCTGTTGCCGCCGCGGCTCGCCCGGCAGCCCGGGGACGAAGGCCATGAAATGGCCGAGCGGCTCGGCATAGCTCAGCAGCTTGCGCAGCTTCATGCCGATCCACGCCGGGTCGAGCACGCGCATGTCGAGCGAGAGGATGCGCGCCAGGCCGTCCATCGCGCGCGGGTAGTTGCCGGAGAACCCGAGCGCGCACGGCCGCGTCATCGAGCCGCCGTGGCCGTCGGGCAGCACGACCTCTTTCAGCGTCAGCGTGAACTCCTCGTTGCTCGCCGGGTTGTGGATGTCGACGGCCCAGGCGAGCGTGCCGTGCGGGCCGGTCTGTGGCTCGTCGCGGCTGAACATGGCGTCGATCACAGGCGTGGTGGCCGGCGCATTCGTCCATAGGCCGAGCTGCTCGCAACGCCACTGGATCACCGCCGCGGTCGCCGCGACGACACCGGGGAAGCGCCGCATCTCGCCGCGCGGCGGGAAGGGCATGTCGAACGCGCGCTCCTCCTGCACGGTGGCGAGCGAATCGAGCTTCAGGCGCACCCACGCGGCGTCCTTCGCGCGCAGGTCCATCGACAGTGTCTTCGCCAGCGCGCCGAGGCCGCGCGGCTGCTCGGCGCCGTTGACCCAGACCTCGAACGGCGCGGGCTGGCCGCCGTGCGTGTCATCGGGCAGCTCGCCGATGAACAGCGCGAACTCGCCGAACGGGTGACGCACCATGTAGCTCCACGCGGCGTTGCCGGCGGGCAGCACGGGCCGTCCGGGCCAGCGCAGTGACGCGAGCACCGGGTGCGGCATGCGCTCGAGTTCGAGGCGCTCGTTGAAGGTGCCGACGGCAGTGGCCGGCGTGGCCACTGCAGGCGCTGGCGTCACGCTCAGCACCGAGCCGAGCACCGCGTTCGGGCGGTAGGTTGCCAGGCCCTTCAGGCCCGAGGTCCAGGCACTCATGTAGAGATCCTGGAAGTCGGCGTAGGGGTAGTCGGCCGGCACGTTGACCGTCTTCGAGATGGCGGTGTCGATGTGCGGCGCGACCGCGGCGACCATCTCCTCATGGGCCTGCGCGCTCATCTCGAGCGCGGTGACGAAGGCGCGCGTGAGCGATGCGTCGGCGCCCTTCAGGTGGCGGTACAGGCGCCACGCGTGGTCCTCGACGGCGTACTCTTTGAAGCCGCCCTCGGCGGTGCGCTTGCGGCGCGAATAGGTCCACGAGAACGCGGGCTCGATGCCGTTGCTCGCGTTGTCGGCGAAGGCCAGGCTGATCGTGCCCGTCGGGGCGATCGACAGCAGGTGCGAGTTGCGCATGCCCCCCGCACGGATGCGATCCTTCAGCGCCGCGGGCAGGCGCGACGCGAAGGTGCCGCGGCTCAGGTAGAGGTCGGCGTTGAACAGCGGGAACGCACCGCGCTCGGCCGCCAGATCGACCGACGCGCCGTAGGCTGCATCGCGCATCAGTTGTGCGACGCGTGCGGCCGCGGCGCGCGCGGGCGCGGTGTCGTAGCGCAGGTTCAGCATCACCAGCGCATCGCCCAGGCCGGTGAAGCCCAGGCCGATGCGGCGCTTGTTGCGGGCCTCCTCGGCCTGGCGCGGCAGCGGCCAGAAGGTGATGTCGAGCACGTTGTCGAGCATGCGCACGGCGACCTGCGCGTGGCGTGTGAAGGCCTCCTCGTCGAAGCGCGCGCCGGGCTCGAAGGCATCGCGCACGAAGCGCGTCAGGTCGATCGAGCCGAGGCAGCAACAGCCATACGCCGGCAGCGGCTGCTCGCCGCAGGGGTTGGTCGCGCTGATGGTCTCGCAGTACGACAGGTTGTTGTCGACGTTGATGCGGTCGAGGAACAGAACACCGGGCTCGGCGTGGTCGTAGGTCGATCGCATGATCTGCTCCCACAGCGCGCGCGCGGGCAAGCTGCGGTAGACCCACAGGCCATCATCGCGCTGACGCGTGCCGGCGTCCTTCAGGGCCGGGCCCGGTGCGGCGCGGTGCGTGAGCTCGATCGCCGCATCGTCGCGCACCGCCTGCATGAACGCATCGGTCAGGCCGACCGAGATGTTGAAGTTCGCGAGGTCGCCCTGGTCCTTCGCGTGGACGAACTCCTCGATGTCCGGGTGGTCGCAGCGCAGCACGCCCATCTGCGCGCCGCGGCGCGAGCCGGCCGACTCGACCGTCTCGCACGAGCGGTCGAACACGCGCATGTACGACACCGGCCCCGAGGCGTTCGACTGCGTGCTGCCGACCCACGCGCCGCGTGGTCGGATGCGCGAGAAGTCGTAGCCCACGCCGCCGCCGCGGCGCATCGTCTCGGCGGCCTCGGTGAGCGCGGTGTAGATGCCGGGATGACCGTCGTCGTCGCTCGCGATCGAGTCGCCCACCGGTTGCACGAAGCAGTTGATCAGCGTGGCCGAGAGGTCGGTGCCCGCCGCGGAGTTGATGCGGCCAGCGGGGATGAAGCCCTCCTGCAGCGCGCGCAGGAAGCGCGGCTCCCACAGGGCGCGGGCCTCCGGCGCCTCGGCCTGCGCGATCGCGCGTGCGACGCGACGACGCACATCGTCGATGCTGCGCTCGTCGCCCTTGGCGTACTTCTCGAGCAGCACTTCCTCGCTGATGGCCTGTGCCGGCAGCGGGGTCGCGACGAGGGCGGGGGCGAGGGTCTGGGCGGTCATCGGGTCTCCTGGCAAAAGTATCGCGCGACCATAGCGACGTGCGGCGAGCAGGGCTTTGATCCGCATCACCAAGCATGCGACGGCGGCGCGCGACTGTCGAGGGCGAGTTGGCGCCCGATCGGCCGCCGCTCGTCGCGTTTGCTTGACCGGGCTCAACGTCTCGTCACCGGCCTTGCATACGCTTGCGCGACGGAACGCGTCCGAGGAGATCCGATGAACACGCTGACCAAACTCGCGCTCGGCCTGATGGGCCAGCTGAAGGCGCAGCCCGCGGCCAACGCATCCGCCGAACCGTCACGCTGCCGCCGCCACGGCGTGGCGGTGGCATGGCGCTGATGGACGCCCTGCAGCGGCGCGAGTCCGGGCGCGAGTTCGACCCCGCGGCGCTGCCCGATCAGATGCTGTCCGATCTGCTGTGGGCAGCTGCCGGCGTCAACCGGCCGGCGCTCCACGGCCGCACGGCGCCCAGCGCGATGAACGCGCAGGAAGTGCAGCTCTGCGTGGCGATGCCGCAGGGGCTGTTCCGCTACGAGCCGTCGTCCCACGCGCTGCAGCTGACCGTGGCGAGCGACGTGCGCCGCGTCACCGGCTACCAGGACTTCGTCGACAGCGCGCCGCTCGACCTGATCTACGTGGCCGACCACACCCACGCGAAACTGGTGCCCGTGGCGCAACGCGAAGCCTATGCCTTCGCCGCTGCGGGGGCGATGGCGCAGAACGTCTACCTGTTCTGTGCCGCTCAGGGCTTGTCGACCGTGATCCGCGCCTGGTTCGATCACCGCGCGCTCGCGGCGGCCATGGGTCTGGGCACGGACCAGCAACTGCTGTTGTGCCAGACGGTGGGGGCCGGGAAGAAGGGCGCCAGCGCGTGATTCGGGTTCGGTCGGGTGCCCGTGCCATGGCCTGGCGCTACGTTGTCGTCATCGACTCGCGCGCGGTGGAGCGGCCCGCTTGGGCGCCGCGGCCGGGCGCGAAGCCGCCGGCGCAAGGGACCAGCACAGCAGCGCCCTGAAGGCGGCCTTCCCGCAGGTCGGCCAGTGCCTCGTTCGCACGCTCCAGCGAGTAGGGCACGGTTTCGGCGTGCAGCGGATGCTGCGTGGCGAACTGCAGGAACTCCGCTGCGTCGGCGCGGGTGAGGTTGGCGACCGACAGCAACTGGCGCTCCTCCCAGAGCAGGCGGTACGCGAACGACGGGATGTCGCTCATGTGAATGCCGCCGCACACGACGCGGCCTCCCTTGTGGACGGCGCGCAGTGCCAGCGGCACGAGTGCACCGACCGGCGCAAAGATGATCGCGGCATCCAGCGGCTCGGGCGGCATGTCCTCCGAGTTGCCGGCCCACACCGCGCCCAGCGATCGCGCGAACACCTGGGCTGCAAAGTCGTCCGTGCGCGTGAACGCGAACACCCGGCGCCCCTGGATGCGCGCGACCTGCGCCACCAGATGGGCGGCCGCGCCGAACCCGTACAGGCCGATGTTGATGGCGTCGTCGCCGGCCATGCGCAGCGAACGCCAGCCGATGAGGCCCGCGCACAGCAGTGGCGCGATCTGTACCGGGCTGCCCGGCAGAGACAGCGGCAGGCAGAACGCGGCCTCGGCGATCACGTGCGTGGCGAAGCCGCCATCGCGGCCGTGGCCGGTGAAGACCGGCGTGTCGCACAGGTTCTCGTGGCCGAGCAGGCATTGGTCGCAATGTCCGCACGCGTGGCCCAGCCACGGGACGCCGACGCGCTGGCCGCAGCGCAGGCCGGTGACGCCCGCGCCGAGGCGATCGACGATGCCGACGATCTCGTGCCCGGGCACGATCGGCAGCTTCGGGAGCGGCAGGTCGCCGTCGACGACGTGCAGATCGGTGCGGCACACGGCACAGGCCTCGACGCGCAGGCGCACCTCGCCGCGGCCGGGTTCCGGGTCGGGGCGCTCCTCCAGTTGCAACGCCTGGCCGGGCGCGTGCAGCACCATGGCACGCATGTCAGTTGCTTCCCCGCGCTGTACGTGACCCGCTACGCATGAAACCCGAGGGCTGGGCCGGTGACGGCTGCCGGCCCGTTGCGGTCCTTGAACGGCCGCCATGCGTGCGAGAGTCTGCGCGAGCAAAGGCGCATGCGGGCAGGTTCCGGCGCTTCGCTTCGGCGGTC
>JBDTVC010000028.1:0-30914 GCA_040007475.1 Burkholderiales bacterium
CGCGCTCGTCGCCGTACTCGACGCGGCGCAGGTCGCGGCGGTAGCTCTCGGTGTTCTGCAGGAAGCTCAGGAAGTTCGAGATGCCGACCGTGTCGATCGAGCCGGCGATGCGCTCGGGGTACATCGTTGCGACCGCCAGGCTCATGTAGCCGCCGTAGCTGCCGCCCGACACGACGACGCGCGAGGCGTCGAGGCCGGGTTGCGTGGCGACCCAATCGAGCAGCGCACCGATGTCCTTCACCGAGTCCTCGCGCTTGTAGCCGTCGTCGAGCGACAGGAAGGTCTTGCCGTAGCCCTCCGACCCGCGCACGTTGGGCCGGATCACCGCGACGCCGAGCTCCTGGATGAAGTAGTTGAAGCGCCCCATGAAGCCGAGGCGGGCCTGGCTTTCGGGCCCGCCGTGGATGTCGATCAGCACTGGCCGCCTGCCCGTGAAGCGCGCCGGCGGCAGGTTCAGGACGCCCGAGATCGTGCGGCCGTCGAAGCTCTTCCAGCGCACGATCTGCGATTCGGCGAACGCGCCCACGTCCACGCCCGCGGGTGCGCCCGAACGCGTCCAGCGCTCGACCTGGCCGCTGGACGGGTTCAGCGAATGGATCTCGCTCGGCCCCTTGGCGCCATTGAGCGAGACTGCGAGTTCGGCCAGCTTCGGATGAAAGCGCGCCGCGCCGACGCTGCCGCCGGGCACCGCCGGCGCCGCCACCTCCTTGAGCGTGCGGGCATCGAAGAGGCGCAGCTCCTCGCGCCCGTCGACGTTGGCGCGGGCGGCGAGCAGCGCGCCGGCCGCGTCGAAGCTGCCGCCGCTCACGTCCCACGGGATGTGGCGCGTGAGCGGTACGAGCTGCCGGTCGGCGAAGCGGTACAGCATCGCCTCGCGAAACTCGCTGCCGCGATCGCTGGTGACGAGCAGTCCGCTGCCGTCGCGCATGAACTCGCCGCTGAAGTGCGTGGCCTTGTCCGTGCTGCCGATGGCGGGCAGCACCTGCGTGAGCTGGCCGGTCGCGATCTCGAGCAGCCAGACTTGCGACTCGGCGGCCGACAGGTAGCGCGTGAGCGCGATCCGCCGGTCGTCTGGCGAGACGCTGCTCGCCGCCCAGCCGCCGCCCGGCAGCTCGGCGAGCTTGCGCTTGTTCTGCGGCTGCAGCGGGTCGAGCAGCCACACGGTCTGCGCGATGCTCGCGCGCGAGCCGCCCTCGGCGGTGCGGTCCAGCGGCACCGAGAGGCTGATCAGGCGGCCGCTCGCGTGCGTCCAGGCCTCCAGGCTGTGGCGCTCGTTCGATTCGGTCAGCAGCGTGACCTGCCTGCCCGGAAGGTCCAGGCGATAGAGCTTGTACGCCTCGTCACCGCCCGTGGCGCGCGCGAACACGATGTACTGGCCGGTGCGCGGCTCGTAGCTCGCCTCGCGCACCGGGTCGCTGGTGTCGGTCAGCTGCTCGGGCGCGGCCATCGGCGCGCTGATGCGAAACAGCTGCGTCGTGCTCGCGCCGGCCAGCCGGTGCGAGACCAGCATCTCGCGCTTCAGCGGATGCCAGTCGACGAAGGCGTGGCCGCGAAAGTCGTTGTACTTCGCGACTTCGGCCGCCAGCGTCGCCGGGATCGGCGGGATGCCTTGCACGACGAGGTTGGCGTTGGGCGTGACGACCTCGGTCGGGGTCGGTGGCGTGCTGCACGCGGTCAGCAACAGGCCGGCGGCGAGAGCCGCGGCGGGCAGAGAGAGTGGTCTCATGCAAGGCAGGCGCGGGCTCGTGGCCTGCGCCCGTCGGAGTGGGCAAGGCGCCGATTGTGGCAAACGTGTGCCCGGTGCCGGCACAGGTCCATCCCGCATCGATGCAGTTCACACCGTGCCCGGTGCAGTTCGTCGCAAGCAGGTGGAAGCGGTGTGTCGCCGTGCCGATACTTCACTTCATCGAGAGCGAAGGAGCACACCATGAAGACCACCATCACCCAGCACCTGACCCACATCACCACCCTCGTCGCCGTGGCCGCGGCCGGCTTCGCGATGCAGCCGGCCCATGCCGCGCCGCCGGCGGTGCGCGAGATTCAACTGCCGACCGTGGTAATCACGGCCAAGCGCATCCCGGTGATCCAGCTCGAGCGTGTCGTGATCACCGCGAAGCGCCTCGCGCCGGCCACGACGCTGGTCGCACAGCGGCCGAGCGCCACGCGGACCTAAGCGTCGCGCACGTCGGCCACCGGGTTCGCGCCGAAGTCGGCGCGGTTCAGGTAGGCCAGCACCCGGGCAGCCGCGTCGTCAGGCGACGTGAGCTGCCCTTTCTCTTTCAGGCCGATGAAGTTGGCCTGCTCCGGAAAGCTGGACGGGTCGCCGGCGCGCAGATGCACCTGCATGTCGGTGTCGATCACGCCGGGCGCGAGCGACACGAGCTTCGCGCCATTCGGCCGCTGCGCTTCGTCGAGCGCCATCGCTCGGGTCAGGTGGTCCAGGCCGGCCTTGGCGGCGCAGTACGAGGCCTGCCCCGCCATTGCGCGCCGGCCCAGGCCCGACGAGATGTTCACGATGCGCTTGCCCGCAGCCCACCCGCGTGTCGCGCGCAGGAACGCGGCGCTCAGCAGCAGCGGTGCCTCGAGCCCGACCCGCAGCGCGGACGACAGTTCGGCATCGCTGCAATCCTCGATCGCGCCGATGCGCGTGAGCGCGGCGGCGTTGTTGATCAGAGTGACGGTCGCGAACGAGGCCGCTTCTTGCGCGCGCAGCCAGGCCTCGACAAGCGCAGCCGCCTCGACCGGCTGCGCCAGGTCCACCGCCCACTGCTCGCAACCCGGCACGTCGAGCGCGGCGTTTCGCTGCCGCGACAGGCACAGCAACACGTGGTCCTTGGCGATCAGCTGCCGCGCCATCGCCGCGCCCATGCCGCGCGACGCGCCGGTGAGGACGAAGAGATGCCGCGCCACGCTCAAGCGTCGACGCTTTGCTGGATGCCCGCGATCGCCCACTCGCGGCTGCCGTCGGTCGGCTTCACGAGGTGCCAGACCTCGTCGAAGGGCGTCGCCACGCCATCCTTGTCCTCGCGGATCAGGCCGTGGAATCGCACGCTGACGAGTTGACGCTGCGCCTCGCTGGCGACGTCGAGCACCTGCGCGTCGACACGCACCACGTCGGTCTGCTGCGAGGCGCTGCCGCGGTCCTGCAGGTCGAGCTTGACGGAGGCGAACATCTCCGGCGTCGTGAAACTGCGCAGGTCGTTCAGGTCGGCGCTGTCGTTGGCGGCCTGCATGCGGATGAAGATCATCTTCGCAATGCGCTCGAAGCCGGGCGCGTCGAAACCGGCCGGCAACGTGCTCGATGCCGTGGACGCGGCGGCTGCGATCGGCGCGATCGACGGTGTCGCTGCCGGCGTTGTATTGAAGGTCATGCCGTTCGGCGTCGCCATCGCTGGCGAGGCCGAGCCGCCGGCAAAGCGGCGCATCAGGAAGCGGATTGCGAACACGGCGAGCAGCCCGACCAGCACCATCGTGATGATGTTGCCGAACTCGGCGCCCATGCCGAAGTGGCTCATCAGTGCGGCCAGGCCGAGACCCGCGGCCAGGCCAGCGAGCGGGCCCATCCACGAGCGCTTCGGCGCCACGGGCGACGTGGCGGCGGCCGGAGCGGTGGCTGCCGCCGGTTGCGCGGCCTGGGCCGGGGCGGCCGCGGGCGGCGTGCGCGCCGGCAGGCTGCGCTGCATGCCAGACGAGCCGCCGCCGCCGATGCGTTTCGCGTCGGCGTCTGACGGTGCCATGCCGGCGCCGAGCACGACGAGGGACAGGGCCAGGATCAATGACTTCATTGCGGATTCCTCGGGGCAAAGTGACAGGGCGGGGGCCGGTCGTGGCGCGATGATACGGAGAGCGCCATGACCCTGATGCCATGTGCGGGCATGCGGCTGAATCGCAAGCGCACAACGCTGCGGCGGCTTCGCGATTGACGCGGCTCCCGCACGCATGCAACACTGCGCGCCCCGGCGCTGCACAACGCAGCACCCTCGATTCGCAGGAGGCGCGCCATGACCACATTCGACACCACCTTCTCGTCGGCCGCTGCCTGACCTGCGACTCCGGATCTCACGTTGATCTGATCTTGCCCGCCGCGATCCGCGCGGCCGACGTTTCCACCTCAAGCTGCTCTGCGTGCCTTGGCACGCGAGGCGAATTCGCGCGTGCCTACCCGCCGCGCCGTGAGAAACGAAAGCTCAGACAACACCATGATCGAGATTCCCTTCGAGCGCCTGCGCGCCCTGGGCCTGACGCCCGCGCTGGCGAACCGTGCGGCGGCCACCGCCGATGCCGATGACCTCCAACTGATGCGCCTCAGCGAAGTCCACCGCGAGACCGTTCGCGTGATGGACGGCGAGCGCGACCACAGTGCGCGCGTGCTGCCGCGGCTCACCCGCTCGCTGGCCGACGACGAGACCGCACTCGCCGTCGGCGACTGGGTGCTCGCGGCCCCCGATGCGCACGGGCAGCTGTGGCTGCACGCGCAGGTGCCGCCGCTGTCGCACATCAGCCGGCGCGACGCCGACGGCCGGCGCCACCCGATCGTCAGCAACGTCGACATCGCGCTGCTGGTGATGGGCCTGGACGACGACTTCAACCCGCGCCGGCTGGAGCGCTACCTGGCGCTGATCGAGGCGCGCGCGCACGACGATGGCGAGATCACGCCGGTCGTCGTGCTGACCAAGGCCGACGTCGCCGCGCGCGTGCCGGGTCTGGTCGCGCAGCGGCTGGACGCCTTGCGCGGCCGGTTGCCGGCGCACATCGACCTGCACGCGATCGACGGCACCAACGCGTACACCGTCGAGCAGCTGAAAGGCCATCTCGGTGCCGGGAGCACGCTGGTCGTGCTCGGTTCGTCGGGTGCCGGCAAGTCGACGCTGACGAACACGCTGCTCGGCCACGCGGTGCAGGACACCGGCGCCGTGCGCGAGCACGACAGCCGCGGCAAGCACACGACGACCTCGCGTTCGCTGCACTGCCTGCCGGGCGGCGCCTGCGTGATCGACACGCCGGGGCTGCGCGCGCTGCGGCCCGACATGGACGAGAGCACGCTCGCGGCGACCTTCGCCGATATCGAGGCGCTCGCTTCGGCCTGCCGGTTCCGCGACTGCCAGCACCACGACGAGCCTGGCTGCGCGGTGCGCGAGGGCGTGGACGCGGACCGGCTGCGCAACTATCACAAGCTCCTGCGCGAGGCGCGGCGCGACACGATGGGTGTGCTCGAACGCCAGCGCCTGCTCGCGACCTGGAAGGCTCGTGGCCGCGAGGCGCGCGTGAACATGAAGGCCAAGCGCGGCTAGAACGGAACGGGCGACTCGATCGCCATCGGCTCGCCGCTGACCGGATGCGCGAAGCGCAGCGAGGCCGCGTGCAGCAGCAGCCGCGTCGTGCCGACGAGCAGCTCGGGCGTGGCGTAGAGCGCATCGCCGACGATGGTGTGCCCGATCGCCCTGAGGTGCACGCGCAGCTGGTGCGCGCGGCCGGTGACGGGCTCGAGTTCGACGCGCGTGCGGTCGCCCTCGGTGCCGATCACGCGGTAGCGCGTCAGCGACGGCTTGCCGTGTTCGTGGTCGACCTTTTGCAGCGGCCGGTTCGGCCAGTCGGCGATCAGCGGCAGGTCGATCTCGCCCTGCGCGGCCTCGACGCGGCCGTGCACGACCGCGATGTAGCGCTTGTGCACCTCGCGCTGCGCGAACGCGCGGCTCAGGCAGCGCTGTGCCTCGGCGCCGCGCGCGAACAGCATCAGGCCGGAGGTCGCCATGTCGAGCCGGTGCACGACGAGTGCATCGGCAAACATCGCCTGCACGCGCGAGGCCACGCAGTCCTGCAGATGCGCTCCGCGGCCCGGCACCGCGAGCAGGCCACTCGGCTTGTCGACGACGATGCAGGCATCGTCTGCATGCAGCAGCTCGACGTTCATGGTCACCCCGTCAGGCGATCGCGTTGCGCGAGCGGCGCGAACAGCTTCATCCACAGCCCCGCGACGAAGATCGTGCCGACACCGCCGAGCAGCACCGACCCCACCGGTCCGAGCAGCGCGGCCGTGACGCCGGACTCGAACTCGCCGAGCTGGTTCGACGCACCGATGAACACCGAGTTGACCGCGCTGACGCGGCCGCGCATGTCGTCGGGCGTGTCGAGCTGCACCAGCGACTGGCGGATCACGATGCTGACCATGTCGGCCGCGCCGGCCACAGCGAGCGCGGCCAGCGAGAGGCCGAACGAGGTCGACAGGCCGAACACCATCGTCGCGACGCCATACAGCGCGACGGCGCCGAGCAGCACATGGCCGGCACGCCGCGTGATCGGCCAGCGCGTCAGCAGCAGCGACAGCGTCAGAGCGCCCGCAGCCGGTGCCGCGCGCAGCAGGCCCAGGCCCCACGGGCCGGTGTGCAGGATGTCCTTCGCGAAGATCGGCAGCAGCGCGGTCGCGCCACCGAGCAGTACCGCGAACAGGTCGAGCGAGATCGCGCCGAGCACGACCGGCCGCTGCCGCACGAAGTGCACGCCGGCCATCAGCGTGGCCAGGTTGATCTCGCGGTTCGGCGGCGTGGCGTGGTCGTAGCGCACACCGACCACGAGCACGCCAGCGACCGCGAACAGCAGCGCGCAGGTCGCGTACACCGCCTGCGCGCCTGCGACGTAGATGAAGCCGCCGAGCGCCGGCCCGGCCACGATCGCGGCCTGCGAGCCCATCGAGCTGAACGCCAGTGCGCGTGGCAAGACGGCGGGCGGCACGAGCGCCGGCGTCAGTGCCTGTTGCGCGGGCATCTGGAACGCCTTGACGATGCCGAGCAGCACCGAGATCGCGAGCAGCAGGTCGCGGTCCGCCCAATGCGCGTGCGCGGCGATCGCCAACGTGAGTGCGATCACGACCTGCGCGAGCATGCACAGCGCGGCGATGCGGGCGCGGTGAAACCGGTCGACGACGTGGCCGGCGACGAGCACCAGCAGCAGCGCGGGCAGGAACTGCAGCAACCCGACGAGGCCGAGGTACCAGGCGCTGCCGGTCAGGTCGTACATCTGCCAGCCGACCGCGACCATCAGCATCTGGTTCGCGCTGGTGCTCGCCAGCCGCGAGCGCCACAAGCGCATGAACGCCGGGAAGCTGCCGAGCGACGCGCGACTCACCGCTGCATGTCGCCCGAACTCTTGATGCGCACACCGGGCCGGGCCGCCAGCATCGCGTCGATCAATGAACGCGCGACGTCGATGGCCCGGATCGGCCGCACGCCGCGGGGCACCAGCCCCATCACGGGGCTGAGCAGGCGCGTGATCCAGATCTCGCCGGCGCGCGTCGGTTGCCCGAGCGTGGTGCGGTCGCCGATCAGCAGCGAGGGCTGCGCGATCACGACCGACTCGAAGCCGAGCTGCGCGATCGCGGCCTGCATGTCGCCCTTCACGCGGTTGTAGAACACGCCTGAATTCGAATCGGCGCCGAGCGCCGAGACGACCGCGAGCCGTGTGGCGCCCGCAGCGCGCCCGGCACGCGCCGTCGCGACCACATGATCGAAGTCGACGCGGCGGAATGCGGCTTGCGAGCCCGCAACCTTGATGGTGGTGCCGAGAGCGATGAACACATCGTCCACCGCGGGCAGTGGAGCGGGCAACGCGTCGGGCAACTGCGCGAAATCGATCAGGTGCGGCGTGACGCGTGCATCGGCCTCGATGCCCGGAACCGCGCGCCGCAGCAGCACGTGCGTGTGGCGGTAGCGTGGGCTGCCGCGCAGCAGCGCGAGCAGCTCGGCGCCGATCAGGCCGGTCGCGCCGGCGAGCAGCGCGGTGCGCGGGGCCGTGTCAGGGGCAGTCATGCGGGCACTGTACCCGCATGGCTGCGCTCAGCGCTTGGGCGCGCCGAGCTTGGCGGGCGGGCGACCGCCGCGCGGGCCGTCCGAACGCGGGCCGCTCGGGCGACCTGACGATCGACCACCACCACCGCCGCCGCCACCACCACCGTGACCACCGCGGCCACCACCACCACCGCCTGCGTGATGCCTCTGGCCGCCGCGGCTGGCGCCTTCGCCGATCACCATGCGGCCGAGCACGATCGGCTCGGCCTTCTCGCCGGCCGGGGGTGCGAAGCCGGGCACGATCTCCTTCGGGATCTCGCGCTTGATCAGACGCTCGATCTCGCGCAGGAAGCCGTTCTCGTCGACACAGACGAGCGACACGGCCTCGCCCTTCGCGCCGGCACGGCCGGTGCGGCCGATGCGGTGAACGTAGTCTTCGGGCACGTTCGGCAGCTCGTAGTTGACGACGTGGGGCAGCATGTCGATGTCGATGCCGCGCGCCGCGATGTCGGTCGCGACCAGCACCGTGAGGTCACCGGTCTTGAACTCGGCCAGTGCCTTGGTGCGCGCGGTCTGGCTCTTGTTGCCGTGGATCGCCATCGCGCTGATGTCGGCCTTCAGCAAATGCTCGACCAGACGATTGGCGCCGTGCTTCATGCGCGTGAACACGAGGACCTGATCCCAGTCGTTTTCCTTGATGAGGTGGATCAGCAGATCCTTCTTCATCTCGCGGCCGACCGGGTGCACCTTCTGCGCGATCGTCTCGGCGGTCTGGTTGCGGCGCGCGACCTCGATCAGCACCGGCTTGTTCAGCAGGCGGTCGGCGAGGTTCTTGATCTCGTCGCTGAAGGTGGCGCTGAACAGCAGGCTCTGCTTCTGCTGCGGCAGCACCGCGAGCACCTTCTTGATGTCGTGGATGAAGCCCATGTCGAGCATGCGGTCGGCTTCGTCGAGCACGAAGATCTCGACGTGCGAGAGGTCGAGCGTGCGCTGCTGATGGTGATCGAGCAGGCGGCCGGGCGTGGCGACGAGGATGTCGACGCCACGGCGCAGCTTGTCGATCTGCGGCTGCATGCCGACACCGCCGAACATCACCATCGAGGTCAGCTTGCTGTACTTGCCGTACGTGCGAACGCTCTCTTCGACTTGCGCCGCGAGTTCGCGGGTGGGGGTGAGGATGAGCGCGCGGATCGGCAGCTTGCCCTTGGCGTCGCGCACGGCCGGCTTGGCCATCAGGCGGTGAAGCATCGGCAGCGTGAAGCCGGCGGTCTTGCCGGTGCCGGTCTGGGCGCCGCCCATCAGGTCGGCGCCCGAGAGCACCGTGGGGATGGCCTGCGCCTGGATCGGCGTCGGGGTGGTGTAGCCGTATTCGTGAACGGCGCGCAGCAAGGGCTCGGCGAGGCCGAGTTCGTCAAAGGACATGAGTTTCCAAACGGGAGGGAATCGGCCTGTCGCTCTTGAAATGCCAAGCGCCAGTCGCAGGCGGAAGGGGGTGCGTGGTGAGCCCGATGCGGTGCCAAGGCGGTGCAGAAGAGCTCGGTCAGAAGTGACCTCGACGCAGTGACTGGTGACCGCGTCGGTGGCGCATTGTAGCCGCAGCGCCGCGCCGGGCGCTTCATGTTGAAATACGCCGTTACGTACACACGCTCGGGCAAAAGTCCCCGCCACTTGATGACCCACCTGTGCCCCGATTCGCGGGCAAAGCCTTGATGCGCGCCGACGAGCCTGAGCGCTGGCGTCGGCTGAGCCCGTTGCTCGAAGAGCTGATGAATGGCGACGCCGCCGCGCGTGAGCAGCGGCTGGCGGCGTTGCGCGATGAAGATGCGTCGCTGGCGAACGCCGTCGAGGCGCTGCTCCGCGAGCGCCCCGGTGCGGACAGCGGCGCGCCGGCGGAAGACGCGACGCCTGCCGGTGAAGACGTCGGCATGGCCGGCAAGAGCGTCGGCGCCTACACGGTCGAGCGCCAGCTGGGGCTGGGCGGCATGGGCAGCGTGTGGCTGGCACGCCGCACCGACGGCCGCTTCGAAGGCCATGTGGCGATCAAGTTCCTGAACGGCGGGCTGGCGGCGCACGGCGGGCCGGAGCGTTTCGCCCGCGAGGGCCGGATCCTGGCGCGGCTCGCGCACGCCAACATCGCGCGCCTGCTCGACGCCGGTGTCGATGCCAGCGGCACGCAGCCCTACCTCGTGCTCGAGTACATCGACGGCGAGCGCATCGACGACTATTGCGAGCGCCACGCGCTGAGCGTCGAGGCCCGCGTGCGCCTGTGCCTGGACGTGCTGGCCGCGGTGGCGCACGCGCACAACCGGCTGATCCTGCACCGCGACCTGAAGCCCTCGAACATCCTCGTCACCGCGGCCGGCGAGGTCAAGCTGCTCGACTTCGGCATCGCCAAGCTGCTGGACGACGCGACCGTGCCCGCCGCCCCGAGCGAACTCACCCAGGCCATCGGGCGCGCCTTCACGCTGCAGTACGCGGCGCCCGAGCAGGTGCAGGGCGGCGACGTCACCACCGCCACCGACGTGTATGCGCTGGGCGTGCTGCTTTACGTCCTGCTGGCCGGCATGCATCCGACCTCGGAAGCGGCCGATCCGCCGCTGGTGCAGATGCGCGCGGTGATCGAGGTCGAACCGCGGCGGCTGTCCGACGCGGCGCTGCGCCATGGCACCACGGGTTCGGCGGCGGCCAGGCTCGCGGTCTCGCGCGCACTGACGGGCGACCTGGACAACATCGTCGCGAAGGCGCTGAAGAAGGCACCCGGCGAACGCTACGCCAACGCCGCGGCGCTGGCCGATGATCTGCGGCACTACCTGAACCACGAGCCCGTGGCGGCGCGGCCGGACGCGCTGGGCTACCGCATCGCCAAGTTCGTGCGGCGCCATCGCCTCGGGGTCGCGGCGGGCGCCGTCACGGTGGTGGCACTCGGCGTGGGCATCGGCGTCGCGCTCTGGGAGGCACGGGAAGCAGGTCGTCAGCGCGTTCAGGCCGAAGGTCTGGTCGAGTTCATGCTCGGCGATCTGCGCAAGAAGCTGCAGCCGGTCGGCCGGCTCGACGTGCTCGATGCGGTCGGCACCAAGGCACTCGACTACTACGGCGCGCAGGACATCGCCCGGCTCGACGCCGACTCGCTGGGCCGGCGCGCCCGTGCGCTGCACCTGATCGGCGAGATCGCGGAGCGCCGCGGCAGCCTGGACGAGGCCTTGCGCGTATTCCGGCGCGCGGCCGAGAGCACGTCGGAGCTGATGGCGCGCTATCCGCGTGACGGCCAGCGCATCTTCGACCATGCGCAGAGCGTGTACTGGGTGGGGTATGTGGCGCGGCAGCGCGGGCGGCTGGCCGACGCCGAAACATCGTTCAGCACGTACCAGGCGCTGGCGCGGCAACTGGTGGCGCTCGACGCGAGCAACCTGGACTGGCGGATGGAGCTGGCCTTTTCCGGAGGCAACCTCGGCGTCGTCTATCTCGAGAGTTCGCGGTATGCGCAAGCCTTGGCGACCTGGAGCGAGACCCGCGACGAATGGGTGCGCATCGTCACCGAGCGGCCCGACCTGGGCATCGAGCTGGCCAAGACCTGGGGTTGGATCGCGAAGGCTCGCGAGGCCCTGGGTGAGTTCGATGCGGCGCTGGATGCGCAGCAGACCAAGATCGGCATCCTGCGCAAGCAGGCGGATGTCGTGACGAACCGCCCGGCTCAGGTGCTGCTTGCCAATGCGTCCCACGAGATCGGGCGGCTTCAACTGGCGCTCGGCCGGTATGTGCCGGCAGAGCAGGCGGCGAGGGAGTCGCTCGCGCAGTACGAGGCGCTGCTGTCGCTCGACGGCAGCAACGCGGCGTGGCGGGCGCAGATGACCTTTGCGCGCATCAGCCTCGCCGAGATCCAGCGTGCGCTGGGTCACGGCGCGGCGGCGCGGGAGAACCTGGACCTCGCGGCGGCGGATGTCGCCCGGCTCACGTCGGCCGACGACACGCGAAACCGATGGAACATCGGGCTGCGCGGCAGTCTGTTGCTGAACCGGCTGCCGATGTCGGAGCCCGTGAATGCGCAGGCCGACGATCTCGACGCGTTCCTGGCGGCGGTCAAGCGCGCGGAGTCCAGCGGCAAGCCGCTGGACGAGGACCAAACCCGGATCGTGGCGCGTGCCGAACTGATGCTGGGTGACGTGCTGGCCAGCGCCGGGCGGGCCGAGCGGGCGCAGCAACACTGGCGCGCGGCCGCCGAGCGTCTGAAGGCGCATGCAACCAGCGGCGAGCTGGTGGCGATGACGTTGCTCGCGCATGCCCGATGGCGCCTCGGTGAGGCGTCAGAGGCCCGTGCTCTCGCCGCCCGAATCGAAGCTTCTCCCTATCGGCATCCCGTCTACGCCGATCTCCGCCAACGACTGGACGCCGCGACGCGGGCGGCGCCGGCCCACTCATGAAGAGGCCTCAGCCATGAATGCAAGTTTCAACGATCCCCATCAGGTCATCGTCACGGTCGACACCCAGGGCATCGTCGCCTGCACGCCCGAGAACGTAGCGGTTCGAGGCTGCGACACGGTTCTGAAGTTCGTGCTGCAGACGAAGGGATACGTCTTCCCGGAGAAGGATGCGATCGTGGTGGACAAGCCGGGCCAGCAGTTCCCGTTCCCGTCGCGAACACTGCCGAAGCAGCCGACCAAGGCCACGCTGTACGACCACAACAGCGCGCACGGCGACTTCAAGTACACCGTGTACGTGAGAGACGTTGCCACCGGGAAGATTCTGGAGCTCGACCCGATGATCTCGAACGGGGATTGACCGGGCCTCATCGACGCGGATCGACGCGCCATGGCTCGCCCTCGCTACCTGCCCGACGACTTCACGCTGCTGCTCGCTGCGGTGGTCGCCGTCGCCACCGTGTTGCCTTGTCGCGGCGTCTGGGCCGACGGCTTCCACGCGCTGACCAACGGCGCGATCGCGCTGCTGTTCTTCATGCACGGCGCCAAGCTTTCGCGCGAGGCCGTGGTGGCTGGGCTGACGCACTGGCGGCTGCACCTGCTGGTGTTCGCGTGCACGTTCGCGATGTTCCCGTTGCTGGGCTTCGCGTTGCGTCCGTTGCTGGCGCCACTGGTCACGCCCGACCTGTACGTGGGCGTGCTGTTCATGTGCGCGTTGCCCGCCACGGTGCAGTCGTCGATCGCGTTCACGTCGATCGCGCGCGGCAATGTCTCGGCGGCGGTGTGCAGCGCGTCCGCCTCCAGCCTGCTCGGCATCGTCGTGTCGCCGCTGCTGATCGGCGTGATGCTGTCGCAGCACGGCGCGGTGGCGTCGCTTGCGGCGGTCGAGGCGATCGTGCTGCAGCTGCTCGTCCCGTTCGTGGCCGGGCAGGTGGCTCGGCGCTGGATCGGCGGCTGGATCGAGCGCCACCGAGTCGCCCTGGCCACGACGGACCGCAGCTCCGTGCTGCTGGTCGTCTACACCGCGTTCAGCGAGGCCGTGGTCGGCGGCCTGTGGCAGCAGATCCCGGCGCGGGCGCTGGTCGGCGTCGCGCTCGTCTGCGTGGTGCTCCTGCTGCTTGCGCTGGTGATCACCACGCAGCTCGCGCGGCGCCTCGGCTTCGACCGTGCGGACGAGATCGCGATCGTGTTCTGCGGCTCGAAAAAGAGCCTGTCCAACGGCATCGCGATGGCGCGTGTGCTGTTCGCGAGCCAGGCGGTCGGTGTGATCGTGCTGCCGGTGATGCTGTTCCACCAGATCCAGCTGATGGTCTGCGCGTGGCTGGCGCAGCGCTATGCGGACCGCTACGCGCGGGATCGGCAGAATGGGCCCGCCGTGGCCGCCGACGAGCCCGGCTGGAACGATCTCTAGGAGCGAGCCATGTTCAAACGACTCACCGCGATCGCGCTGCTCGCCGGCGGCGCGGCGCACGCCCAGCCCGATCTGCAGGCGCTGACGATCCAGGTGGCCGACACCGAGCGCGCGTTCGCCCGCAGCATGGCCGCACGCGACCCGGCGGCCTTCGCGAGCCATCTGTCGGAACAGACGGTGTTCTTCGGTGGCGCGCGGGTGCTCAACGGCAAGGCGGCGGTTGTCGCCGGCTGGCAGCGCTTCTTCGAGGGCAAGGAGGCGCCGTTCTCCTGGGAGCCCGATCTGGTGGTGGTCACCGCCGACGGCCTGCTCGCCCATTCGACCGGCCCGGTGCGCGACCCCGCCGGCAAGCCGATCGCGCGTTTCAACTCGGTCTGGCGGCTCGAAGCGCCCGGTGTCTGGCGCATCGTGTTCGACAAGGGCCAGCCGTGGGAGGAGCCGGCGAAGTGACGGGCGATCCGGTTCGGGCGAAGCGGCGACAATAGCGGGTTGGCGCGACGCGCCCGAACCTTTTGCAATTCAGGACCCCCATGGCCCAGTACGTCTTCACCATGAATCGCGTCGGCAAGATCGTGCCGCCGAAACGCCAGATCCTCAAGGACATCTCGCTCAGCTTCTTCCCCGGCGCCAAGATCGGCGTGCTCGGCCTGAACGGCTCGGGCAAGTCGACGCTGCTGAAGATCATGGCCGGCATCGACAAGGACATCGAGGGCGAAGCCACGCCGATGCCCAACCTGAAGATCGGCTACCTGCCGCAGGAGCCGGTGATGAATCCGGACCAGACCGTGCGCGAGGCGGTCGAGGAGGGCATCGGCGGCGCGCTCGCCGCGAAGAAGCGGCTCGACGAGGTCTATGCCGAATACGCCGAACCCGACGCCGACTTCGACAAGCTCGCCGCCGAGCAGGCCGAGCTCGAGGCCATCATCGCCACCAGCGGCAGCGAGAACACCGACCTGCAGCTCGAGATCGCGGCCGACGCGCTGCGCCTCGCGCCGTGGGACGCCGTCATCGGCGTGCTATCGGGCGGCGAGAAGCGCCGCGTCGCACTGTGCCGGCTGCTGCTCAGCAAGCCCGACATGCTGCTGCTCGACGAGCCGACCAACCACTTGGACGCCGAGTCGGTCGACTGGCTGGAGCAGTTCCTGCAGCGCTACCCCGGCACGGTGGTCGCGATCACCCACGATCGCTACTTCCTCGACAACGCGGCCGAGTGGATTCTCGAACTCGACCGCGGCCGCGGCATCCCGTACAAGGGCAACTACTCGACCTGGCTGGAGCAGAAGGAAGCCCGCATCGAGCAGGAGCAGAAGACCGAAGACGCCCGCACCAAGGCGATGAAGAAGGAACTGGAGTGGGTGCGCCAGAACCCGAAGGGCCGCCAGGCCAAGAGCAAGGCGCGCCTGGCGCGCTTCGAGGAGCTGTCGGACGTCGACTACCAGAAGCGCAACGAGACGAACGAGATCTTCATCCCGGTGTCGGATCGCCTGGGCAACGAGGTGATCGAGTTCCAGAACGTCAGCAAGAGCTTCGGCGACCGCGTGCTGATCGACGACCTGTCGTTCAAGGTGCCGGCCGGCGCGATCGTCGGCATCATCGGCCCGAACGGCGCCGGCAAATCGACGCTGTTCCGCATGATTGCCGGCAAGGAGCAACCCACCTCCGGCACGGTGAAGATCGGCCCGACCGCGAAGATGGCCTTCGTCGAGCAGAGCCGCGAGACGCTCGAAGACGACAAGACCGTGTGGCAGGACGTGTCGGGCGGGCTGGACAACATCGTCGTCGGCAAGTTCGTGATGCCGTCGCGCGCCTACATCGGCCGCTTCAACTTCAAGGGCAACGACCAGCAGAAGCTCGTCGGCAGCCTCTCGGGCGGCGAGCGCGGCCGACTGCACTTGGCGAAGACGCTCGCGCAGGGCGGCAACGTGCTGATGCTCGACGAGCCGTCGAACGACCTCGACGTGGAAACGCTGCGCGCCCTGGAGGACGCGCTGCTCGAGTTCGCCGGCAGCGTGATGGTGATCAGCCACGATCGCTGGTTCCTCGACCGCATCGCGACCCACATCCTGGCCTGCGAGGGCGACTCGAAGTGGGTCTTCTTCGACGGCAACTATCAGGAGTACGAGGCCGACAAGAAGCGCCGCCTGGGCGAGGAGGGCGCGCGCCCGCATCGTCTGCGCTTCAAGGCCCTGAAGTAGTTCACTGGATGGCCAGCTTTATTGCGCACGTGTTGAACTCCCGGCGGCGAGCTGTGCTCTGATCGGGCCGCGGGCGCTCGATCGGCCCGCTGCCGAATTCCGAAGATGGTGCACCACCCATGACGCCAAGCGCCCCTGCAATCGCCCCGTTCGCCATCGCCCGCAAGGCGCTGCCGGCCACGGTCCTCTGGCTTGCCGGCTGCGCGGCGCTGACGCCGCCGGCGCCCGCGACGCCCCCCACCTTGGCCGCCGGCCCGACGGCCGCCCGCCCGCCGGGCGCCGCGAGCCCGGCGGCTTCGGGCGTGCCGCCCGGCACGCCGCAGCCGGCGGTCGCGCCGCCCGGCAGCCCGGCGCCGTTCGCGACCGTGATCAAGGACGCGAAGAAGACCGACGGCCTCTTCACGCTGTACCAGAAGGACGAGAAGGTCTGGCTCGAGTTGCGCCCCGAGGACTTCAACAAGCCCTTCTTCCTGTCGCCCAAGCTGGCCACGGGCATCGGTGAGGCGATGATTTTCGGCGGGCTGATGGCAGACGCGCAGGTGATCGAATTCCGGCGCGTGCACAACCAGGTCCAGATGATCGCGCGCAACACCGACTACACGGCCGCCGCCGGCACACCTGAAGGCCGTGCCGTGGCCGCGGCGTTCTCGGCCAGCCTGCTGGCGAGCACGCCGGTCGCCAGCGCGCCGCAACCCGAGCGCAAATCGGTGCTGATCGACGCCGGGGCGCTGTTCGTGAACGACATGCTGGGCATCGGCATGCGGTTGCAGCGCGCCTATCGGCAGGGTTACGCGTTCGACGGGCGCAACTCGTCGGTCACGTCGATCCGTGGCACGCCCGAGGCGGTGTCGCTGCAGGTCATGGCGCACTACGCAACGGGTTCGATCGCGGTGCCGCAGCCCGGCACGCCAGCAGGTGCGCCGGTCCCGACGGTGCCGCGCACCTTGCCCGATCCGCGCAGCATGTTCGTCACGCTGCACTACACGCTCTCGCCGCTGCCCGACAAGCCGATGGCCGGCCGCGTGGCAGATGCGCGCGTCGGCTACTTCACCGCGACCCGCTACGACTTCAGCGACGACCACGCGCGCACGCCTGCGCTGCGCTACGTGAACCGCTGGCGGCTGGAGAAGAAGGACCCGGCCGCGGCCTTGTCCCCACCGCTCAAGCCGATCGTCTACGTGCTCGACCACACCATCCCGGTGAAGTACCGCCCGGCCATCACGGCGGGCATTCTCGAATGGAACAAGGCCTTCGAGCGGATCGGTTTCAAGGACGCGATCGAAGTCAAGATCCAGCCCGACGACGACAACGCGATCGACACGCTGGACGGCGGCGCCTCGGTGCGCTGGATGAGCAACAGCTCGCCGGCGTTCGGGGCCATCGGGCCGAGCCACGTCGACCCGCGCAGCGGCGAGATCTTGGCGGCCAACATCGGCATCGAGGGCCTCTCGTCGCGCAACGTGCGTGCGGCGCGCTCGCAGTTCCTCAGCGCCAATGCGATCGACTGGGGCCGCATGATGCAGATCGGGGGTGAGCTCCCCGCTTCGCCGGCATCGCTGCGCCTCGGCGGCAACGCGTTCGACGCGCGCCTGTGCGAGGCCGCCGATCTCGGTGCCGAGCAGCTCGGGTACGCGCTGGACGTGCTGGCCGCGCGGGGCGAGATCGATCCGGCCGGCCCGGAGGCCGAGGCCTTCGTGCTCGACTACCTGAAGGATACGGCGATGCACGAGGTCGGTCACACGCTCGGGTTGCGCCACAACTTCCGTGCGTCGCGCGTATTCAACGACCAGCAGCTCAGTGACCCGGAGTTCACGCACACGCACGCGCTGACCGGCTCGGTGATGGAGTACGCGCCTATCAACCTGGCCGTGCCGGGCGCGCGCGCCGTCGCGCCGTTCCAGAGCATGCTCGGCCCCTACGACTACTGGGCCATCGAGTACGCGTACAAGCCGCTCGCACCGGCGCAAGAGAAGGCCGAGCTGGCGAAGATCGCCGGCCGCAGCGGCGAACCCGAGCTTGCCTATGGCACCGACGAGGACAACTACCTCGGCATCGACCCCGAGGCGCTGCACTTCGACCTGGGCAACGACCAGCTCGCGTTCGTGCGCAAGCGCCTGGCGATCGCGCGTGATCTGTTCAAGCGCCAGGAGTCGCGCTCGCTGTCGGCCGACGACGACTACGCGGTGCTGCGCCGCTCGCTCAACTATGCGATCAACGATGTCGCGCGCTCCGTCGGCGTGCTGGCGCGCCAGATCGGCGGCGTGCGCACGCTGCGCGACCACCCGGGCAGCGGCCGCGATCCGCTGCAGCCGGTGTCGGCCGCAGCCCAGCGCGATGCGCTCGACGTGATCTCGCGCGGCCTGTTCGCGGCCGACAGCTTCGTCGTCACGCCGGCGCTGCAGCGCCGGCTGGCGCCGGACTTCCAGGAGCGCACCGAGTCGCTCGAGAACGGCGCAGCTTCCGTCACCACCGAGTTCTCGCCACCGCAGCGCGTGCTGGCGGTGCAACGCGCACTGCTGAACCACCTGATGGGCGATGCGGTGGCCGTGCGCATCCTCGACAACCAGGGTGCGGGGCGCGGCGGCGAATCGTTCCAGCTGTCGGAGCTCTACACGCGGCTGGACCGCGACATCTGGAGCGAGCTCCGTGCGGGCGGTGACATCCCCGCATCGCGTCGTGAGTTGCAGCGCGAGCACCTCAACCGTCTGGCGTCGCTGCTGCTGCGCCCGAGCGCTGGCGGGCGCGCGGACACGCGGGGCCTGGTGCGGACCGAGGCGAACGATCTGCTGGCCCGCATCAAGGCCGCAGAGAGCCGTTCATCGCTGAGCGCCGACGCGCGGGCCCACTTGAAAGACTGCGACGAGGGCCTGACGCAGGCCTTGTCGGCTCGCCTGCTGCGCTCCGGCATCTAGTCGGCCTGCTCACTCGGCGCGCTGGGCCGCCGGCTCGGCGCGGGGCACGGCCGCTATCTTCGCGGGCGGCGCCAGACGCTTGGCGGTGACCATCACGCTGTCGAGCTCGATCGCCACGACGCGGGCCGGCGCCTTCAGGGCGCCATCAATCAGGCCCGAGCCGATGGCCAGCACGCCGGCGATCAACACGCAGACGGTGACGGTCGCGAGGAAGAGGCGGTCGATCATGATGGGCTCCTGGGTTTTCATCGGCACGGACACCGGTCCGCGTTGGAATGAACTTTAGGAGTGGGCCTGCCGATGCGACAGCGCGATGAGATGGACTGCGGCGCAGCGCGCCCGAGCTGCACCGACGGCTGACGAACGCCGCGCTGCTACGGCGCGCGCCACAGCCAGGCCGCGCCACGCACGCCTGACGAGTCGCCGTGCAGGCTGCGCCGCAGCGCGGTGCGCATCGGGTCCTTCAGCCCGCCGCTGAAGACGAATTCGCCCCACAGGCGTGGCACGTTGACGAGCAGCCGCTCCAGCCCCGAGAGTCCGCCGCCGAGCACGATCACGTGCGGATCGAGCAGGTTGATCACCTGCGCCATGCTGCGCGCCAGGCGCGACTCGAAACGCTGCAGCGTGGCTTCGCAAGCGGGATCGCCTTGCGATGCGCGCTCGCCGATCGATACCGCGCTCAGCACCGCACCGGTGTGGTCCGCGTGGTCGCGCGCCATGGCCGGCCCGCTCAGCCAGGTCTCGATGCAGCCGTGCTGCCCACAGAAGCACGCAGGACCGGGCCGCTCGCCTGCCGCGGCCCACGGCAGCGGGTTGTGGCCCCACTCGCCGGCCAGCCCGTTCGGGCCGACGAGCTGCCGGCCGTTCACGACGATGCCCGCACCCACGCCGGTGCCGAGGATCACCGCGAAGACCACCTCCGCACCGGCCGCGGCACCGTCGGTCGCCTCCGACAGCGCCAGGCAGTTCGCATCGTTGGCGATGCGCACCGGCCGGCCGAGCGCCTGCGCGAGATCGCGCTGCAGGGGCTGGCCATTCAGGCAGGTCGAGTTCGCGTTCTTGATCAGGCCCTCGGCCGTGGCGGTGCCGGGCGTGCCGACGCCGACGCTGCAGCCGCTCAGGCCCAGATCGGACTCGGCCCGGCGCACGAGCGCGGCGATGGTGTGCAGGATGGCGGCGTAGTCGCCCGAGGGGGTGGGCACGCGTTTGCGCCAGCGGCTGGTGCCGTCGGGGTCAAGCACGACGGCTTCGATCTTGGTGCCGCCGAGGTCGACGCCGATCGCCGGTGAGGCGGTAGGAGCTGCTGTGTTCATGCTGGCGCGAAGCGTAGCAGCGCCGCACGAGAAGCCGCATGAAAAAAGCGCCCGATGCCCGGAGTCCTGGGAGGCATCGAGCGCATGAGGCGAGGCGTGCCGGCATCTGCCGGCGGCGGTGCTCAGAGCGTGCCGGCAGGCAGGCGCTTGGCGGTGATGACGACGCGCTCGAGCTGGATCACGCGGACCGGCTTGGCCCCGCTGGGCGCGAGCTGCTGGGCGCTGGCGGTGAACGCGAACGATCCGGCGGCGACGATGGCGAGGGAGGCGGCGAAGGCGATGAGGCGGCTGAACATGGTGTGGCTCCTTGAGGGGTTCGGCAACGTGTCGTGTTGCGATGGAACGAACTCTAGGAGCCGGCCGCACGGCCGCCAAGGCGACTGCGATGAATCGCGCCCGCGGCCGGATGAACTGCGGCGAGCCGCGACGAACGGATCAGCTCAGATCGGCTCGGTGCGCGTCGTCAACCAGGCCAGCGCATCGCCGGCCACGAGCGGGGCCAGCCGCTCGCGCACGGTGACGTGGTACGCGTTGAGCCAGTCGATCTCGTCGGCACGCAGCAGTGAACGGTCGATGCAGCGCGTGTCGATGGGGCACAGCGTGAGCGTCTCGAACTCGAGGAATTCGCCGAACTCGGTGGTGACCGAGGGCACGTTCATCACCAGGTTCTCGATCCGGATGCCCCAGCGCCCGGGCCGGTACAGGCCGGGCTCGATGCTGGTGATCATGCCGGGCTCCATTGCCATGCTCGCGTCGGGGATCGCCTTCGAGATGCTCTGCGGGCCCTCGTGCACGTTCAGGAAGTAGCCCACGCCGTGGCCGGTGCCGTGGCCGAATTCGAGGCCGTGCTGCCACAGCGGTGCACGCGCGATCGCGTCGAGCATCGGCGACAGCGTGCCGCGCGGGAAGCGCGTGCGCGACAGTGCGATCGTGCCCTTGAGCACCAGCGTGTAGTCGCGCCGGTGTTCGTCGGTGATCTTGCCGATCGGCCAGACGCGCGTGATGTCGGTCGTGCCGCCGAGGTACTGGCCGCCGGAGTCGATCAGCAGCAGGCCCCCTTCGCCTGGTTTCACTTCGATCACTGCGTGCGAGTCGGCGGTCGCGTGGTAGTGCGGCATCGCGCCGTTCGGGTTGAACGCGGCGATGGTGTTGAAGCTCAGGCCCTTGAAGCCGGGGCGCTTGGCGCGTTCGGCGCTGAGCTTTTCGTCGATCGTCAGCTCGGTGATGCGCTGCGCACCCAGTGCTGCCTCGAACCAGGCATAGAACGCGCACATCGCGGCGCCATCCTGGGCCATCGCCTCGCGCACATGCTCGGCCTCGGCGGCGGTCTTGCGGCTCTTGAACAGCGTGCTCGGGTTGATCGCCTCGACGACGCGCGTGGCCACGAAGCCGCGCAGGCCGAAGGTCACGCGCTTCGGGTCGATCAGCAGCACCGCGTCGGCAGGCAGGGCGCTGAGGGCGCAGGCGGTGCTGGTGTAGGGCGCGAGGCGAACACGGTCGACCGCGAGCACCGAGCGCAGCGCCGGGGCGATCTTGCCGTCGGCGATGAACAGCGTCACGCCGCTCGCCTCGACGAGTGCGTGTGCGAGGAACACGGGGTTGAAGCTGACATCCGCGCCGCGCAGGTTGAACAGCCACGCGATGTCGTCGACGGTGGAGATGAAGTGGTGCGTCGCGCCGTGCGCGGCCATCGCCGCGCGCACGTTCGCGAGCTTGGCGGCGCGCGTCAGCGGTGCCTGCGGTGCGAGGTGCTCGTAGACCGGCGCGGTCGGCAGGCCGGGGCGCTCGGGCCAGACCTCTGCGAGCACGTCGAAGTCGGTGCGCAGCTTGACGCCGGCCGCGTCGAGCGCGCTGCGCAGCTGTTGCGCGGCTGCCAGGCCGAGCACGCTGCCGTCCACGCCCAGCGTCTGCCCGGCCGGCACGTGCTGCGCGAGCCATTCGATGTGAAACGTGGAGTTGCCGGTGGCGATCTTCGCCAGCTCCGTGCCGGTGCCCGCGAGCTCGGCCTCGGCCTGCACCCAGTAGCGGCTGTCGGCGAACACCACCGCGGTGTCGAGCGTGACGACCAGCGTGCCCATCGAGCCGGTGAAGCCCGAGAGCCACTGCCGCCCTTGCCAGCGTTCGGGCAGGTACTCCGAGAGATGCGGGTCGCTCGACGGCACCAGCACCGCGGCCAGGCCATGGCGCCGCAGCGCGTCGCGGACCTTCTCGATGCGCAAGCGGAACGGGGAGGTGCGGGTGTCCATGGTGGGGCTCCGGGAGTGGGCGCTCGTGGCGACCGTTGATTCTAGGAGGCCACGCCCGAAGGCAGGTCGACCTCCAGCTCCTTCAGCTGGTCGAGCGCCGCCTGAAGATCCTCGATGATCTCGGCGGCGATCACGTCAGGCGCAGGCAGGTTGTCGCTGTCCGACAGGCTCTCGTCCTTCAGCCAGAAGATGTCCAGGCTCGCCTTGTCGCGCGCCAGCAGCTCGTCGACGCTGTAGCTGCGCCAGCGACCTTGCGGGTTCTCGTCGCCAAAGGTGGCGTGCCGCGTCAATCGGTTGTCGGCCCGGTACAGCCGCACGAACTCGTCGAGGTCACCGTGCTTCAGCGGGTTGGTCTTGAGCGTGAAGTGCTGGTTGGTGCGCAGGTCGTAGATCCAGACCCGATGGGTGTTCGGTTGGCCATCCGGCCGCGGCGGGCGGCGGTCGAAGAACAGCACGTTGGCCTTCACGCCCTGCGCGTAGAAGATGCCGGTGGGCAGGCGCAGCAGCGTGTGCAGCTCGCCCTGCTTCAGCAGCTCGCGCCGCACCGTCTCGCCGGCGCCGCCCTCGAACAGCACGTTGTCGGGCAGCACCACCGCGGCGCGGCCGTTCATCTTCAGACTGCTGAAGATGTGCTGCACGAAGTTGAGCTGCTTGTTGCTCGTGGTCGCCCAGAAGTCGTCGCGGTGGATCGTCAGCGCCTCGCGAGACACCTCGCCCTCGTCGCTGGTGATCGTCACGCTGCTCTTCTTGCCGAACGGCGGGTTGGCGAGCACCACGTCGTATTCGCCGTGCTTGGCGGCGAGTGCGTCGCGCACCAGCACGGGCACTACGCGCGTGTCGTCGGCACCCACGCCATGCAGCACCAGGTTCATGCACGCCAGCCGCGCCACGCTGTCGACCAGCTCGACGCCGGTCAGCGCCTCGGTGTTGAGGTGCTTCAGCTGTGCCTTGCTCGGCTTGAGTGCGCGCAACGAGGTGTGCGCCGCCAGCAGAAAGCCCGCCGTGCCGCAGGCCGGGTCGCAGATCGTCTCGCCCAAGTGCAGGTTCATCACCTCGACGATCGCCGCGATCAGCGCGCGTGGTGTGAAGTACTGGCCCGCGCCGCCCTTCACGTCCTCCGCGTTCTTCTGCAGCAGGCCTTCGTAGGCATCGCCCTTGAGGTCGGTGTCGAGCTGCGACCACTGCTCCTTGTCGATCAGGTCGGCGACCAAGCGCTTGAGCTTGGCAGGGTCTTGAATGCGGTTCTGCGCCTTGCGGAAGATCACGCCGATCACGCCGTCTTCCTTGCCCAGTGCCTCCAGCGTGTGGCGGTACTGCACTTCGAGCGGGTCGCCGTCTTTCGCCAGCAGCGCGGGCCAGCTCCACTGCGCGTCGATGATCGGTTTCTGGTCGAACGGCGGCTTCGTCTTCTCGTCGGCCATCTTCAGGAACAGCAGAAAGGTCAGCTGCTCCACGTAGTCGCCATACGAGAGCCCGTCGTCGCGCAGGATGTTGCAGTAGTTCCAGAGCTTCTGGACGAGGGTGGATGCGTTCATGGGGTGATGGTCATCGGGTGGTCAGTGCGGCGATCTGCTGCAGGCGCACGAGCACGATGCCTGAGCGCGCCGGCAGCGAGATCAAACCCGGCAGGGCGTTGAGAAGCTCGCGGTGGTTCAGAAGCGTGCGAACCTGCGCCACCACGTGCGAACGCGCCGGTGCCGGTGCGGCGCCGAGTTCGTCCACGACCTCGGCCCGGCCGTCGATCACGGTGAGGATGTCCTCGAGATCGTGGCTCAGGTAGACGTCGTTGCCGCCGCGGTCGTTGAACGCCTCGAACTTGGTGGCCAGGAAGTACGGCGCCGTCAGGTGCTTCAGGCTGATCTGCGGCGCCAGCTCGCGCGCGACCGCCGCCGCAAAGCCCGGTTGCGTACCAGGGGTTGGCGAAGCCCAGCACCTTCGCGTCGAGCGGCACCAGATCGAGCTGCAGGCTCTGCCAGAACCAGCGAAATGGCGGCGTGTTGTCTTCCATCGTCTGCTTGAAGCCCTGCGCTGCCAGCAGCGGGCGCAGCGCGTGGTAGCCGGCCAGCGTGTGCACCTCGACGATCGCATCGACGTCTTCGGTGGCGCGCACGTCGGCGGCGGCCGGGTTGCTCACGAGCAGGCCCGTCGCGCAGCCGCCGACGAAGACCAGCCGCTCGCGCAGCGGCCCGAGTGCGCGCGCCATCGCCAACAGCAGGTCGAGGTTCGGGTCAGCCACGGCGCGGGCTCTTGGTGGGGAGCGACGCGCCCGGGGCTATCAGCAGCGGCAGCCGCTGGGCTGCCATGGCGCGCTCGCGGGCGCGGCCGGCGCGCAGCGCGTCGAACAGGGCCAGCAGCTCGTACAGCACCGGGTCGCGCAGCGCCGCACCGGGCACGCACGGATGCAGCGGCGCCAGGCCCTCGCCGCGCACCGTGCCGTGCGGGTCGGGCCAGACGATCGCCTCGTGCCCCGGCGCAAACACCTTGGCGAAGGCGGGCGCCGAGTGGCTCGTGGGCACCCCGGGGCCGACCGGCAGGCGCTCGGGCGGGAAGGCGTACTTGGCGCCGTGCAGTGCGAACTCGGCGAGGTTGTGGCGGTTGACCACCGCGGCGCTGTCGAGGTTGGTGCGCGGTTCGGGTGCGGGTGCGGGCGCGAGCTTGTCGCCCAGCCCCGGTTCGCGCGCCGCCGGGGCCGTGGCGCGCTTGGGTGCCGCATAGGCGCGGGCGATCGCGGCGTCCATCAGCAGGCCCGACGCGAGGCCCCGCTGAACGGCGGCATGGCACTCGGACGCGCTCATGCCCAGCTCGTGCGCCAGGCGGGCGTACGTCCAGTGCTGGTCACCCAGGGCGACGAGTTTCAAGGCGACGAGGAAGTCTTGCGGCTTCATATTCTGTATTCGTGAATCGCGAATATGGAATGTACAGGGGATGCCTGGGCAAGGCAAGCCGGTCGACGACTGACGCGGCGAGGCACTTCGGCGGCCGGCGCGGGCAAAGGCGTGGGCCGGCTGCCGCCGACTACTTGAACGACTGCCCCGGCGACGCGAACGCCGCTTGCAGGATGGACTGGCGCAGCCGCTTCGCGCGGGCAAGGTTGGCGCTGACCTGCGCCTCGGCGCCGCGGATCAGGGACAGCCGGCGGTCGGCTTCGGCGACGATGCGGTGTTGTTCGGCGAGGGGTGGGAGACCGACGCCTATGCGCCGAAGACCCGCCAATGGCACCGTCATCTGAGCAGTGCCGGTCGCCACACCCGTCGCCTGTTTGAACACCAAGTCGGAACCAAGCGCGTGAGCGAGGTAGCGAGCAGGCGAGAGTCCGTGAGGACGAAGGATTGCCATGTGACGCTGAATGCAGAACCGATCCGAGGTTTCAACTGGGGCCGCGATGCCATAGCTGCCGACGAGCGTGTAGAGAATGTCTCCCCTCGCGGGCTTCCGTCGTGGGTCCAGCGAGTCGTAGTACGTCTGCCCGACAAAGCGAGTGTCCGAAAGGTCGATCGTCCCACTACGCACATTGCCGATGACGAGGAACGGGATTCCCTCGTCGGTCTGGGGCGGGGCCTGATGGTCGCCGTCAGTCACATGATCGAAGAGCTGGTCCAAACTTGCCCAGACCCAGCCTGCTGGCAGCGATTGAAGCGCGCGCGTGTCGGGCGCGGCCGGCTCCTTGTACTTGCCTTTGCCGGACCATCGTTCGCGGCGCTCCGCGAGGATGCGTTGCAGCAACTGCTCGCCGGTTTCGAAGGTTCTGCCTTCGGCGCGGGCGAGTTCGGCTTCGGTGGGCACGAGGCGGCCTTCGCAGGCGGCCTTGAGCACGCTGGCGCGGTAGCGCTTGAGGTTGGCTTGCGCGCGCAGCAGCGCGGCCACGCCGGCGTCGAGGCGGGAGAGTTGTTCGTCCAGGTAGGCGGCGACTTTGCGTTGCGTCTCAATGGGCGCAACCGGCACCGGCAACTGCGCGGCCTTCTTGCCGGAGATTTCGAGAAACGTTGTTCCACTCGCGAGCTAGACCGCAAATTCTCTCGCGACGAACAGCCAGTGATATACGTAGTCAGGCAGGAGTTCGGGACCGAGTACGAAGCTCTTGAACCCCTGATTTGTCGCAACGGGATTGCGCGCAATGGCCACGTAGCCAATTGGTGCCCGAGAGCTGAACAGCACTGCGCCCGCAGGTAATAGTCGGGCACCCGAGCCGTTGAGGCCAGCCGTGGTTATGTTCCGCGCCCCACGGGCGATGTACTTTGCGGTGTACCCCGACATGTCTGCTGGCGTGACCCAAGGAACATTGCCGCCAAAGTTGTGGATGTCGCCAGTGGGAGGGGTGCCACCACCCACGACATCGGCGACGTTCCCAATTTGTTCCCATCGCCAGCCAGCCGGTAGAGGCCAAGGCGCTTGAAGCGTCGGGACGTCGGCAACTGCGGTAGCTGTCCTCATGCCACCAACGCCAAATTCAATTCATCCATCAACGGCCACAGCCTCTCACCGAACACCCGGAACACCGGCCCGAGTTCGTTCGCGCTTTGAAAATAATCTCGGTCCACGCTGCCGCTGGCGGCGATCGCGTCGCGCATGCGGTGCAGCCAGGCGGTCTCGTCGTCGCTGAAGCGTGCGCCTTGCTGCGTCTTCGCCGCAAGCCAGTCGTCGAAGCGGCGCTTCACGTGCGCTTCGAACGGCTCCAGCGTCGGCTCCTGTTGCCATGCAAAGCGCACCAGGCTCACGAGGTCGGTGAAGCGCGGCACGAAGCCCGGCTGCCGCTTCACGGCACTCGCGTTCGCTTGCTCGTAGGCGTGCCACAGGCCGTCGGGCGTGAAATGGCCGGGCGCGTGGGCGAGCTTGGCCTCGAGGTCTTTCAGCGCCTCTTCGCTCAGGCGCTTGCGGTAGGGGCGGCTGTAGAGGATCTGCAGCGCTTCGATCTCGGCCTGGTGCGCCTCGATCCATGCGCGGAAGTCGCTCGTCAGGCTTTGCGCGCGGGCCTTCGCGGCCTCGTCGAAGCCGGTGGCGAGCAACGCGTCCTGCGTCACGGTGTCGATGGTCTGCTCGGTCTCGCGTTTCAGGCTCGCGAGTGTGTCGCGCAGCAGCGGGTCGTCGAAAGGCGCGCAGGCGGTGGCGACGAGTGCGGCCTTCGCGGCCTCTTGCGTGCTGCCGGTCGTGGCCGCGTGGTTGGCGATGCGGTCGGGGTCGGTGGCGTCGAGCAGGCGGTTCGCGAGCTCGTTCAGCGTCAGGCCGCTCGCGTCGCTCACCTGCTTGCGCTGCGGCTGATCGACCTCGCGGTCGAGGCGGGCGATGCGGTTGGCCAGGCTCAGCAGCGCGTCGTCGTCGCGCTGGCCGAAGGCGAGGTTCAGCATCAGCTTGTCGAAGGCGATGCCCGGCTTGCGTTCCATCGGCCGGCTGTCGGTCTTGTCGCTTTCGCAGACGCCGACGGCATCGACGATCACGAAGCGGTCTTTCGCGCGGGCATCGGCGCCGCTGACGGCCTGCAGCTCGGTGGGGCTGAGCGTGCGCGTGCCGCGGCCCTTCATCTGCTCGAAGTAGGCGCGGCTCTTCACGTCGCGCATGAAGACGAGGCATTCGAGCGGCTTGATGTCGGTGCCGGTCGCGATCATGTCGACCGTCACGGCGATGCGCGTGGCGGGGCTGTTGCGAAAGGTGCTGATCATGGTCTCGGGTTTTTCGCGCTGCTTCGTCGCGGGGTCGTAGGCCATGTAGGTGATCTTCTTGCAGAAGTCGTTGCCGCGGCCGAACACCTCGCGCGCGGTGCGCACGATGTCCTCGGCGTGGCTGTCGTCCTTGGCGAAGACGAGCGTCTTCGGCACCATCGCGCGGCCGGGGAAGAGCGTGGGCAGCGCGTCCTTGAACGCCTGAAGCACGGTGCGGATCTGGCTCGGCACGACGACGCTGCGGTCGAGCTGGCGGGCTTCGTACTCGAGGTCTTCGTCGAGCCGCTGCCAGCGCGTGGCGCGGTCATCGCGGCTGCGCTTGTCGACGTACAGGCCGGCCTCGACCTTGCCGCCGCGCTCGCTCACGTCGGTGCGGATGCGCCAGACGTCGTACCCCACGTTCACGCCGTCGGCCACGGCGCGCTCGTGGTTGTATCCATCACCAGGTTGCCGTTGAAGAAGCCAATAGTCTGCTTGGACGGCGTGGCTGTCAGGCCGATCAGGTGGGCGTCGAAGTATTCGAGCACCTGGCGCCACAGGCGGTAGATGCTGCGGTGGCACTCGTCGGTGACGACGAAGTCGAAGGCCTCGATCGGCAGCTGCGGGTTGTAGGCGACCTCTTTCGGGCGGCCGTCGGCAGACAGCTCGAAGGTGGAATGTTCGTCGGCGTCTTCGGGCAGTGCCTCGCCGCGCAGCATCGAGTACAGGCGCTGGATGGTGCACACGGTGACGCGGCACACGCCGTCGAGCGTCCCGCCGGTCATGTGCTGCACGTTGTAGAGCTCGGTGAACTTGCGGCCGTCGTCGGGCGTCGTGTATTGCGCGAACTCCTGCGCGGTCTGCTTGCCGAGGTTGCTGCGGTCGACGAGGAACAGCACGCGCTTCGCCCCCGCATGCTTGATGAGGCGGTAGATGAAGCTGATCGCGGTGTAGGTCTTGCCGGCGCCGGTGGCCATCTGGATCAGCGCGCGTGGTCTGTCTCGCGCAAACGAGGCGTCGAGATTCGTCACGGCCTCGACCTGGCAGGCGCGCATGTTCGTCTCGATCAGCGCGGGCAGCCGCTGCAGGCGGGCGCGCAGCGTGTCGGGCTCGGCCGCCCAGGCGGCGAGCGTGGCGGGCTGATGGAAGGCGAACACCGGCCGCGAGCGCGGCGCGGGGTCGCGTGCGTCGCGGAAGAAGGTTTCGGTGCCGGTGGATTCGTACGCGAAGGGCAGCTCGTTGGCTTGCACCTTGAAGAAGGCGGGGAGGTTCACCGCGTAATGCGCCGACTGCTCGGCCACGCCCGCAAGCAGCGTGCCGCTGCGCTTGGCTTCGATCACGCCGAGCGGTTGTCGATCGACGAGCAGCAGGTAGTCGCAGCGGCCACTGGCCAGCGGCACCTCGCGCAGCGCGATGCCGCGTGCGGCGTTGGGTCGATAGGCGCTGTAATCCTGAACGCTCCACCCCGCGGCCGTGAGCAGCGTGTCGATCTGCTGGCGGGCGAGCTGTTCAGGGGCGGTCATCGTCAGTCGGTTCGTCCGGCCGGCAGTGTAGCGGTGGGTGGCTCGGCCACCACGCGCGCCGAGCGCTCGTAGGTCCAGTAGGCCCAGCCCCAATCCATCAGCACGACGAAGCGGTTGCGAAAGCCGATCAGGAAGTAGATGTGCGCGAACAGCCAGAACAACCACGCGAAGTAGCCCGAGAAGCGCAGCGCGCCGAAGAACGGCACGGTGAGATCGACGACGGCGGCCATTCGGCCGACGGTGGCGAGGTTGCCGTAATCGATGTAGCGGAACGGCATCGGCTTCTCGCCGCGCAGGCGGCGCAGCAGGTTGGCCGCTGCGGTGCGGCCCATCTGCTTGGCTGCCGGGCTCACGCCGGGCACGGGCGTCGGCTCGCCGCGACCGTGGCTCTTGGCCGAGGCCAGGTCGCCGATCACCGCGATCTCGGGGTGGCCGGCCACGCTGAGATCGGGCTCGACCGTGATCCGCCCGGCGCGGTCCAGCACGGCCCCGGTTCCTTGCGCAATCACCTTGCCCAGCGGCGACGCGGCGACACCGGCCGCCCAGATCACGGTCTTGCTCGGCAGGCGGTGCGTGGTGGCGGTGTCGCCATCGCGCGTCTCGTAGTTCACGCCATCGACGTCGATGCCGGTCACCTTGCAGCCGGTGCGCACGTCCACGCCCAGCTTGATCAGCTGTTCGCGGGCGCGCTCGGAGAGCTTGGGAACGAAGGCGCCGAGCACGCGGTCCGACCCCTCCATCAGCACGACGCGCGCCTGCGTCGAATCGATGCGGCGGAACTCCTGCGGCAGCGTGTGGTGCGCGATCTCGGTCATCGTGCCGGCCATCTCGACGCCGGTGGGCCCGGCGCCGATCACGACGAAGGTCATCCACGGCTCGCGTTCGGCGGGTGCGGTGCAGCGCTCGGCGCGCTCGAATGCACCGATCACGCGGGCGCGGATCTTGAACGCGTCGTCGAGCGTCTTCAAACCCGGCGCGTGGGCGGCCCAGTCGTCGTGCCCGAAGTAGCTGTGGGTCGCGCCGGCGGCCACGATCAGGTGGTCGTAGGGCAGCGCGTCGCCATCGTCCAGCAGCACGCGGCGCGCCGCGACGTCGATGTCGGTCACGAGCGCCTGCAGGATCGTCAGGTTGCCGCGCCGCATCTCGCGCCGCAGCGTGTGGCGGATCGGTGCGCTGACCGCCGGCGCGCTCAGGCCCGCGGTCGCGACCTGGTACAGCAGCGGCTGGAACAGGTGGTGGTTGGTGCGATCCACCATCGTGATCTCGACGTCGGCTTTCGACAGCAGGCGCACCGCCTCGATGCCACCGAAGCCGCAGCCGATGATGACGACGCGCGTGGTACTCATCAGGCGACCTCCGTGCTTCGCACTGCGGTGAATGATCCTTTCGGGCGGCCGGGCAGGATCATGCGGCCGCCCTCAGCCGGTTCTCGACCATCTGGATGTGGCTGCGCAGCGAGTACAGCTCGTCGGCATAGCTCAGCGG
>JBDTVC010000029.1:0-30782 GCA_040007475.1 Burkholderiales bacterium
CCGCGCTAAAACAGCTCTTCAACTCGCACAGTGGTCGCTGGGTGAAATATCCGGGTTAACGCTGATCCACCTGATCAGCATCCCGGTCACCAACACCTCGGTGAACCCGGCGCGCAGCACCGGCGTCGCGATCTTCGCCGGTGGCTGGGCGATCGAGCAGCTGTGGCTGTTCTGGGTTGCACCGATCGTCGGCGCGGTGCTCGGCGGCTTGGCCTACAAGGGCTTCGTCGCGTCGGAGTGAGCGACTACTGGTAGCTGCGCTCGTCGGCGATCACCTTGCCGTCGTTGGGCAGGCTGCCCGGCGCACACAGGACCACGTCGCCGCGCAGCTTGGTCACCTCGCGCACGCTGTCGGTGACGCGCGCGGCGAGGCCTTCGGGCTCGCCGAGGACCTCGATGTGCAGGGCCATCGCGTCGTTGGCCATCTCGCCGCTGACCACCAGGCGCGCCTTCTGCACCTCGGCATGGCGGCGCGCGATCTCGGCCACCTGCGCCGGGTGAACGAACATGCCGCGTACCTTGGCGGTCTGGTCGGCGCGGCCCATCCAACCCTTGATCCGGGTGTTGGTGCGGCCGGTCGGGCAGATGCCCGTGAGCACCGCCGACAGGTCACCGGTGCCGAAGCGGATCAGCGGGTAGCCCCGGTTCAGCGTCGTCACGACGACCTCGCCAACCTCGCCATCGGGCACCGGGGCGCCGGTGCCGGGGCGCACGATCTCGACGATCACGCCCTCGTCGATCACGAGCCCTTCGCGCGCTGCCGTTTCATACGCAACGAGGCCGAGATCGGCGGTGCCGTAGCTCTGGTACGCCGCGATCCCACGCGCCTGCAGCCAGTCGCGCAGCGACGGCGGGAACGCCTCGCCACCGACCGACGCCTTCGTCAACGAGGGCAGCGCGACGCCGAGCTCGTCGGCCTTGTCGAGAATGATCTTCAGGAAGCTCGGCGTGCCGATGTAGGCCGCGGGCTTCAGCGCGGCCATGGCCTGCACCTGCTGCTCGGTCTGGCCGGTGCCGGCCGGGAACACGGTGCAGCCCAGCGCGAACGCACCGCTTTCCATCATCGCGCCGGCCGGCGTGAAGTGATAGCTGAACGTGTTGTGCGCCAGGTCACCGGTCCGCAGGCCGGCAGCATGCAGCGCCCGCGCCATGCGCCAGTAGTCGGTGTCGGCGCCCTCGGGTTCGTAGATCGGCCCAGGCGACGCGAACACGCGCAGCGCGCGCCGCGTGGCGTGGCCCCAGCCGAGCACCGAGAAGCCGCCGAACACGTCGGGTGCACCGGGCGCGCGTTGCTGTTCGAGCAGCTCGTGCTTGCGGATCACCGGCAGGCGCGCGAGCGCAGCGCGGGTCGTGATCTGCGCGGCGTCGACCTTTTCGAGGCTGATCGCGAACGCACGTGTATGCGTCTTCGCGTGCACGACCTGCGCGGCGAGCGCAGTCATCAGCGCATGCTCGCGGTCTTCGGGCATGCGCGTCTCGAGCGCGTCGTAGTGCGCATGCCGGCTCATTCGTCGTCCCCGCGATCGACGCGGCGCTTCGCATCGTCGAGCAGTTTGCGCTGGCCCACCGGCGTGTCGACGGCGTAGCGGTCGAAGCCGCCGCGCGAGCGCTTCAGGTCGCCGAACAACGTGCCGGCCTCGTCGTGGAAGTGCAGGAAAGCGCTGCCCTTCAGATAGAAGATGCCGGGCTTCATCTCGCGCAGGCCCTTGATCTCGCGCAGCTGGCGCAGCAGCGGCAGCAGGGCTTTCAGCGCCTCTTCAGTGGCGTGTGCCATCTCAGCGCCCGCCCGGCCGCCCGAAGGGTGCTGAACGCCCCCTCGGGGGGCAGTGAACGAAGTGAATGTGGGGGTACATGCAATCCTCCTCAGGCCAGCCAGCGCTTGCGGCGCCGGTAGCTCTTCACGTCGCGGAAGCTCTTGCGTGCGGTGCCGTCGTTCGCGCCGCCTTTGTCCGATCCTCCGGTTCCGAGGTAGAACTCCTTCACGTCCGCGTTCTCGCGCAGCGAGGCGGCGGCGCCGTCCATCACGATGCGGCCGTTCTCGAGGATGTAGCCGTAATCGGCATAGCGCAGCGCCATGTTGGTGTTCTGCTCGGCGAGCAGAAAGGTCACGCCTTCACGCGTGTTCAGATCCTTCACGATCTCGAACACCTCCTCGACGATCTGCGGCGCCAGGCCCATCGACGGCTCGTCGAGCAGCACCATCTTCGGGTTCGCCATCAGCGCCCGGCCGATCGCGCACATCTGCTGCTCGCCGCCGGAGGTGTAGGCGGCCTGCGACCCACGCCGCACCTTCAGGCGCGGGAAGTAGGTGTAGACCTTCTCCAGCGTTGCCGCGACCGCCGCCTTGCTGTCCTTGCGCGTGTAGGCGCCGGTCATCAGGTTCTCTTCGATCGTCAGGTGCGCGAAGCAGTGGCGGCCCTCCATCACCTGGATCACGCCGCGCTCGACCATGTCGGAGGTGCTCAAGCGCTCGATGCGCTCACCACGCAGTTCGATGCTGCCCTTCGTGACCGCGCCACGCTCCCCCGCGAGCAGGTTGCTCACCGCCCGCAGCGTCGTCGTCTTGCCCGCGCCGTTGCCACCCATCAGCGCGACGATGCGCCCTTCGGGCACCTGCAGCGAGACGCCCTTCAGCACGAGGATCACATGGTTGTAGATCACCTCGATGCCGTTCACCTCGAGCAGTATGTTCGACATGGTCGCGCTGTTGTGATCAAGCAAACGCCGCGGAACCGGCTTCGCCGGGCCGCTGGGGTTGCCCCCTCGAGGGGGAGCGGCGTGAGCTGCTCCGGGGGTGGGTCATGACTGGCAGTCTTCCGGCGTGCGGCGCGTGAGCTTCTTCTCCGTCGCGTACTTGTCGGCGGCAGCCTTCACCATCGGCTTGATGATCTGCTCGTCGGCCTGCAGCCAGTCGGACGTGAAGCTCCACTTCGCACCGTCCCAGGTGTGCACACGCGCCCAGGTCGAGCCCATGTGGTCCTGGCACGAGGTGCTGAGCGGGCGCATCACGCCGGCAAAGCCGAGTGCATCGAGCTTCTTCTGGTCCAGCGCCAGGTTCTCCAGCCCCCAACGCACCTGCTCGCCGGTCATGACCTTGCCCTTGCCGAAGCGCTCCTGCGCGCGGCGCACGGCCTCGATGCCGAGCATCTGGATGATCAGGCCGCGCGTGTACAGCACGCTGCCGACTTCTTCCTTCGGCCCCGTGCCCTGGCCCTTGCCGTGCACGTACTTCAGGATGTCCTGGATCACCTTGGGCGACTGGCCCGAGGTATTCAGGTTCAGCGCGTTGTAGCCCTTTGCGCCTTCACCCACGTCCTTCACATCGGGTTCGGCCCCGGACCACCACACGCCGTACATCTTCTCGCGCGGGTAGCCGGTGGCTTGCGCCTCCTTCAGCGCGGTCGAATTCATCACGCCCCAGCCCCACAGCAACACGTAGTCGGGCTTGTTCTGGCGCACCTGCAACCAGGCGGACTTCTGCTCCACGCCGGGCGCGGTCACCGGGATCTTGATCAGCTCGAAGCCGTGCATCTTCGCGCGCTCCTCGAGCAGCGGCATCGGCTCCTTGCCGAACGGGCTGTCGTGGTACACGATCGCGATCTTCTTGCCCTTGAGCTTGTCCAGCCCGCCTTCCTTCTTGCCGATGTGCTGGATCAGCATGTCGGCCGCGGTCCAGTAGCTGCCCATCAGCGGGAAGTTCCACTTGAACACGTTGCCGTCCTGCGATGCCGAGAGGCCGTAGCCCAGCGTGATCAGCGGGATCTTGTCGGCGGCGACCTTGTCGGTCAGCGCGAACGTGATGCCGGTGGCCTGCGGGTCGATGACCGACGCGCCCTTGCCCTTCAGGCGCTCGTAGCACTCGACGCCCTTGTCGGTCGCGTAGCCGGTCTCGCATTCCTCGAACGTGATCTTCACGCCGTTGATGCCGCCGTCGCGCGCGTTGATCATCTTGATGTAGTCCTGCTTGCCGTTGGCCCACGGCGTACCGTTCGGCGCATAGGGCCCGGTGCGGTAGGCCAGCAGCGGGAAGAACTGCTCCTTGGCCTGCGCGAACGCGCCGTTGGCCGCGGCCATCAGGGTCGCGGCGAGTGCGAGAGACTTCAGTCGTGTCATGTCTGCCTCCAAGAGGAGTGGGTGGTTGAGGGGGTCGCTCGTCGGCGATTCAATCTAGTGAGGGAAGGGCCACAGCCGCAGCTTTTCCTTGGCGGTGGACCACAGGCGTGCGATGCCGTGCGGCTCGACGATCAGGAAGAACACGATCAGCGCGCCGAAGATCATGAAGGTCAGGTGCGACGCGGTGGCGGTGTCGATCGGGATGCCAAACCAGTACGGCAGCCCGTCGAGAATGATCGGCAGCACGACGATGAAGGCGGCGCCGAAGAAGCTGCCCATGATCGAACCGAGCCCGCCGATGATCACCATGAACAGCAGTTGGAACGAGCGGTCGATGTTGAACGCTGCCGGCTCCCACGAGCCGAGGTGGATGAATCCCCACAGCCCGCCCGCCACGCCGACGATGAAGGAACTCACCGCGAACGCGGTCAGCTTGGCGTAGACCGGGCGGATGCCGATCACCGCGGCGGCCACGTCCATGTCGCGGATCGCCATCCACTCGCGGCCGATCGCGCCGCGCACCAGGTTCTTCGCCAGCAGTGCGAAGACCGCGAGAACGAGCAGCGCGAAGAGGTACTTCTGCGCCGGCGTCTCGATCGGCATCCCGAACACATTGAGGCCGGCCACGCTGACCGAGCCCGACGACGAGCCGTTCGTCACCCACCCGAGCCGCAGGCAGGCCCAGTCGACGAAGAACTGCGCGGCCAGCGTGGCGACCGCGAGGTACAGGCCCTTGATGCGCAGCGACGGGATGCCGAAGAGCACGCCGATCACCGTGCTGCTCAGCCCGCCCAGCAGCAGCGAGGCGATCAGCGGCATGCCCGGCACACGGCTGTGAAAGTTGTAGGCCGCGTAGGCGCCGACCGCCATGAACGCGCCCGTGCCCAGCGAGATCTGGCCGCAGTAGCCGACGAGGATGTTCAGACCCAGCGCGGCGAGCGCGAGGATCAGGAAAGGGATGAAGATCGCCGTGAGCAGATAGGGCGATGCGAGCATCGGCACGATCACGATGGCCAGCACGAGCAGCGCACCGATCGCGATGCGGTCCTGCAGGATCGGGAAGATCTGCTGGTCGCTGCGGTAGGTCGACTTGAACTGGCCGTTTTCTCTGTACAGCATCAGGCCTCCCGCCGGGCCGCCCCAAGAGAGGCCTGCGCCCCCTTGGGGGGCTGCGAACGAAGTGAGATTGGGGGCTTCATTTCTTCAGACCCGGTCGATGATCTTCTCGCCGAACAGCCCCTGGGGCCGAACCAGCAGGAAGACGAGTGCCAGCACGTAGGCGAACCAGATCTCGATGCCGCCACCGAGCATCGGCCCGATGTAGATCTCCGAGAGCTTCTCGCCGACGCCGATGATCAGCCCGCCGATGATCGCGCCAGGCACCGAGGTGAGCCCGCCGAGGATCACCACCGGCAGCGCTTTCAGCGCCACCAGCGAGAGCGAGAACTGCACGCCCAGCTTGCTGCCCCAGATCACGCCGGCCACGAGCGCGACGAAGCCGGCGACCGACCAGACGATGATCCAGATGCGGCCGAGCGGGATGCCGATCGACTGCGCGGCCTGGTGGTCGTCGGCCACCGCCCGCAGTGCGCGGCCGGTCGCGGTCTTCTGGAAGAACAGCGCGAGCAGTGCGACCAGCACCGCGGCGATGACCGCGGCGTACAGGTCTTCCTTGTTGATCAGCACGCCGCCCTGGAACAGGCTCTCGAGCACCAGGATCGGGTCCTTGGGCATGCCGACGTCGATCTTGTAGATGTCCGAGCCGAACAGCGTCTGGCCGAAACCCTCGAGGAAGTAGGTGATGCCCAGCGTCGCCATCAGCAGCGTGATGTGCTCCTGGTTCACGAGGTGGCGCAGCACCAGCCGCTCGATCACCCACGCGACGCAGATCATCACGAGGACCGCCGCGGCGAACGCGAGCACATTGGCGAGGATCTTGTTGTCGAAGCCGAGCCACTTCGGGATCCACTCGTAGAAGCGCGCCATCGCCATCGCCGCGAACAGCACCATCGCGCCCTGCGCGAAGTTGAAGACGCCGCTGGCCTTGTAGATCAGCACGAAGCCGAGCGCGATCAGCGAATACAGCATGCCGACCATCAGGCCGCCAAAGAGCGTTTCGAGGAAGAAGCCCATCAGTGCGACGTCCCCAAATACGCGCTGATCACGTCCTCGTTGCTGCGCACTTCGTCCGGTGTGCCATCGCCGATCTTCTTGCCGTAGTCGAGCACGACGACGCGATCCGAGATGTCCATCACCACGCCCATGTCGTGTTCGATCAGCACGATCGTGGTGCCGAACTCGTCGTTCACATCGAGGATGAAGCGGCTCATGTCCTGCTTCTCTTCGACGTTCATGCCGGCCATCGGCTCGTCGAGCAGCAGCACCTGCGGCTCCATCGCCAGCGCGCGGCCGAGGTCGACGCGCTTTTGCAGGCCGTAGGGCATGCGGCCGACCGGCGTCTTGCGGTAGGGCTGGATCTCGAGGAAGTCGATGATGCGTTCGACGAACAGGCGCTGTTCCGTCTCTTCGCGTTCTGCCGGGCCGATGCGCAAGGCCTGCATGAACAGGTTGCTCTTCATCTTCAGGTTGCGCCCGGTCATGATGTTGTCGAGCACGCTCATGCCCTTGAAGAGCGCGAGGTTCTGGAACGTGCGGGCGACGCCCGAAGCCGCGACCTGGCGCGGATTCATGTGGCGAAAGGTCCGGCCGCGCAGAGCGATCGACCCTTCCTGCGGCTGGTAGACGCCGTTGATGCAGTTCAGCATCGAGCTCTTGCCGGCGCCGTTCGGGCCGATGATCGCGCGGATCTCGTGCTCCTTTACATCGAAGCTGATGTCGGTCAGTGCCTTCACGCCGCCGAAGGCCAGCGAGATGTTGTGAACGTCGAGGATGACTTCGCCAATTCTTCTCATGCGGCCTGCCTCACTGCAGGGAACACCTTCGCGTCGCTGACCTTCAGGTCTGCAGAGACCGTGCCGCTGCGCCCGTCCTCGAACTTCACCGGTGTTTCGATGAACTGGTTCGTCTTGCCGCCATACAGCGCATCGACCAAGACGCCGTAGCGCTCGCCGATGAAGCCGCGCCGCACCTTGCGCGTGCGGGTGAGCTCGCCATCGTCGGCATCGAGCTCCTTGTGCAGCACGAGGAAGCGGCTGATCTGGCTGCCGGCGAGCATCGCGTCGTTGGCCAGGTCGGCGTTGACCTTCTCGACGCATTCGCGGATCAGCGTGTAGACCTCGGGCTTCTGTGCCAGATCGGCGTAGCCGGCGTACGGCAGGTTGCGCTTCTCGGCCCAGTTGCCGACCGCTTCCATGTCGATGTTGATGAACGCGCAGACCTTCTCGCGCTGGTCACCGAAGGCCACGGCCTCCTTGATGAACGCGAAGAACTTCAGCTTGTTCTCGACGTACTTGGGCGCGAACATCGCGTGGTCGAACGCGCCGCCCATCAGGCGGCCCACATCCTTCGCGCGGTCGATGATCTTCAGGTGGCCGGCGGCGTCGATGAAGCCGGCGTCGCCGGTGTGGTACCAGCCTTCGTCGGTCAACACCTCGGCGGTCGCGGACGGGTTCTTGTAGTACTCGCGCAGCAGGCCCTTGGACTTGACGAGCACCTCGCCGCTCTCGCTGACCTTGATCTGCACGCCCTCGATTGGCACACCGACGGTGTCGGCGCGGGCCTCGTGATCGGGCTGCAGGCAGACGAACACGGCGGTCTCGGTCGAGCCGTAGAGCTGCTTGAGATTGATGCCGATCGAGCGGTAGAACGTGAACAGGTCGGGCCCGATCGCCTCGCCCGCGGTATAGGCCACCCGCACGCGCGAGAAGCCCAGCGTGTTGCGCAGCGGGCCGTAGATCACGAGGTTGCCGAGCGCGTAACGCCAGCGGTCGACGAGAGAGACGGCTTGGCCATCCATCAGCTGCGGGCCGATGCGACGCGCCAGCGCCATGTAGTGCTGGAATAGCCACTTCTTGATCGCGCCGGCGTCTTCCATGCGGATCATCACCGTCGTCAGCAGGCCCTCGAAGATGCGGGGCGGCGCGAAGTAATAGGTCGGGCCGATCTCGTTCAGGTCGATGCTGACCGTGCTCGCCGATTCGGGGCAGTTGACCACGTAGCCGCACACCAGCCACTGCGCGTACGAGAAGATGTTCTGCCCGATCCACGCCGGCGGCAGGTAGGCAAGCACCTCCTCGGCGCTCGTGAGTTTGTCGAAGTTGGCGCCGGCGCGTGCGCGGTCGATCAGGCTGCTGTGCGTGTGCACGACGCCCTTCGGGTTGCCGGTCGTGCCCGACGTGAAGAACATCGCGGCCACGTCCTGCGCGTCGGTGCGCGCGACGGCGTCGTCGAACAGCGTGGCGTGCAGGGCGTTGAATGCGCGGCCGTCGGCGACGAGCGTGTCGAGTGCTGCCAGGCCGGGCTCGTCGTAGTTGCGCAGGCCGCGCGGGTCGTCGAACCAGATGCGCGAGAGCGCCGGGCACTCGCTGCGCATTTCGATCAGCTTGTCGACCTGCTCCTGGTCCTCGACGATCGCGAACACGACCTCGGCGTTGCTGATCGGGAACACGAACTCGGTCGCCGCGGCGTCCTGATAGAGCGGCACCGGTACCGCGCCGAGCGATTGCGCTGCGAGCATCGCCGCGTACAGCCGCGGCCGGTTCTCGCCGATCACCACGATGTGCTGGCCGCGCTGCAGCCCGGCCTGCGCGAGACCGCAGGCGAGCTCGCGCACGAGCGTGGCCAGGGCGCTCCAGGTGAGCGTCTGCCAGATGCCGAACTCCTTCTCGCGCAATGCCGCGGCGGCGGGCCGTTCGGCGGCGTGCTGTAGCAGCAGGCGAGGGAAGGTCGTGGGTGTCACGCAGGAGGTCTCGACGAGGTTCGTTGGAGCGTGACTGTAGAAAGAAGTTTGACGCCAATCTGTCGTTCTGACGACAATCCTAGGGACACTCCCCTCGGGTGTTTCCCTCGTTGCCTCTCGATGAAGACCGTTGCCACGACCGCTCAAGCGCTGCACCAACGCGCCCGCGCGCCCACGCTGCGTGAGCTGGGCGACATCCCGTGGCTGCAGACGCTGGATGCCCAGGAACGCGAGGTGGCGGTGGCCCACCTCAAGGTGGTGCAGGTCGCTGCCGGGGAACTGCTGTGCCGCGTCGGCAAGCCGGCGACCTACTGGTTCGGCGTGATCGAGGGTCTGCTGAAGATGAGCAACGACACCGCACTCGGTGTGCCGATCACGTTCACCGGCGTGCCCCCTGGCGGGTGGTTCGGCGAGGGCACGGTGATCAAGCGGGAGGTGTACCGCTACAACATACAGGCGCTGCGCAAGAGCATGGTCGCGGGGCTGGGCGTCGAGACCTTCCACTGGCTGCTCGACCGCAGCATCCCGTTCAACCGCTTCATCACGCAGCAACTCAACGAGCGGCTGGGCCAGTTCATCGCGGCGCGCGAGATCGACCGCATGAGTGATGCCGACGCGCGCGTGGCGCGCAGCCTGGGCGCGCTGTTTCATCCGACGCTTTACCCTGGCGTCGGCGGGCTGTTGCGCATCACGCAGCAGGAGTTGGGCTACCTCGTCGGCTTGTCGCGGCAGCGCGTGAACAAGGCACTCGCGGCCCTGCAGGGTTGCGGTGCGATCAGTGTCGACTACGGCGGTGTGCGCGTGCTCGACCTTGAACTGCTGCGGCGCTTCGTGTCGTCGTAGCGCGGCTGGTCTCAGGCGCCTCGCGCGGGCGGCAGTTCCGGGTTACTGATGCCCGACGCCACGTGCCCCGCCGGCACGTGGGCCGACGCGGAGTCGACGTGGCCGGTCTGGTCGTCGAAGAAGAAGTCTGGTTCGAACTCGCGCAGGAACTCGCCCTTGGGCAGGCCGCCCAGGAACATCGCCTCGTCGACCTCGATGTTCCAGTTCATCAACGTGCGGATCGCGCGCTCGTGCGACGGTGCGCTGCGCGCGGTGACCAGCGCGGTGCGGATGCGCATGCCCTCGGCCGGCTCGTGCTGCAGGCGCTGCAACGCGAGCAGCAGCGGCTTGAACGGGCCCGCGGCCAGCGGCGTGTCGGCCTGCTCACGCTCGTGCGATTGAAAGGCATCGAGACCGCGCGACTGGAACACGCGCTCGGCCTCGTCGGAGAACAGCACGGCGTCGCCGTCGAAGGCGATCCGCACTTCATGCGGGTGCGCGCTCGAAGCGCGTGCCGAGTTCGGGTACACGCGCGCCGCCGGCACGCCTGCGGCGAGCGCCGAACGCACGTCGGCCTCGTTGGTCGACAGGAACAGGTGCGCGTTCAGTGGCTTCAGGTAGCGCCACGGGGATTCGCCGCGCGTGAACACGCCGCGCTGGATCGGCAGCCCGTAGTACTGTGCGGAACGGAAGACACGCATGCCCGAGACCGGGTCGTTGCGCGACAGGATCACGACCTCCACGCGCTGCGCCGCCACGTTGAACGCGAGCAGCTTGTTGACGAGCGAGAACGCCACGCCGGGCTTGGCCGCGTCGTCGAGCCGCTCGAGCTGCAGCCGCATGTAGGCGCGGTCGTCGTTCGCTTCGAAGTGCTGGTTCTCTTCCTCGAAGTCGAACAGTGCGCGCGACGAGATCGCGACGATGAGTTGGCCTTCGAGCGTGATGGGCATGCGCGGGATCATACGAGGCGCAGTGTGCCCCGGCCCCCGCGGCCCGGCGGACGTTAGCTGCCGACGGCCCCGAGCTACTGCATGAAGCCGATCGCGCCTCGCTTGGCGCGCGCGTCGGGCAGGTCGCGCACCTGCACGTGATCGCGGTGATCGAGCTTGGCATTGCCGAAGCCGGTCATCCATGCCCGCCGCATCTCTCGCGGCGCCATCTCGCTCATGGCATCGAGCACATCGCTGCGCGGTTCGGTGGCGAAGCGCTCGCCCCAGCCGTGCTCGATGCGGATGCCGCGATACAGCCGGGCCGCGATGCGGCGAGCAGCGTCTCGATCGGGCGCCTGCACCTCGTAGACGTTCATCCGGTTCATGATCGGATCGGGGATCGCGCGGCCATCGTTCGCGGTTGCGACCCAGATCACTTGGCTGGCGTCGATCGCGACCTCGGCGAACTCGTCGGTGAAACTGCCGGCCGTGTCGTGTTCGAGCAGGCTGTACAGCGCGCCGAGCGGATCGTAGGCGTGCTCGCCGCCGGCCTTGTCGATCTCGTCGACGACCATCACCGGATTCGCGTACTGGCCGTCGACCAGGGTCTCGAACACCTTGCCAGGTCGCGCGCCTTTCCATTGGCTCGATGCGCCGCTGAGCACCCAGCCGGCCGTCATCGAGCTCATCGACAGAAAGCCCATGCCGGTGCCGAGCAGCACCGACAGCTCGCGCGCGAAGTGCGTCTTGCCGACGCCGGGCGGGCCGAGCAGCAGCAGCGGCGTGATTTCGAGGGCGTCGCGGCTGTCTTCGCACAGGGCGAGCTGGCGCTTGATGTCGTCGAGCACTTCGGCGAAGTTGGGCAGCTCTTCGTACAGGTGATCCATCACCGGCAACCCCGAGGGCTTGACCTGGAAGCGCTCGGGGCCCTTCTCGAGCATGCGCTCGTACGTGGAGCGCAAGCTTTCATGTTCCTTCAGCGGCAGCTTCTGGAGCCTGCGGTCGACCTCATCGACGCGGTAGACGCTGCGCATGCGCGCGATCGGCATGCTGGGCTTGGGCACGGTGACCAGATCGTTGGAAGCGGGCATCGAGCGATCCTCCTTCAACTTGCGCTGCAATCATTCAATCACGGTTCTGCGGTCGATACGCGATGAACAGTGCCGTGAACGCCGGTCTGTTGTTGCAGATTGCATGCCAGCGCGGAGCACCACGCCCAGAAACGACAAAGCGGGCCGTAGCCCGCTTTTCCGCGATCGATCGTGCGCTCAGTCGCGGCGGCGGCGACGCGACAGCATGACGACGACGCACAGGCCGGCGGCCAGCAGTGCGTAGGTCTCGGGTTCCGGAACGGCCGCCACCGCGCTTCGGTGACTGCTGCGGTCGGGCGAGAAGGCCGGACCTTGGCGGCTTGCGGAATCCGAGCGTTTCGCGAACGAGTTCTCGTTGACCGATTCATTCGCTGCCATTGATCCGACGACGAACGCGCCATGACTTGAGGACACGGCCATCGACGATCCGGCCGCTAGAGCGGGCGCCGCGACTGCCGCCATGCCAAGGGCGAGTGCAAGAACTCTCAGTTTCATTGTCGTTAACCGTTTGGTGTTGAACGGGCTCCTGAAAGAGCCCACACCCACGTTGTATCGCGCTTCGACGGTCTTGTGCACCACTCGATCAGGGGGAGGCTCTCGCGGCGTGACGCCGCAGCATCACTTCACCCAGGTGTTCAGCTGGATGATGGGCAGCAGGACCGCGAGCACGATCAGCATCACGACCGCGCCCATCGCGACGATCAGCAGCGGCTCGAGGATGGTCGCCATCTGCATCGCACGGCGCTGCACTTCGGTGCCGAGCTGCCGAGCGGCGCGCTCCAGCATCACCGGTAACTGCCCGGTCTGCTCGCCCAGGCGCGCGAACATCGACAACAGCCCCGGGAAGCGCTGCTTTCCGGCCAGCGCCGATGCGAGCGGCGCGCCTTCGCGCACCTGGACCAGCGCATCCATCGCGTCGGCGCGCATCGCGCGGTTCGACAGCGTCTCGCCCGCGGCCTGCAGCGCCTTCAGGATCGGCACACCGGCGCCCGCCAGCATCGCCAGCGTGCCGGCGAAGCGCGCCGCGTTGTAGCCGCGCGCGAGCTTGCCAATCAGCGGCAGCTGGAGCCAGCCGGCGTCGAAACTCTGGCGGAAGACCTCGTTGCGCAGCATGGCCATCAGCAGGCCGACACCGGCGGCGATCACCAACAGCAATGCCCAGCCCCAGTTGCGCAGGAAGCCGCTGATCGCGAGCATGGCGATGGTGAGCGTCGGCAGTGCGCGTTTCGAACTGGTGAACACCGAGGCCACCTGCGGCACGACATACGTGACGAGGAAGATCACGATCACGACGGCGATCAGCGAGACGATGGCCGGATAGAGCGTCGCGCCGATCAGCTTGGACTTGAGTTCCTGGCGCTCCTCGAGGTCGTCGGCCAGGCGCTCCAGCACCCGCCCGAGCGCGCCGCTCTGCTCGCCGGCCGCGACCACGCCGCGGAAGACGTCATCGAACTCGCGCGGGGCGCTGCCCAGGGCGCGCGCAAACGGTGCCCCGCTGTTGACCTCGCTGCGCAGGTGCGCGACCAGCTCGCGCTGGCGCGGATCTTCGGCTTCTTCGCTGAGCGCGGTGAGCGCGCGTTCGAGCGGAAGCCCGGCCGCGACGAGTCCGGCGAGCTGGCGCGTCCATACCGCGAGGCTGGTGGCGTTGAACACGCGCCGGCTGAACTGGAGGCCGCCCTGCGTCGACGTGCCCGCCGACGCCACCTGCGTGACGGCGAGCGGTACCAGCGACTGCGCCCGCAGCTGTGCACGCGCGGCCTTGGGGTTCTCCGCGTCGATCAGGCCGGTGCTGGACTTGCCGGCGGCGTCCAGGGCTTCGAACTTGTAGGCAGGCATGTCAGACGGGCGCCGGGCCGCCCCAAGGCCGGCTGCGCCCCAAGGGCCACGGAGGGGCCCCTGCGCGGCCCTGGGGGCATCGAAGGCGCAAAGCGACAAGCTTGGGGGTCGTCATATCACTCGCGAGTCACGCGCATCACTTCTTCGGCCGACGTGATGCCTTCGGCCACCAACCGTTCGCCGTCCTCGCGCATCGAGCGCAGGCCCGCAGCCTCGGCCGCGACGAAAATCTGCGACTCGGCCGCGCGGCCGTGGATCAGTGCGCGCACCTGGTCGTCCACCGCCATCAGCTCGTACACGCCCGTGCGCCCCTTGTAGCCGGTGTTGCCGCACTCCACGCAGCCGACCGGGTGATAGCGCCCGCGCGCGTCGACCTTCTTGCAGGTCGGGCACAGCTTGCGAACCAGCCGTTGCGCGAGCACGCCGATCAGGCTCGACGACAGCAGGAAAGGCTCGACGCCCATGTCGATCATCCGCGTGACGGTGCTGGGCGCGTCATTGGTGTGCACCGTGGCCAGCACGAGGTGGCCCGTGAGCGAAGCCTGGATCGCGATCTGCGCGGTCTCGTAGTCGCGAATCTCGCCGATCATGATCACGTCCGGGTCCTGGCGCAGGATCGCGCGCAAGGCCTTCGCGAAGGTCAGGTCGATCTTCGGGTTGACCTGCGTCTGGCCGATGCCGGGCAATTCGTATTCGACCGGGTCCTCGACCGTCAGCACGTTCGTGCCGGCGGTGTCGACGCGACCGAGCGACGCATACAGCGTCGTCGTCTTGCCCGAGCCGGTCGGCCCGGTGACGAGCACGATGCCGTGCGGCTGATGCACCAGCTTGTCGAACGCGGTGAGCACGTCGCCGCTCATGCCCAGCGCTTCGAGCGTGAACTTGGATTCACCCTTGTCGAGCAGGCGCAGCACCGCGCGTTCGCCGTGCGCCGAGGGCAGCGTGGACACGCGCACGTCGACCGCCCGCCCGCCGATGCGCAGCGAGATACGGCCGTCCTGCGGCAGGCGGCGCTCGGCGATGTCGAGCTCGGCCATGATCTTCAGGCGCGAGATCAGCGCCGCGTGCAGCGCCTTGTTGGGCTGCACCACCTCGCGCAGCGTGCCGTCGACGCGGAAGCGCACCGAGCTGCTTCGCTCGTAGGGCTCGATGTGGATGTCGGAGGCGCCGTCCTTCGCGGCCTGGGTCAGCAGCGCGTTGAGCATGCGGATGATCGGCGCGTCGTTGCTCGCTTCGAGCAGGTCCTCGATCGCTGGCAGCTCCTGCATCATCCGCGACAGGTCGACCGCGCTCTCGACCTCGCCGATCACGGTGGCCGCGCTCGATTCGCTGCCGGCATAGGCGACCGCGATGCGGTTGGCCAGCGACGGTCCGGCCTCGCGCTCGAGCGCATCCACCTCGTACAGTCGCAGCACTTCGCTGAGCGCCGGCAGGCCGACCGACTCGGGCGCCCACAGCACGAGCCGCTCGCCGTCGTCTTCCAGCAGCAGCGTGTGCGCCTTCGCGTAGGCGTAGGGCAAGGGGTGGCGGGCGCCCATGGTGTCGTGGCCCGGGTCAGTTCGTCGGTGCCGGCCCGGAGGCCGGGACCGAGGGCACGAGCGTGGGCGGCGGCGGCGTCATGTCGCCCAGCGGCCGCGGCACACCTGCCGGTGAACTCTCCGGCCGGATCGGCGGCAGCAGCGGCGATTCGTTGATCTGCAGGATGCTGCTCGACGGCGGCTGCGCGTTCAGCTGCTCGGCGCGGATGTAGTCGTAGCGGTCGAGCGAGAGCTTGTTCGACGACGCTTGGTCACGCATCACGACCGGGCGCAGGAAGACCATCAGGTTGGTCTTCTTGCGTTCGCGCGACTCGCTGCGGAACAACGCGCCGAGGTAGGGGATGTCGCCGAGCACGGGCACCTTCGAGCGCGTCGTGTTGAACGTGTCCTCGATCAGGCCGCCGAGCACGACGATCTGGCCGTCGTCCACGACGATGGTCGAATCGATGGAGCGCTTGTTGGTGGTCGGGCCGGCGTTGTCGGTGCCGACCGCCGTCGTCGTCGCGACCGACGACGACTCCTGGAAGATCGTCATGCGCACGGTGCCGTTCTCGCCGATCTGCGGCTTGATCTTCAGCGTGATGCCGACGTCCTTGCGCTCGATGGTCTGGAACGGGCTGGTCGTGCCGGTGCCGGTGTTGGTGTACTGGCCGGTCACGAACGGCACGTTCTGGCCGACGACGATCTTGGCCTCCTCGTTGTCGAGCGTGACCAGATTCGGCGTGGACAGGATGTTGGTGCCCGAGGTCGAGCTGAGCGCTTGCGCGAGCGCACCCAAGGTGTAGAAGTTGCCGAACTTGTGCGCCACGCCGATGTTGAAGCCGGGGTTCGGCAAGCCCGCTGCGGCCGCCGCCGCGACGACACCCGAACTGCCAGACACCAGCGCTGCCGAGCCCTGCAGGATGTTGTTCAGACCGGTGCCGAAGTTGGTGCCGGCCCCGACGATGTTGCTGTCACCCTTGCCGCCGAGGATGCCCTGCCACTGGATGCCGAAGTTCGCCGTCTGGCTCGGGTCGACCTCGACGATCAGCGACTCGACATACACCTGCGCGCGGCGCGAATCGAGCTGGTCGATCACAGCGCGCAGCTGTCGGTACATCGGCTCGGGTGCGGTGATGATGAGCGAGTTGGTTGCCGGGTCGGCCTGCACGAAGCCGCCGGTCGAGGGTGAGGGCGATGCACTCACGGGTGTCGTCGCTTGCGACGTGCCGGTGGCCCCTGTGGTGTTGGTCGCCGTGGGTATCGCGGTTGGTGTGGCCCCGCCGGCACCGCCGCCACCACCGCCATAGGCCGCACGGAGCACGGTGGCGAGCTTCACCGCATCAGCGTTCTTCAGGTAGACGACCCACACGTTGCCGGCCGGGCCAGCCGACGGGATCGCGCGGTCGAGCTTGTCCACGAGCGAGCGGATCGCCGCCATGCGCGCCGGGTTGGGGGCGCGTACCAGCAGCGAATTGCTGCGGGCGTCGACCATCACCGATGCCGTGGACGTGCCCACGCCCGCGCCTGGCGCGGTGCCGGGCGCCGCCGTCGCACCGCCGCTGTCGGTCAGACGCTGCACGAGTGCGGCGATGTCGGCGGCCACCGCGAACTTGACCGGGATGACTTCCACGTCGCCCGATGCGGGTGTGTCCATCGCCGCGATGATCTTGCCGATGCGTGCGAGGTTGTCGGCGTAGTCGGTGACGACCAGCGTGTTGTTGCCCGGGTTGGCGTTGATCGTGTTGTTCGGGCTGATCAGCGGGCGCAACACCGGCACGAGGTTGTTCGCGTTCTCGTGGTTGAGCTTGAAGATCTGCGTGATGACCTGGTCGCCGCCGCGGTTCGGCCGCTCGCCGATGCTGACGGTACCGGTCTGCAGCTTGGCGTCGGCCTCGGGCACGATCTTGTAGAGGCCGCCGACCTCGACGACCGTGAAACCCAGGCCGCGCAGCGTGGCGAGGAAGGTGCTGTAGGCCTCGCGCGTGGACAGCGGCGTCTCGCTGTACAGCGTCATGGTGCCCTTGACGCGCGGGTCGACGATGAACTGCTGCTTGAGGATCGCCGACATCGCGCGTGCCACGCCTTCGATGTCAGCGTTGACGAAGTTCAGCGTCACGGCCTCGCCGCCCCGCGAGCGAGCGGCCCCGGCCTGTTGCGCGACCGCGAGATGCGCCGGCAGCAGCGACGCGCACAGCATCGCAGCCGCGACGGCCGCGGGCAGTGATCGCCCGCGTGTGAAAGTGGTGGCGCTTGGCTTCATGCTCATCCGATCGAAATGACGGACCGCGCGCCGTCGCGCCGTCCGATGATGTTCAGCAGGTTGCTGAGGGCGGCCTCCTCGGCCGCCGTTGCGCGCGCCTCGCCGCGAAAGCGCACACCGGTCGGCCCGGCGGTGCCGCTGCCGCTGAGCTGGAGCGGGCCGTCCTGCGTCGTCAGCGACAGGTTCGAGATGCCCGGATTGGCGGCATCGCCCGTCAGGCCGATGCGGTAGCTGCCCAGGTTGTCGAGCGTCGACATGCGTGAGGACACGCCGACCAGTTCGAGCTCGGCCTTGCCGTCGACGATCAGGCGGCCCTGGACCGACTCGACCCGCAGACCCGGCGAGACCAGGCGCGCGGTGCCGCCGAGCTGCATCGTGTTCCAGGGCGTGCCGAGCCCGCCGAGCAGCGCGGTCGGCCACTGCCCGACCCAGCCCGAAGTCGGCACCAGCGTGTAAGACGTGCGACCGAAGCCCGGGCTCACCTGCAAGGCGACCGTGCCGTTCAGGCAGCACGCGTGCTGCAGCTGCAGTTCGAGACCGAGCCCGCGCCATCGCATGGTCCAGTTCAGGCGCCCGGGCAGGGATGTGGCGTCGCGGCTGCCTTCGCCACCGGTGAGCACGGCAACCGCACTGCCCGACCAGATCGTGCCGCGCGCGTCCGCCAACAGAATCCGCTGCTGGGTTGCCGACGCGGTGGCGCTGGCCAGCCATGCCGCCGGCGCGAAGGCCAGCAGCGCAACGAGCACGCCGATCGCGATGCCCGCGAACGCCCAGCGACGGCTGGCGCTGCGCGACTTGCCCCATTCGATCTCTGCAAATGTCGATTCGCCCCAGCCCGTGGCCGCTACCGTCGGGCTCCACAGGTTGCGCGCGCGTTTGCGGCGCAGGCGGATCATTGCGCGCCTCCGAGGGTCAGGCTCAGGCTGCCGCTGTAGCCCGCGCCGCCGCGCTGCAGTTGGGCCTCGACCGGCCGTGCGCGGGCACCGCTGCGTGCTTCGTTGAGCCACGCGCGCAAGGCGTCGGGGGTGACGCCGGTGAGCGTGAGCGTCGCGCGATCGCCCTGCATCGTCAGACGCGCGTTCGTGCCGAGCCGGTCCGTGGCAGCCTTCAGCGCGGTCGCGGCCTGGGCGGGCGAGACGCGCGTGGCGCCTCGCAGGCCCGTGCTCTCGGCCGCGATGCGCTGCATCTGCTGGTACTGCGCGTCGAGCCGGTCGAGTTGCGCGGGCGCCTCGTTCACGATGCGCAGCGCGGGCTGCACGAACAGGCTCCAGATGGCGAACAGGCCGAGCACGACGGCGACGACGACGACGGCCTGGCGCTCGCGCGCGCTGCGCGCCTGCCACCATGTGCCGGCCTGCTGGCGCAGGCTCGCAGCGCCGGACGCTCTCATGGCCTCGGCATTCATGAGCGTGCTCCCGGTCGGGCGCGGCTCAGCGTGAGGCGGCCCTCGCTCATCTCGACGGCCCAGCCGCCCGGGCTCAACAGGCTGCGGAACTGGTTGACCTGCGCGTCGTTCCAGCTCGTCGCCGACAAGGTCAGGCGGCCCGGCTCGAAGCGCAGGGATTCGACCGGCGGGCGGTCCGCCGGCCAGGCCGACGCGGCGGCTTGCAGCATCGGCTCGAGGTCGCTTTCGCCGGCCTTGCCTGCGAGCGTGCGCAGGGCCTGCGTCTCGCGCTGCATCACTGCATCGGCGTCGCGCTGCACGTCCTGCACGTTGACGTTCGGGTAGGTGGCCTTCACCAGGCTCTGCATGGCGGCCTGCTTGGCCTCGATCGCATCGCGTTGGTGCCAGGCCCACAGATTCAGACCGACGATCTGCGCGGCCACCAGTGCGCCCAGCCCGTACCGGACCGGTCGCCACTCGGTGCTGAAGAACTGCCGGACCGAGTCGCGCAGGGCCCGGGCGCCGCGGTTGCTGCGGGCCAGGTCGAATTGGCGCAGGTTCCACAGGCTGCGTGCGGCCTGCAGCAGGCGCTGGCCCGGCGCCATCACGCGCACCGGCGCGCCGAGCCACTGTTCGGCAGCGGCCACGGCACCGGGGGTGGCGCTCCAGCGGGTTTCGGGTGGGGCGGGCTGGGGGACGAGGGCGCGCGCGAGGCCACCTTGCAGCCGCACGCTCGCCACGCCATCGGGGTGCGCCCAGTTCAATGCGATGCCGTGGGTACCACCGGTCGGATCGGCCGCGGTCTCGGAGAAGTGGCCGATCGGCGGGTCGTCGGGCCAGGCCATCGGCACCACGCGATCGACAAACACATCGGCCTTCTCGAGCGCCGCGAGTTCGGCGCGCAGCCAGCGACGCGAGGTCGCAGCGACCCAGGTGGCCTGGCCGGCAGCGGCCGCGGGGGCGAGGGCGAGGTGAACGTCGTCGGCGTCTTCGAGCAACGCATCCTCGAGCACACCGCCCAGCGCGGCGCGCAGGCGCGCGCCAGGCGCCTTGGGCAGCGTGATGCGATGCCAGCTCACGTCGCCATCGGCCAGCACCGCGATCACGGTCGTGGCCTTCGGCAACAGCGCGGCCGGGCAGTGGCCTTGCGTCTCGAGCGCGAGGCCGTCGGGACTCATCGCATAGACGTATTCGGTCGCCAAGTCGCTCGCTCCGGGCTCGGAGACTCCCGTGCCGCCACGGAGGCGCTGGCGCTGGGGAATCTGGACAACGAGAGTGGACATGGGGACCAGGGTTGCGAGGCTGCCCGCATTGTAGGCACGGCCTGTTTACAAATCGAAGGGAATCAATGACTTACGGGCCATTGCTGTCGCGTGAAGGCAGCGCCTCAGTGCGCCTCAGTTGCCGACCTGTTCGAGGCTGGAGACGCGTTCACGCTCCAGCACCCTGGCCTGGCCGTTCGGCAATCTCTGCATCAGCGAACGCTCCATCAGCACGCGGTCGATCAGCCGCAGCCGTCCGTTGACTTCGAAGTAGGAGGATTGCGTGGCCAGCCGCGCCCCGACCTCGGGAGGCAGGTTGAACTGCTTGGCGAAGGCCTGCACGTCGCGAAACGGCTTGCGCTGGCGCGATTGCACGACGCTTTCGGCAGTGGCGAGGTCGAAGCCGGTGACCGCCGCGAGCACTTCCTTCGAAGCCGTGTTGACGTTGACGCCCGTGGCTGCATCGAGCAGCACGACGTAGGGGCGCAGCGCCTGGGCCGATGCGTCGTCCAGGCCCAGCCAGGTCAGCTGCGACACGCTGACAGGCTTCAGCGGTGCGGCGGCGTTGGCGTTCAGCGTTGCGTCGCGCCAGCGATCGGCCATGCGGTCTGCGATGCCGCTGTCGATGCCGACACTCAGGCACAAGCGCTCGAGCGATGCCCGTTCGGGCGCGTCGACCTTGCCGTCCTTGACGAGGTTGAAGAGGTTGTAGCGTGACTGCGCGTCGGTGATGTAGCCGGATAGAAAGGCCTCCGGGCCATCGTCGGCATTGGACTTGTCCACCGCGAGGAAGGTCGAGAGCCGGCTCTCGGCCAGTGGCGTGGCCCACTCGCCGTTGAGCGTGGTCGGCTCATTCGGCTTCACGGTTTCTTTAAGGATCAGCTTGGCGAAATCCAGCGCGCCGGAGAGGATCCACGCCGCCTGCGCCCGCGCCCGTTCTGCCGCCTCGACCTGCACCGCCCGCCACTGCTGCCACACCATCGCGGCCGCGAGCGTGGCGACCAGCGTCACGATGATCATGGCGGTGAGCAGCGCGGCGCCGCGCTGTGCCGCTGGAGACGTTCGCGAATGCATGGATTCAGCGCTTGAGCAGCGTGTCGCGGGTGAGATCGCCGGCCAGGCCGGTGCCCGGTGCGAATGTCAGCACGACACGCACGCCATCAGGGCGGGTCGGGCCGATCACGGCGGCCGATGCAGGGGATGCCGGCGGGGTCACGCCATCGCTGGACTGGCAGTTGGTCCATGTGTTGCCGCGGTAGAAATAGACCTGCCAAGTGCTCAGGCCGGTGAGCGCGCGCAGGCTGCCGGGCTCGTTGCCCTGCAATTGCAGGCTGCGCAGCCAGCTGTCGGTGAGCTCGCCGCTGGTCTGGACGGCCGGGCCGGCCCAGCGCTCCCAGACCGAGAGGTTGTCGCCGACGGGGCGCAGCGTCCAGGCCACGACCTGGACGCCCTCCGGGGTGCGGCGGGCCATGCGCACGCTCGCGCCGTCGCAGATCACCTCCGGCACGACGTTGGTCTTCTGCGTCGATGCCAGATCCTGGTCCCACTGCGCGATCACGGTGTTCAGGCGCAGCGCCGACTCCAGCTTCGCCTGGCTCGCGTCGCGGGCCCGCACGATGCCGTCGACACCCTGCCACGCCATGCCGGCCATCACGGCCATGATGACCATCGCGACCAGCACCTCGACGAGCGTGAATCCGCGCGGCGTCTTCATCTGCGCATCACCGTGGCGAGCGTGAGGATCGGCACGCCGCCCTGGTCGGCGATCTGGACCTCGACATTGCGGAACAACGGGTTCGGTGTGGGGCGCACGACGAGGTGGCCGTGGTAGCTCTGATTGAGCTGGCTGCAGCCGAAGTCGGAGTCACCGGTCGGCGGCGTCAGGCCGCTCAGGCGCAGCCCGGTGAGCTGGTTTTCGGCGCACCACTGCGCTGCGGTCATGTCGGCCAGGCGTTGGGTGTTGCCGGTCAGCGCACCTGCGGCCTTGATGCCGGCGCCGAGCGTGATCGCGACGATCGCCACCGCGACGAGCACTTCGATCAGCGTGAACCCGCGTTGTCTCACAAGCGTGCTTCGGTGGCGACGACAAACGGGCCGAGGCCATCGGTGGCCAGCGTCAGCGTCTGCTCATCCAGGTGAAGCACGATGCGTTGGGCGCCGATCATGGGCTCGGGGCCCAGCACTATGGCGCGCGCGCCGGGGATGTCAGCGGTCACGCCGCTCGTCAGCCAGTGCACGGGCAGCTCGCTGCTCGGGGGCAGGCCGTTGAAGCGAAAGCTGGTGCTGCCGTCCTGGCCGGTCAGTGGCTGCCAGCTGGCCGTCAGCCCCGCGGCCCTCGCCTCGGTGCGTGCGGCTTCGAGCAGTGCGACCAGGCGGGCACCTTCGTGCTCGAGCTTGGTCGAGGCCGGGTCGCGCAGCGCCAAGCTGGTGATGGCGCTGGCCACCGCGATCAGTGCGACGACCACCATCAGCTCGATCAGCGTGAAGCCGGAGGCACGGATCTTCACGCGACGCCTTTTTTCTACTGCCAGGAACCGATGTCGGCGTTCTTGCCCTCGCCGCCGATCACGCCATCGGCGCCGAAGCTGTAGATGTCGATCTCGCCCTTGAGGCCCGGGTTGGCGTACTGGTACGAGTGGCCCCACGGGTCGTTGGGCAGCTTGTCGAGGTAGGGCTTCCAGTTCGGCGGGATCGCGCCAACCCCGGGCTTCGCGACGAGCGCCTGAAGGCCTTGCTCGGCGCTCGGGTAACGCTGGTTGTCGAGCTTGTAAAGCTTGAGCGCCTGCATCAGGTTGTTCACGTCCGTGCGCGCTGCGGTCACGCGGGCATCATCGGCCCGGTCGAGAACATTGGGCACGATCAGCGCCGCGAGCACGCCGATGATGACGAGCACGACCATCAGCTCGATCAGGGTGAAGCCGCGCGCCAGCCCGGTGTATCGGGTGCGTGCGCGGTAGGTTTTTGCCAACGTCATGTGTCTTCCTGCCAGCTTGTGCGCCGGGGTGATTTCTCATTCAATCATAATCAATCATGCTCGCACGACTGTCAGCGTTCGTTATCTGGGCTCTGGTTGCCGCCACCGCGGTGTTCTGGGGTTTGCGCCTGATGGTGCGTGCCCCCGCTGCACCGGCCTACGCAGTGCCCGTCGGCGACGCGGCGGCGGTGCGTGGTGACCTCACGCGGCTGCTCGGTAGTGCGCCCGTCGCGACGTCGGCAGCGGCACCCGTAGCCGATGCGAACTCGCGCTTCCGCCTGCTCGGCATCATGGCACCGAAGGCGTCGCCCGGCGTGGCGGCGGCGTATGGCGTGGCATTGATTGCGATCGACGGCAAGATGCCCAAGGCGTTCGCGGTGGGATCGCGAGTCGATGGTGAGCTGTTGCTGCAATCGGTGAGTCTGCGCACGGTATCGATCGGCCCGGGACAGGGCGCAGCCACGGTCACGCTCGAACTGCCGCCGATGGCGGCGGCAGCGACCGGCAAGCTGCCACCCGGCAGCGCCGGTGGGGCCTATGTTCCGCCGCCCCCCATGCCCGTGCCTTCGCCAGTGCCCCAGTTCGCGCCGCAGCCCGTGCCGCAGGTGCAGCCCCCAACCGGCGCCGCGCCGGCAAGGTCGGAGCAGGGTGTGCCGGCGGCTCCGGTGCAGTAGTCGGGTCGGTTGCAACCCTACAATGGGGTTGCCGGCTCGGAAGTGCTGTTCATCGGGCCGGGATGCGTCGGTCCGGGCTCTTCGCCTTCAGCCACTTCGGTCAGCAGGGCTGCAGCGCTGCGCACCAGCGGCCAGGCCAGCGTGGCGCCGGTGCCGTCCGTGCTCTCCATGCCGAGCTCGAGCAATGCCGAGGCATGGAACAGGGCCAGCGCCTGGTCCAGCCCCTGGTGGCTGTGACTGCGGCTGTAGACGCAGTAGTCGGTCACGGCCGGCGCGATGCGCGCGGCCACCATCAGCGCTGCGCAGGCCGGCATGCCGTCGATGATGATCAGGTGGCGCTTGCTGCCGGCCACCAGCATCACGCCGACCATCATCGCCATCTCGAAACCACCGAACGCGGCCAGGACCTCGACCGGGTCGACCACGTCCTTGTGCCGCGCCTGGGCGCCTTGCAAGACGGCCAGCAGGTGCCCGAGCAGTGCTTCCTCCATGTCGGGCCCGGAGATCAGCAGATCGCTCAGGTTCGCGCCCGACAGGCGTGACAAGACGAGTGCGGCGCTCTCGAGCGAACCGAGGCCGACGCCGGCGCAGGTGACTGCATTGCCGGCCAGTGAATCGGCGATCTCCATGCCGGCGCGGATGCCGGCATGGGCCTGGTCCAGCGACATCGCCGACGTGACACGCGTGTTGCGCGTGCCATGCGCGATCTTGCGCGCCAGCAGGCGGGCATGGGGGGTGACGGACTCGGCGACGCCGCAGTCGACGACCGACAACTCGAGACCCTGGATTCGAGCGAACACCGAAACCGGGAGCTGCGAGGTCAGCAGCCGATTGGCCAGCTGCGCTGTCGAGTGGGTGTTGGACGTTCCCCCCAGCCCCTCGACCGCGAGGCCGTGATCCGCCGCGAAGATGGCGATCTGCGGCGTGCGAAAACGCGGCTTGAGGGTGTTCTGGATCAGGCCGAGTCGGACCGCGAGCGCCTCGAGCTCACCCAGTCCGCCGGTTGTCTCGGCACGGTGCGCGAGTTTCTTGCGCAGGGCCTGCTCGAGCAGCGGATTCGAGGTGGGTGAGATGAGCGAGCGATTGACCGACATGGGTGTCCAACGGATTCAAGCGACGGAGGATTGTGACGCGATACTCACCGCAGGAACAAGCGGTAGACCGGGTTGTCGGTCTCGTCCTCGCAAGGGTAGGCGAGGCCGTCGATGAAGTCGCGAAAGGCCTTCTTGTCGGCACGCGGCACCTGGATGCCGACCAGGATGCGGCCGTAATCGGCGCCCTGGTTGCGGTAGTGGAACAGGCTGATATTCCAGTCCGGATGCATGCTCGACAAGAAGCGCATCAGCGCGCCGGGCCGCTCGGGGAACACGAAGCGGTAGAGGCGCTCGTCATGCGCGAGCGCGCTGCGGCCACCGACCATGTGGCGCAGATGCTCCTTGGCCAGCTCGTCGTCGGTGAGGTTCAGCGTGGCGAAGCCGTGGCGGGTGAAATGCTTCGCCAGCTTGGCCGGTTCGTCGCGGTTCGCGGTGGAGAGGCCGATGAAGACGTGGGCCTGTTTCGCGTCCGAGATCCGGTAGTTGAATTCGGTCACTGCACGCGGGCCGATCAGCTCGCAGAAGCGCTTGAAGCTCCCGCGCTCCTCGGGGATCGTCACCGCGAACAGGGCCTCGCGCTCTTCGCCGACTTCGGCCCGCTCGGCCACGAAGCGCAGGCGGTCGAAGTTCATGTTCGCGCCGCAGGTGATCGCGACGAAGGTCTTGCCCTTGTAGTGGTGCGTGTCGACGTACTGCTTGATCGCGGCGACGCCCAGTGCGCCGGAGGGCTCGAGGATGCTGCGGGTGTCCTGGAACACGTCCTTGATGGCGGCACAGGCTGCATCGGTGTCGACGACCACATAGTCGTCGACGAGTTCGCGCGCGAGTCGAAACGTCTCCTCGCCCACCAGCTTCACGGCCGTGCCGTCGGCGAACAGGCCCACGTCGTGCAGTTGCACGCGCTTGCCGGCCTTCACCGAACGCAGCATCGCGTCGGAGTCGTTCGTCTGCACACCGATGACCTTGATCTCGGGGCGCACCGACTTGATGTACGCGGCTACGCCCGAAATCAGGCCGCCGCCGCCGATCGCGACGAAGATCGCATCGATCGGCGCCTGGTGCTGGCGCAGGATCTCCATCGCGATCGTGCCTTGGCCGGCGATCACGTCGGGGTCGTCGAACGGGTGCACGAAAGTCAGACCGTGCTGCTTCTCGAGTTCGAGCGCGTGGACGTAGGCGTCCGAGTAGCTGTCGCCGAACAACACCACGTCGCCGCCATGCGAGCGGACCGCGTCGATCTTGAGTTGCGGCGTCGTCACCGGCATCACGATCATCGCCTTGCACCCCAGTCGACGCGCCGCCAGGGCGACGCCTTGCGCGTGGTTGCCGGCGGAGGCGCAGATCACGCCGCGCTTGAGCTGTGCCGGGCTCAGATGCGCCATCTTGTTGTAGGCGCCGCGCAGTTTGAAGCTGAAGACGGGCTGCGTGTCCTCGCGCTTGAGCAGCACCTGATTGTTCAGGCGCTTCGAGAGGTTCTTCGCCAGCTCCAGCGGCGTCTCGTTGGCGACGTCGTAGACACGGGCCGTGAGAATCTTCTGCAGATAATCGGCGAGCGTCAGTTTGACCGCTTTCGGCGGGGCCTTCTTCTTCGGGGCGGGCATGCGCATCGTCTCCTGGGGCCGCGAGATTTGCGGCGCCGCATCATACGTTGCGGGCACATAAGAAAAGAGCCCAAGGCATTGCTGCCCTGGGCTGAATCCACCTATGGAGGAGGTGGAGGAGACAAACGGTGCAGCACCGATCGGGCGCTGCTTGGGAAAGAGTGTAGGGCCTTTTTTGTTGCGGTGCAATAAATCGCGACGCGGTCTTTAGAGAACTGGCTCCAGCATGCACGCTCGATGTGCACAATGCATGCCAAGACCACGACAGTCAGACCATGAATTGCACGATCAACTGGATGCCGGCCAACGGCATGGCCTTCTCGGCCGAGACCGGCAGTGGCCACCTGCTGCTGATGGACGGCGCACCCGACGGGGGTGGCCGCAACCTTGCGCCGCGGCCGATGGAAACCGTGCTCGCTGGCACCGGAGGCTGCACCGCCTACGACGTCGTGCTGATCCTCCAGCGCGGCAGGCACGATGTGCGCGGTTGCCAGGTGGTCGTCACATCGGAGCGTGCGCCGGTCGACCCGAAGGTCTTCACGAAGATCCACATGCATTTCGTCGTCACCGGCCCGGCACTGACCGACTCGGCGGTGGAGCGCGCCGTGCGCATGTCGCACGAGAAGTACTGCTCGGCCAGCATCATGCTGGCGAAGACGGCCGAAGTCACGACCAGCTTCGAGATCAACCCGGTCTGATCGAACGCGTCAGAGGTGATGCGCCGTCGAGGTCATGACGCGCGCCGCCAGGCGCATGGCCTGTCGCACGGACCAGGGCAGCGCGGCCGCGCCGGCGGCCTGGGCCTGTGCACCATGATGGATCTCGTCGTCTCTCATCTGCTCGACCACCACACGTGAAGCCGCGTCGGCCGAAGGCAGGCGCTGCAGATGACTCTCGAGGTGCTGTTCGACCTGCCGCTCGGTTTCCACCACGAAACCGAGACTGACCGCATCGCCCAGGCGCCCGGCGATCAGTCCGATGCCGAACGCACCGGCAAACCACAGCGGGTTCAACAGGCTGGGCCGGTCGCCCAGTTCCCGGAGCCGTTGCTGTGTCCAGGCCAGGTGGTCCGTTTCGTCCCGGGCCGCATGCTCGAACTGGCGGCGAAGAGCGGGGTCCTGCGTGGACAGCGCTTGCGCCAGATAGAGCGCCTGAGCGCACACCTCACCGACATGGTTCACGCGCATCAGCGCGCCGGAGAGGCGGCGGTCGTCCTCGTCGAGCGTGGCGGCAGGGCCGGCCGCCGCGGGGCACGGACGGGCGGCATGGCTTCCGCCGGACAGTGTGCGCAGTGCGCCATCGGCGGTCACGAGCAACGAATCGATGCTGGGCACGGGCGCTCCGCGAGTAGGGTTGTCACAAGAATACCGCAGCGGTTCGAACGCTTGAAAGTCCGAGGCGCTGGGGTGTGCCGATACGGTGTTCATCGCACCGAAGGCGCTTGCTCACAGGCCGTTTGGAGTCTCGTTGTGCTCAGACAACATAAAGGCCTTTTTTGCCCGCCAAGTCTTTCCAGCACACGGCCCCTCTGGTGCAATACGCACAACTTCCGCTGAGGGGGTTGTGCCTGATCTGCCCAATCGAGGGTGATTCGTGATCGGGACCTCTTGTTCAACCTAGGAGATAGTTGCAATGAAAAAATCTCTGCTCGCTCTCGCAGTTCTGGGCGCTTTCGCTGGTGTCGCATCGGCTCAATCCTCGGTCACCCTGTACGGTACCGTTGACCTGAACGCCCGCTACGTCAAGAACGACAACGCCAATCGCGCGTACTCGCTCAGCCAAGACGGCATCAACAGCAGCCAACTCGGCTTCAAGGGCACCGAAGACCTCGGTGGTGGCCTGAAGGCTGGCTTCGTTCTGCTGTCGGGCGTCAACGCTGACACCGGCACCACAAACGCGAAGTTCTTCAATCGCCGCGCCACGGTCAGCCTGATGGGCAACTTCGGTGAAGTCCGCCTTGGCCGTGACTACACCCCGAGCTTCTGGAACAACACGATCTTTGATGCCTTCGGCACCAACGGTCTGGGTGATTCGAGCCACGTCGCACAGAAGCTGACCGGCACGTTCGTTCGCGCCGACAACTCGATCGGCTACTTCCTGCCGTCCGGCATCGGCGGTGTGTACGGCCAGGTCATGGTTGCTGCTGCTGAAAACGGCGCGACCAACCCCGGTCGTTACGTCGGTGGTCGCGTCGGCTTCGCAGCCGGCCCGTTCGACGTTGCCGGCGCTTACGCGCAGCAGAAGTTCGTTTCGGGTGCCGTGGATCAGAAGACCTACAACATCGGCGCTTCGTACGACCTGAGCGTCGTCAAGCTGCTGGGTTACTACGACCGCGACACGCAAGGCAACGACAAGGAAAACCGCTTCTCGCTGAGCGCAGTGGTTCCGATCGGCCAGAGCGAAATCCACGCGGGCTACGAAGCCAGCAAGCGTGACAACGCTGGCGTGACGACCAAGATCGACCAGTTCGCTCTCGGCTACGTTTACAACCTGTCCAAGCGCACTGCCCTGTACACCACGGTTTCGCGCCTGAGCAACAAGAACGGCACGCGCAATACGGTCGGCGGCGGCAATGCCTTCGGCTCGGACGGCTCTGTCGTGACGAACCCGAAGTCGACCGGCGCCGAATTCGGCCTGCGTCACTTCTTCTGATCGGGTGCTTGCCTAGCGCAAGCGACTCGTCAGAATCTAAAGGCCGCCTTCGGGCGGCCTTTTTCTTTGTTCGCGAAACTGTGCAGGTATCGGGCATTCCCCCTTTGACGGTTGGCGCGCGTTTTGCTCTGATCGTGCTGCTGCAACTTCAATCTGTACCGAACCCCTGAGGCCCGCGTCATGGCCCGCTGGGTGAGCCAGGCACGACCCACCCGATGCTCGTCTTCGTTCTCCGCCGCCTGGTTCAAGCCGTCATCGTGATGCTCACGGTCGCGTTCATCGCGTTCATGCTGTTCCAGTACGTCGGCGACCCGGTGACCAACATCCTGGGGCAAGACGCCACGCCTGAGCAACGCGAGCAACTGCGTGCCGACCTCGGTCTGGACAAACCCTTTCCCGTGCAATTCGCGCGCTTCGTCGGCAAAGCGGTTCAGGGGGAGTTCGGCTTGAGTCTGCGCCAGGGGCGCAAGGTCTCGTCGCTGATCGCCGAACGGCTACCGGCCACCCTCGAGCTCTCGCTGACTGCTGCCTTCATCGCGCTCGTCATTGGTATTCCCATGGGCGTGTATGCCGCGCTGCGCAGGGGCACGGTGATGTCGCAGGTGATGATGACAGTCTCGTTGCTCGGCGTTTCGCTCCCGACGTTCCTGATCGGCATTCTGCTGATCCTGTTCTTCGCCGTCACCCTGAAGTGGCTGCCGAGTTTCGGCCGAGGCGAGGTGACGGCGCTGGGTGCATGGAGCAGCGGCTTCCTGACGCTCGACGGCTGGAAGCACCTGGTGCTGCCCTCGATCACGCTGGCCGTCTTCCAGCTCACGCTGATCATGCGGCTCGTGCGCTCCGAGATGCTCGAGGTGCTGCGCGCGGATTACATCAAGTTCGCGCGCGCGCGCGGCCTGCCGAACCGGGCCGTGTATTTCGGCCACGCCTTGAAGAACACGCTGGTCCCGGTGATCACGATCACGGGTCTGCAGCTTGGGTCCTTGATCGCCTTTGCGATCATCACCGAGACCGTGTTCCAGTGGCCGGGCATGGGCCTGCTCTTCATCCAGGCGGTCACCTTCGCCGACATTCCGGTGATGGCGGCCTACCTCTGCCTGATCGCATTGATCTTCGTGGTGATCAACCTCATCGTCGATCTTCTCTACTTCCTCGTCGACCCGCGTCTGCGGGTCGAGAAGTCAGGTGCGGGCCACTGAAGCCTGCATCCCCATTGCAACGTCACTCCCGTTGGAGACATTCATGAACATCAAAACGACCTTGTCGAGCGCGGCGCTCATGCTGGCCTGCGGGCTTTCGAGCGCTGTCACATTGCGCGTCGCGAATCAGGGCGATGTGCAATCGATGGATCCGCATTCGCTGAACGAGTCGCTGCAACTCAGCTTCGACAGTGCGATCTACGAGTCGCTGGTCGGTCGCGGCAAGGACATGGCCGTGGTGCCGCTGCTCGCGACCAAGTGGACGCAGACCTCGCCAACGGTCTGGCGTTTCGATCTGCGCAAGGGCGTAAAATTTCACGATGGCACGCCGTTCACCGCCGACGACGTGATCTTCAGCTTCAAGCGCGCGACCGATGTCGGCAGTGACATGAGGGGCTACGTCGCGCCAGTGAAAGAAGTGCGCAAGGTCAACGAGCTCACGGTCGACGTCGAGACCGTCACGCCGTTCCCGATCCTGCCGGATACGCTGACCGTGTTCGCGATGATGAGCAA